>DASWTB010000174.1:0-35884 GCA_036402315.1 Pseudoduganella sp. | reverse complement strand
TCTTCATCGAGCGTGCGGCCGGTGATGTGGCCGTAGATGAAGTCCGAAATACTGTTATGGAACAGGTTGGCTTTCCAGCGAATCAGGCCTGCGGTCTTTTGCAGCGAGAATTCGATGTTGCGCGACGTCTCCTTGCGCAGGTTTGGGTCGCCCTGGTCAAAAGTGATGGTGGCATCGTGCGGGCCGCCGGAATACAGTTCCTCGGTCGACGGAGCACGCTGGGCGCGCGACAGCGTCAGGCCCGTCGCATAACCCGGCATGAACGACCATAGCGCGCCCAGGGCGCCGCTTTGCAGCGAGAACGAGCGGTCCAGGCCACTCACCGGCTCGCGTTTCACGCGTTCCAGGCGCAGGCCGGCGTTGACGCGCACCGGGCCCCATTCCTTTTCTTCGACCAGGAAACCGGCGGTCGAATTCGAACGGGTGACCGGAACAGTGTCAGGCCCGCCTTCCGCGCTCAGGGCGGAGAAGTGCGTCAATTCGGTCTGCATGCCGAAGGTGCCATGCCAGCCGCCGATACCCTTGTGCACAGCTTCTGCGCGGGTTTCGATCGCGCGATTCTTGAACAGCACTTCCGGCTGGCCGTCGTCGCCCAGTTCGGCGTGGCGGTAATCAGTGTAGCCAGCCTTGAACTTGGCCGACTCGATGCCTGGCAGCGGGTTTTTGAACAGGCTGTCGATGTCGTAACGGGTCTGGTGCTGGTCGATCGTCGAGCCTTCCTCGCTTGGAATGCCGTACTTGTTGTCCAGGCCCGATACGGATGCACCGACATAGCCCCAGCTATCGATATAGGAACCGCCAAAACCGGCGCCTTTTTCCTTGGTGCCCGAATGCGGCAGCCGGCCGGAAGCCGAGTCCGGATCGCCTTCGATACGGTTGCCCGGGATCTTGTAGTCGCCGGTCTGGCGCGTGTTGGCATCCAGATGCAGCGCTACTTTGCCGATGGCGCCGTCGATGGTGCCGGAAGTCGCCTTGCCGTCGTCGACAGTACTGTAGCGCGCTTCGGCCTGGCCGGTCAGCTTCCGCTCCAGCGCCGGCGGAATGCGTTCATTCACCACGTTCACCAAGCCTCCAATAGCGCCCGAACCATACATCAGCGAGGCCGGGCCGCGCAGGATTTCGATCTGGTGCGCCACGGCCCCTTCCGCCGACACGGCGTGGTCGTTGGACAGGCCCGACACATCGGACACCGCCATGCCGTTTTCCAGCATCTTCACGCGAGCTCCTTCCAGGCCGCGGATGATCGGGCGCGAAGCACCGGCGCCAAACGCCGACGACGACACACCCAGCTCGGACGACAGGGTCTCGCCCAGCGAGTTGGCCATCTTGTCGCGCAATTCATCGCCGGACAACACCTTCGCCGGCAGCAGGATTTGCTCGGTTTCGCCTTTATGGAAAGGGTTGGCGGTCACAATGACTTTGGTCACTTCGCCGTCATCGGCGCAGGCAATGGCGGATACGGCCGACAGGACAGCGCCTGCCAGCAGGGAGTACTTGAAATTCATATTTAACCTCTGGATACGACAAACAATAGCCAGCGCGCGGCAGATAGCCACGGCGGCAGCAGATCACGACCTTGTTTGTGTCAGGCCAGGGGCGGTGCGCGCGAATCGTAAGCGCGCGCGGTGCGCGCGCTGTCAAGCTGCGGCAAGGCGACGCCGGCTTGCGGCGCGCTGTAGTCGACAGACGGGAAAGTGAAGCTCGGCGTATGGATCGCCGTCGCCAGCGAAGCGAAGGCCGCGCACTGGCTGCAGTTGTGGTCCAGCGCCAGGCCGGCGCTCAGGCCATTGCCATCGACGTCGGTCGCCTGCTGTGGTTCACCGCCGTTGCGGAAGTCCGACCAATGCGAAACCGCGTGCGCCATCCCGAGCTGCTGGGACAGGACCAGCAGCAGCGCGAGCAAGACGTGCAGGAAATGGCGATTGGCTTTATTCACGGCGGCTATTGTAAGCAGATTATGCAAACTTGCGCAATGCATCACGTGCGAGGCCGGCGCCGATGCTGCCGAACAGGTCGCCCTCGACTCGGCGCGCACCCGGCACCAGTGCAGCAATCCGCTCCCGCAGCAGGCGTACGCCGCTCGAACCGCCGGTGAAGAAGATGGTGTCGACCTGCCCTGGGTGCACGCCGGCATCGGCCAGCAACTGGGTCACGGTAGCGCCGACGCTGGAGACCAGGTGGTCTACAGCGCTATCGAAACTGCCGCGCGTCACGTCCAGCAGCACCGGCGGCGTAAAACGCTCCAGGTCGAGCTGCACGTTGTCGGCGCTGGACAGTCCGATCTTGGCCTCTTCGACTTTCAATGCCAGCCAGTGGCCGGCGCGTTCCTCGATCAGGTGCTGCAGGCGTTCAAGCTTGGCCGGTTCGCGCGCATCGCGGATCATCTCGGTCAGCTGGGCCTGCATTTTGCGGGTATAAGCCTGGTTGATGGTGTGCCAGGTCGCCAGGTTGAAATAGTAGCTGGACGGCACCTCGGCGCCGCTCCGGAACTGGCTGCCATAGCCCAGCAGCGGCATCACGCTCGACAGGCTAAGATACTTATCGAAGTCGGTACCGCCGATATGCACGCCGCCGGTGGCGAGGATATCGTCCACGCGCTCGCTGCGTGCAACACGGTCCGGGCCCAGGCGCACCAGGGTGAAGTCCGAGGTGCCGCCGCCGATGTCGGCAATCAGGACCAGTTCTTCACGCCCGATCTGGGATTCGTATTCGAAAGCTGCCGCAATCGGCTCGTACTGGAAAGCGACTTCACGGAAGCCAACGCTGCGCGCGATCTCAGCCAGTGTATCTTCCGCCAGCTGATCGGCGGCCTTGTCGTCGTCGATGAAATGGACCGGACGCCCCATCACCACGTGGTCGAAATGACGCCCGGCTGCGTTCTCGGCGCGGCGCTTCACTTCGCCGATGAACTGGGACAGCAGCAGCCGGAAAGGCAGCGCGCGGCCGCCAACCTCGGTCTGGCCGTCAATCAGGCTGGTGCCCAGCAGGCTTTTCAGGGAGCGCATCAGGCGCCCCTCGCAGCCGGCCAGGTATTCGGCCAGGGCGGCGCGGCCGTAGCTGGTTTCCTCGTCTTCCGCATTGAAGAAGACCACCGACGGCAGCGTCATCTTGCCATCTTCGAGTTCCAGCATGATCGGCTGGCCGGGTCGCACCCATCCTACGGTGGAATTGGAAGTGCCAAAGTCGATGCCGCAAGCCTGTGCCATCTTAATCATCCGAAACCAAAAGGGGCGGTATTTTACCAGAGCGCGGCGCGGCTTGGGCGCCACACCCGGCACCGCCTGCCGTGCAGAAACATTGGGAAACAATTGCCATGTGGTAAGATTGGGAGTCTATTTTCAAAATCGCAAGCAATCTTGCCGCAATCCCGCATTCATGCGCCCAACCACGCCACAACCTGTGATCAGCCTTGCCGAGCAGAAGGCCATCATCCTACGGGAGGGGCGCCGCGTCACGTCCTATGATGTTGCGCTGGTGGCCGGTGTATCGCAATCGGCGGTGTCGCGCTGCTTCAAGCCCGGTGCCAGCGTGTCGAAAGCGACTTATGCGCGGGTGATGAAGGCGGCCGAGGGGCTGGAGTACATCCCGAATGCCGCCGCGCGCAGCCTGATTACGCGCCGCACCAATATCGTCGCGATCGTGGTGTCGCATACCAGCATGCTGTACAACCCGGCGGCTCTGTCGGAGCTTAGCCAGCAGCTTAACCGCCGCGGCAAGCGCGCCCTGCTCTTCACCATGCAGCATGAGGGCGAGATCGAGAGCATCCTGACCGAGATCTGGCAGTTCCAGGTGGACGGCGTGGTGGCCGCTTCCAGGCTGACCGAGGCGCATGTCCTGGAATTCAAGCGCAGGAAAGTGCCGCTGGTGGTGTTCAACCGCCATTTGCGCGACCTGGACGTCAATACGGTGCTGTGCGACCAGTATGAGGCCACCCGTGCGCTGGTAACGCGCCTGGCGGGCGCCGGGCATCGGCAGTTTGCCCTGATTGGCGGGCCGGCCCAGAACTCGGTGGCGCGCGAGCGCCTGCGCGGGGCGCTGGACCGGATCGCGGAATTGGGGTTGCCGGAGGCGCCGGTATTCCATGGCTGCTTCGACTACTCCAGCGGCGTGGCGGGTCTGCACGAGCTGATTGCGCGCATTGGCGCGGTGCCGGATACGGTGATTTGCGGGAATGATGCGATGGCCATGGGCTGCGTTGACGCGGCGCGGCAGCATTTGCATATCGACGTGCCGTCGCAGATGTCGGTGGTGGGGTGCGATGCGGTTGAAGGGTCGCATTGGCTAAGCTATGAGCTCACGACCCTGAAGCAGCCATTGCACAAGATGGCGGTGGCGACGGCGGATTTGATTTGCAACCTGATTGAGGCCGACGGAGAAGTCGAGTCTGAGAAGCGGGTGTTTGCGGCGCAGTTTGTGGAGGGTGAAACTGCACGGCTGGTGATGCCGAAGGCTGTGCTGGTCGCCTGAAAACCGGTAAACCGGGGTCAGACCCAAGGGTCAGACCCCAAACGGTATCACGGCCGCGGATTTTGGTTGGAGGACTTTGATCTCCTCAGAAGATCAAAGTCGCACAACATAAACCCACGGCCGTTGATCTGACAGGGTCAGACCCTTGGGTCTGACCCTGGTTTACCGGTTTTAGCCCGCAGCAATCCGGTTCGCAATATGCCGCAGCGACTCTTCCACCTGATCCACCAGGATCAGGCACAGATCGCCATCCTGCAACCGGTCCATGGCGGTATCGATCGCGATGAATTCGCCGGTGATGGTATCGATACGGTTAGTGCGGCTAGCGCCCACGAGCCCCTCGCGCAGCAAGCCAACCACTTCACCATCGGCACGCCCGCGCTGGCAAGCATCCTGGTACAGGATCACATCATCGAACGCCTTGCCCAGGATCTCGGTCTGCTCGCGGATATCCTGGTCGCGACGATCACCCGCGCCGGAAATCACCACCGAACGACGCTTGGCCGGCATTGCATCGACCGCTTGCACCAGTGCCAGCATCGCATCCGGATTGTGGCCATAGTCCGCAATCACAGTCGCGCCGCGGTACTTGAAGATATTGAAGCGCCCAGGCGCATTGTGGCTGTCAGTGGTAAAGCTCAGCAAGCCGCGACGGATCGAATCCCAGTCAATGCCCGCAGCCCAGGCCGCCGCCACCGCTGCCATGGTGTTCTCCACCTGGAAGCCGATGGTGCCGTTGAAGGTGATCGGCACATCCGCCAGCGGAATACGCTGCTCGTTCTTGCCTTCCACCGCCACCAGCTGGCCGTTCTCGATGTACACAGTGCGCTTGCCCTGCGCCAGGTGCGTTGCCACCACAGGATGGTAGCGGTCCGATCCGAAGAAGATCACCTTGCCCTTGCACTTGGCCGCCATCGCAGCGACGATCGGGTCGGTCGCGTTCAGCACGGCATAGCCATGCTCGTCGACGTTCATGACGATCACGCGCTTTAGCACCGCCAGGTCTTCCACAGTGGTGATGTAGTTCAAGCCCAGGTGGTCGCCGGCGCCGATATTGGTCACCACAGCCACTTTGCAGCGGTCGTAAGCCAGGCCTTCGCGCAGGATGCCGCCACGGGCGGTTTCGAACACGGCAGCATCGACATCAGGATGCTGCAGCACGTTACGCGCCGAACGCGGACCGGAGCAGTCGCCGGAATCGATCTGGCGGCCGTTGACGTACACGCCGTCGGTATTGGTCATGCCCACACGCAGGCCGGAAGACGCGATCAGGTGCGCGGTCAGGCGCACGGTGGTGGTCTTGCCGTTGGTGCCGGTCACCGCGATCACCGGAATGCGGCCATCGTCGCCTTCCGGGAACATCGCGCTGATGATCGCTTCGCCGATCGGACGACCCTTGCCGTAGGAAGGCGACAGGTGCATGCGCAAGCCGGGCGCGGCATTCACTTCCACCACGCCGCCATTCTGTTCTTCGATAGGACGCAGCACCGAATCGCACACCACGTCCACGCCGCAGATATCGAGGCCGATCATCTGCGCCGCCTCCACCGCGCGCGCTGCCACTTCCGGGTGCACGTCGTCGGTCACGTCGGTGGCGGAGCCGCCAGTCGACAGGTTGGCGTTATTGCGCAGCACGACGCGCTGGCCAATTGGCGGCACCGAATCGGCTGCCAGGCCTTGCAGCGCCAGGCGCGCCAGGGCGATATCGTCGAAGCGGATCTTGGTCAGTGCGGTGCCGTGACCAGTGCCGCGGCGTGGATCGGAATTCACGATGTCCACCAGTTCGCGCACCGAGTGCACGCCATCGCCCACCACATGCGGAGGATCGCGGCGCGCCGCTGCCACCAGCTTGTTGCCGATCACCAGCAGGCGGAAGTCGTGGCCGGCCAGGAAGCGTTCGACCATGATGTCGTCGCGGAATTCCTTGGCGGCGTTGTAGGCGGCGATGGTCTGCTCGCGGGTAGTGATGTTGACGGTGACGCCCTTGCCCTGGTTGCCGTCCTTCGGCTTGACCACGACCGGCAGGCCGATTTCCTGCGCCGCCTTCCAAGCATCCTCGGCGTCGACCGCGGTGCGGCCGATAGGTACAGGCACGCCTGCGGCATCCAGCAGCTTTTTGGTCAGTTCCTTGTCCTGCGCGATGGTTTCGGCGATTGCACTGGTGCTATCCATTTCAGCGGCCTGGATACGGCGCTGCTTGGAGCCCCAGCCGAAGCTCACCATCGAGCCTTCGGTCATGCGGCGGAACGGGATCTTGCGTGCCATGGCGGCGTACACGATGGAGCCGGTCGATGGCCCCAGGCGCACGTCCTCGTCCAGCTCGCGCAGCTCGTGCAGCGCAGCGGCCAGGTCGAACGGCGCGTCGTCCATGGCGGCCTTGCACAGCTTCTCGGCCCACTCCATGGCCAGGCGGCCCACCGCTTCTTCGGTGTATTCCACCACGGTCTGGTAGATGCCCTCTTCCACGGTCTGGGTGGTGCGGCTGAAGGTTACCGGGCAGCCGGCTTCGGCTTGCAGGCCCAGGGCCGCCAGTTCCAGCACGTGCGCCATCGGGATGGTGTCGGCGTGGCCGTCCGGCTGCAATTGCGCCAGGCGCGGGAAGCGGGTGCGCAGACGCACTTCGAAACCAGGGATCTTGTCGACGGAACGTTCTTCCGGCGTGCAGGACACGATGGCTTCAACAGCCGTATGGTGGCTCCACAGATTAGGGCCGCGCAGCGCGCGGATGCGAATAACTTCCATTCCTGGTAATCCTTAGTTTTTCTTGGTATTCCACTCGAAGGTGCGCAGCGCGGCACCGATCAGGTCCGGCGACAGGCCAATGGCCCAGCCGGCGCCGATTGCGGCCAGCACTGCTTCCTTGCGGTCTTCACCGCTTGCCGGCAGGCAGGACGGTGGCAGTACTGCCAGCTCGTCGCGGCCGGCAGCCATCACGAAACCGCCATCGCGCAGGAACACGGCACGGCCGCCATCCTGGCGGTGCGAATCGATCGCCGGCACGTGCTCGTCGGTCGCGTAGAAGATCACGTCGCCGTCGCACAGTTCGGCCATTTCGACCACTTGCGCGTCGGAGGCATTCAGCACGGCTGCGCCTTCCGGCAGCACCACGTCGACCTGGGTGCGCAGCACGCCGAACATCTGCTCCGGCGTGTTGATGTAGAACTCGCCCAGTTCTTCGTGGCCCGCCGCATCCGTGACCACGCCGACCATGCACTTATCGTAGGAGAAGCCTTCACTCAGGATCATGCGGCCGCAGTTGGCGAATACCGCCGCTTCCACATTCTTGTTCAGCAACAGGCGCTCGCCGGATTCCCACTCGGTCAGCGGACCACGCGCCACATGGCGGCCGTTCAGGAACACGCCCTGCTCGGTTGCGGTGCCGACATAGCGGCCGCTCATTTGCAGCAGCCAGCCGATCAGGCGGGCGATCAGTGCATTCTGGCGGCTGCCGGCCACGCCCACGATCGGAATGCGGCCGTCTTCGCCTTCCGCGAACAGCTGGTCGGCAATCGCGTGGCCGACCGGGCGGGCAACGCCGCCGGCAGCTGGCTTCAGGTGCGCCAGCAGGCCTGGGCTGGCGTTCACCTCGATGATCGCGCCACCCTGCTCTTCCAGCGGCTTGGAGATATCGGCGGCAACCAGGTCGATGCCGGCGATGTCGAGGCCGATGGTGCGCGCTGCCAGTGCCGCCATCTCGGCAACAGCCGGGTGCACCAGGTCGGTCACGTCGTTGGCAACGTTGCCGTTCACCTGGATCAGGACCTTGCGGCCCGCTTCCACCACGGAATCCGGCGTCAGGCCCTGGCGCTTCAGGTCCAGCTGTACTTCTTCCGACTTTTTCGGTTCAACGATATTCAGCGGGAATTCTTCGGTGGTGCCGCGGCGTGGATCGGTGTTGATCTGGGTGTCCACCAGTTCCTGCACCGAGGACTTGCCGTCGCCGGTCACCCACAGCGATTCGCCCATCGAGGCGGCAACCATGCGGCGGCCGACCACCAGCAGGCGGTGCTCGTTGCCAACGATGAACTTCTCCACAATCACGCTCTTGCTGCCGCCGCGCAGCACGGCGATGTCATAGGCAGCACGCACGTCGGCTTCGGTCATCAGGTTCAGCGACACGCCGCGGCCATGGTTGCCGTCGTATGGCTTGACGGCCACCGGCAAGCCGATGTCCTGCGCTTCTTCCCACGCTTCGTCGGCGCTCTTGACCAGGGCGCCTTCCGGCACCGGCACGCCAACGGACTTCAGCAAGTCCTTGGTCATGTCCTTGTCGGAAGCGATGCCTTCGGCGATGGCGGAGGTGTTGTCGGTTTCCGCCGTCCAGATGCGGCGCTGGCGCGCGCCGTGGCCCAGCTGCACCAGGTTGCCGTCGGTCAGGCGGATATGCGGAATCTTGCGGTCGGTCGCGGCGTCCACGATGGAGCCGGTCGATGGGCCCAGGCACAGCGATTCGACCATCGAGGTCAGTTTTTCAACGGTGGCAGCCAGATCGTATGGCTTGTCGTCGATGGCTGCCATCAGCAGGTCTTTGCCGGCGGCCAGCGCGGCGCGGCCCACCTGCTCCTGGCGGGTACGGAATGCCATTTTGTAAATGCCGCTGCCTTCGGCGGTCTGGCGGGTCTTGCCAAAGCCGGTACGCATGCCGGCCAGGTTTTGCAGTTCCAGCACCACGTGCTCGAGAATGTGGCCGGCGTAGGTGCCGTCGCGCAGGCGCTCGAGGAAGCCGCCGCGCTCACCGACGCCGCAGCGATGCTCGACCAGGCCTGGCAGGAAGGCGATCAAGCGTTCATAAAATCCGGGGAGTTTGTTCGAAGGGTAGTCTTCAAGCTCGCCGATATCCAGCCAGGCCTCGATTACCGGGCGATAGGTCCAGATGTTCGGTCCGCGCAGGTGTGTAACACGGAGAAACTCAATATCTTTCTTTTTTGTCATGTTTTAGCTCTTGTACCTCTTGCGGTATACTCCGCCCGTCCTTCTATTTTCCCACTGTTTCGCAATTCTTGCCACTTGGCAAAGAGTGCCGGAGTCTGATCCACAATGATAACAAACCAACTTTCCTCTGAGCTCAGCCTGACAGAACTTCCCGACAGGTGGCGCACAGAGTTGCCAGCGCTTGCACCCGAAGAAAACGTACTCAGCGCGCTGGAGGTTGACCTGGACTCCAAGCTTCACTTCAACAAAGGCCTGGTGCTCCTTACGGAGCGCCGCATTATGGCACGTGCACCCGGTGAAACGGTATGGCGGGATTGGACTTATCGTCCTGGCATGTCGCTAAAACTGCACGATCACGCCGGCGTGGGCCACCTGGAGCTGGTTGACGACAAACAGCGCCTTGCTGCATGGCGCTTCACTTTGGGCCAGAACCTGCTGGCAATCCGCCTGTCCGAAAACTTCCCACGCCTGCTGGAAGCACACGTGCACGGCAAGCCGCTGCAGCAAGTCGAACAGAATTCCTGCCCTACCTGCAAGGCGCCATTGGAAGCCGACCAGGAAGAATGCCCGGTCTGCACCAAGGTCGTTCACACGCCGCCTTCCACCTGGACCCTGTTCCGGCTGTGGCGTTTTGCCAAGCCTTACCAATGGCAGTTGCTGCTTGGCTTTGCGATGATGCTGCTGTCCACCGGCGCGCACCTGATCCCGCCGTACATCATCATGCCGCTGACCGACAATGTGCTGATCCCTTACCAGAACGGCAAGCCGGTCGAGCACATGCTGGTGGTGCAGTACATGGCCGCCCTGACCGGCGCCGCCATACTGGCCTGGGTCTTCGGCTGGGCCAAGACTTATGTGCTGGCGCTGGTGTCGGAGCGCATCGGCGCCGACCTGCGCACCACCACCTATGAACACCTGCTGCGCATGTCGCTCGAATACTTCGGCGGCAAGCGTACCGGCGACCTGATGTCGCGTATCGGCTCCGAGTCGGACCGCATCTGCGTGTTCCTGTCGCTGCACCTGCTCGATTTCGCCTCCGACGTCCTGATGATCATCATGACCGGCGTGATCCTGTTCACCATCGATCCATGGCTGGCCATCGCCACGCTGCTGCCGCTGCCGTTCATCGCCTGGATGATCCACCTGGTGCGCGACAAGCTGCGCACCGGCTTTGAAAAGATCGACCGCGTGTGGGGCGAAGTGACCAACGTGCTGGCCGATACCATTCCCGGCATCCGCGTGGTCAAAGCCTTTGCGCAGGAAACCCGCGAAGCGACGCGCTTCCGCACTGCCAACAAGCACAACCTGGCCGTCAACGACAAGCTGAACAAAGTATGGTCGCTGTTCTCGCCGACCGTGTCCTTCCTGACCGAGCTGGGCATCCTGGTGATCTACGTGTTCGGCATCTGGATGATCTCCAAGCACAACATCACCGTTGGCGTCTTGAGCTCTTTCGTCCTGTACGCCAACCGCTTCTACGGCAAGCTGGATTCCATGAGCCGCATCGTGTCGGTCACGCAAAAATCAGCTTCGGCGGCCAAGCGTATTTTCGACATCCTGGACCACGTGTCGAGCGTGCCCGATCCGGCGCAACCGGTGAAAGTCGACAAGGTACGCGGCGACATCACGCTGCGCGAAGTCGGCTTCCGCTACGGTAACCGCGCCGTCAACCGCGGTGTGAACCTGGAAATCAAGGCCGGCGAAATGATTGGCCTGGTGGGCCATTCCGGCTCCGGCAAATCGACCCTGGTCAACCTGATCTGCCGCTTCTACGACGTGGCCGAAGGCGCAATCCTGCTCGACGGACAGGACATCCGCAACTTCGCCGTGTCCGACTACCGCCGCAATATCGGCCTGGTGCTGCAGGAGCCATTCCTGTTCTTCGGCACCATCGCCGAGAACATCGCCTACGGCAAGCCGGAAGCGACCCGCGAAGAAATCATGAAGGCTGCCCGTGCAGCACACGCCCACGATTTCATCCTGCGCCTGCCGCAAGGCTACGATTCGATGGTGGGTGAACGCGGCCAGGGCCTGTCGGGCGGTGAACGCCAGCGTATTTCGATCGCGCGCGCGCTGCTGATCGACCCGCGCATCCTGATCCTTGACGAAGCGACCGCATCGGTCGACTCTGAAACCGAAAAAGAAATCCAGAAGGCGCTGGACAACCTGGTCGCCGGCCGCACGACCATCGCGATTGCGCACCGCCTGTCCACCCTGCAGCGCGCCAATCGCCTGGTGGTGATGGATCGCGGCAAGGTGGTCGAAGAAGGCCCGCATGAAGAACTGATGGCCAAGGAAGGCGCCTACTACCGCCTGTACCAGGCGCAGGCACGTAACGTCGATACCGACATGGATGACAAAGCAAAGAGCCGTGAAGATGATTAACTTTTCCTTGAGCCGCGACAGTTTCGGCAAATTGAACCTGATCGACGCCAACGGCGTTCTGCATGAAAACGTCTCGCCCGTGCGGGCCTTTCCGATCCAGGCGCCGGAAGAAGGCCTGTCGCTGGTGAATATCGACGGCAAGGAAGTGGCCTGGCTCGATCGTATCTCGGACCTGTCGCCGGAACTGGCCGACATCGTGCGCGAAGAACTGGCCGGCCGCGAGTTCATGCCGGAGATCAAACGGATCGTCGACGTGGGCAGCTATGCCTGCCCGTCCACCTGGAGCGTCGATACCGATCGCGGCGAGACCAGCTTCGTGCTGCGCGGCGAGGAAGATATCCGCCGCATCGGCAGCGTCTCGCTGCTGGTATCGGACAGCCACGGCATCCACTTCCTGATCCGTGACCAGTTCGCGCTGGATAAGCACAGCAAGAAAATCCTCGATCGCTTCCTCTAATTTGAAAAATTGACCTGGATCATGTGCCCGCTCGTTTCCGGGCGGCACAATTGCGGTTCGTTGCTATTGGAGAACCCCATGGATTCCATCGTTTTCGGTCCCGACCTCGCGCTTGGCATCCCGGTTCTCGACCAATCGCACCGCATCGTCTTTGACATGCTGGAAGCGATGGAAAACCTGCCCCGCCCCGCTTTCGACGCAGCCTGCCGCGAATTAGCGACGGAGTTCATGGAGCATCTTCGCGAGGAACACAGCCTGATGGAGCGAATCGGCTACCCTGCCGCCCAGGCACACCGCGCCGCACACGGCAACCTGCTCGAGAAAATCGCACGCGCCCTACGCCTGCTGCGGGATAACGAAGAAGCCACAGCCCGCGATGTCATCCGCTCCCTGCCGGACTGGATTGAGGCACATATCAACACCATGGACCTGGCGCTGGCAGTGGCAGCCAGCCAGCTGGAGTAACCGCCCCCAACGGCTAATTCAAACGCGCAAGCCCAGCCAATAGCGCCTGCACGGGACGAGCGCTCTTTCCCTGTTCCGAGCAAACCAGTCCGAATTCCCGATGAATGGCCGGGGCCAGGGGCATTATCCGGAGTCCGCGTTGGTCCTGGGGTAAAGTCGATTCAGGCACCAGTGCCACCCCCATGCCCTCGCGCACCAGCGCACAGGCGCTGGCCCAGTCGCGCACCGTTACCCGCACATCCGACAAACAGAACCCTGCTTGTTCAACCAGGCTTCGGCCGTTCATACTGCATCCTCCAGTGGCGAGAATGAAGGGCTGCCCAGCCAATTCCGCCAGCGACACTCCGCTCGCACTGGCGCGCCGCCCCAACGGGTGATCGTTCGGTAACACCGCCATCCAGGCATCGCGCCCCAGCACCAGCGTGGCACGGCCGGGGCGGGGATTCAGTACCACGCCGAGGTCGACGGTGCCGGCCTCCAGCCATTCCTCCACTTCTTCGTCAGTACCTTCCAATGCAACCAGCTCGATGCCCGGATGACGACGCTGGAAATCACGCAGCAACTTTGGTAGCAACGTCGAAATCACGGAGGGAAAACTGGCCAGGCGTATGCGGCCTCCTTTCAAGCCCTGGCTGTCATCCGCCAGCATTCGGATTGCGTCCAGCCTCGCCACCATTGCCCGGGCATGCTCGACGACCTGCTCGCCCAGTTCGGTAACGCCAATGCGCCGCTTTTCACGTGTAAACACCTGGAATCCAAGGCCGGATTCCAGCTGGGCGATCGCCTGGCTGGCGCCCGACTGTGTGATGCCCACCCGTTCCGCGGCAAGTGAAAAATTCCCGGCATCGGCCGCGGCAACCAGAAGGCGCCAGTGCAAGAGGTTCATCATGACGATCATTAGCATCGCTAATACATTGGAAATCGAATATTAATTTCACAGAAGGAAATTCCGCAAGCACACTGCCCAGCACCGAACATTTCAAGGAATTTTGATGAAGCTGTACTACGCTCCTTCCACGTGCTCACTGTCGCCGCACATTGTGTTGCGCGAGCTGGGTTTGCCATTTGAATTGGTCAGGGTCGACAACAAGACCAAACAGACCTCGGACGGCCAGGACTTCCTGACCATTAACCCAAAAGGCTACGTTGCCGCACTTCAGTTGGACGATGAAAGGACGCTGACAGAAGGTCCCGCCATCGTGCAGTACCTGGCTGATCTCGAGCCCGAAGCCGGACTGGCACCGCAGGCCGGCACCTGGGACCGGCTGCGCCTTCAGGAATGGCTGAATTTCATCACCAGCGAAATCCACGCCGCATCGGCGCCCTTATTCAATGGAGCGCTGCCAGAAGAGGCTAAGGCCATCTTCCGGGCCCGGCTTTACAAAAGATTTGACTACTTGCAGGCCAACCTGGACAAACAAGACTGCCTGCTGGGTGACTCATTCAGTGTGGCCGATGCCTACCTGTTCACGGTGCTCGGCTGGTGCAAGTTCTTTCAAATCAATCTCTGCCCTTGGCCTGCGCTGCCAGCCTATCTGGATCGCATTGCCGCGCGGCCAGCCGTACAAGCGGCCCTGCGCGCAGAAGGAGGCACTTGAATCGCCCTGGCCGACGTTATAAAGTGCTTGACTTAGAGCGCGCTCTAACTTCTACGATCACCCTATGGAATCGCACCTGAGCATTGACGAAGTTGCCAAACGCACCGGCCTGACGGCCTACACCCTCCGCTACTACGAGCGTATCGGGCTGATTGCCCCGGTCAATCGTGCTGCGGGCGGCCAGCGGCGCTACCTGGCGTCGGACCTTGCCTGGGTCGAATTCCTGCTGCGTCTGCGGACGACCCATATGCCGATCGGCAAAATGCAGTCGTTCGCCAAACTTCGCGGCGCTGGGGACTCGACGGTGCCGGAACGGCGCCGGATGCTGGAGGAGCACCTCAAGACGTTCTTGCCGAAATCGAAGCCATGCAGCAATCTGCGGCATCGCTGAAGGAGAAAATCGAGTACTACCGCTCCCTGGAGCAGTCCCTGGCGTCGAATCCAACCATTGATGGAGGAAACGCCGATGAACATGGAGAACCGTTACGAGCGCGGGCTCGCAAAACTGCATGAAATCGATGGCGAGGCTGGCGCCCGCGTCGTCCGAAGCCTGCAAGATATCGCACCCGACTTCGCCCGCTACCTGGTCGAATTCCCCTTTGGAGACATCTATTCGCGGCCCGGCCTTGACCTGAAATCGCGCGAGATCGCGGTAGTGGCCGCCCTGACCGCAATGGGCAACGCCACGCCCCAGCTCAAAGTCCATATCCACGCTGCTTTAAATGTCGGCGTGACCCGCGAAGAAATCGTGGAAACCATCATCCAGATGGCGGTCTATGCCGGTTTCCCCGCCGCCCTGAACGGCCTGATGGCCGCCAAGGAAGTCTTCGCGAAATAAGAGCTGGCAAGGCGCGAACGGTAACAGCCGCTCTTTTGAGCGGCTGTTCTACCTGTGGACTCGTTTGCGACTACTTCACGCTACGGTAAAGCGCGCCAAACCCGGGCTGGCCAGTTGCCGAAACGTCTGCGATGCAATTTTTCATATCGCGCGGATCAGCCACGCCAACGCAATAACGCTCAGCGGTTTCATTCGGGATCGGTCTTGCAACCGGGCTGATCGCCGCGTTACATGGCGCGCCATGCTTCGGCGGCCAGTTTGGGTACGCAAAGCTCGATTCGGACTCACCGGGGTAGTAGTCGAACAATGAAGTTGCGTTGTCAACGCGCCAGCCATTGGCGAACCGGCCATACAGGTCATCATGGCGCCTCTGGAGGTCGACCGGCATTGGACCTAGTGACGAGCCGTCCCGCATTGCCGGCAGCCAGCTTCCGGCGCCGAGAATGCCAAGCAGGCCTTCGGCCGCCCTGGTATTGGAAACATCTGTATTGAAGTACCACGTCTTTTGTTCAGGCCACCAGCTGTAGGCCAACGTGACCTTGGTCCCATTGGGCGCAACGACATCCACGCGTCCTTCCTTTTGCAGGAGCACTCCGCCATCCGGCAAGACGAAAGGTTTGTTGTAATTGAGATTAGCAAGCCTGCCGTCTATGCGCATTTCCAGTACAGGAGTGCTACCCGCTTGGCCCTGGAACGTCACTCTATCTCTACCTAGTTTTAACGCTACTGCCGATGTGATACTCACGCATGCGTGCAGCCCCGAGTAGCTGTCATAGATGGGAGCCGTGGTTGACACCGGGCGCTGCCGCGTCTGGACCTCGAAATCCGCCCCGTCCCTGAGGGCTGTGAATTCACCAGTCCCCTGGAAGTCATATCTGACGCCATCAACCGTGGCGACGTGAGGATCCCCGCTATGGGAGCCATCGCTGGTGGCGTTCCAGTGCAATAGCACTTGAGGCGAACCTGGGCCAGGATTGACGATTCCCGGCCAGTCTGGTGTAGCCGTCGTGTTGGCCGCGCGTGTGATAGCATTCCGAACCTCCAGCGGAGTTGCATTTGCGTGATGCTGGAGGAATAAGGCGGCTACGCCAGCTACGTGCGGCGACGCTTGTGACGTACCGGTCATGGTACTCACGGCAGTGTCGTTTGCGCTCCCGGTGGATAGGATAGCCACGCCCGGGGCAAAGAGCTTCACGCACGCTCCAAAATTAGACGCGTTATGTCTTCTATCCGTGAGCGGGTCAATATTCCCAACGCTGATGGCTTCCGGAACGCGAGCCGGAGAGAAATTGCAGGCATCGGCAGCGCTGTTCCCTGCAGAAACCGCAAAGGTAATTCCGTTGGCTACCGCATTGCGAACAGCGGTATCTTGCGCAGGCGACCCGGCGCCGCCCAAGCTGGCATTTGCGACAGCCGGGCGACGAGAGTTGGCCATCATCCAATCGATACCGGCAATGAATTGAGCGCCCGTTCCGCCGCCTGTACAATCAAGCACCCTGATCGGGTGCAGGGTAACTGCCTTCGCGATGCCATATGTGGTGCTGCCAATGATCCCAGCAACGTTGGTGCCATGGCCTTGGCAATCGTCAGTTCCATTGCCATCGTTGATGGTGTCAAATCCGTTGCCAACGCGCCCACCGAAGTCCGTGTGTGTGGCCCGTATGCCTGTGTCGAAAACATACGCGTGAACGTTCGCACCGTCCTCCGAATAGATGTACTTGCGATCGAGGGACCGAATTAAGCGCTGATCGACTCGGTCCAGCCCGCGTGGCGGATTGAGCTGTGTAGTATCTGCCCGGATGATCGAATCGGCTTCTATGTAGTCGACATCGGGTATGTTGCGCAGCCGCGCCAGCTCAGCGTCTGAAGCCTTTACTGCAAAACCCCGGAATACGGACTCGTATGAATGAACGATGTCGGCGCCTGTTGCGGTAATTTTTTCCTGAACACTTGCCTGGGCAAGCGGGGCAGTACGCGCCTTAAGGACGACGATGTACTGGTGCGGAACGGTTCCCTTCGACTTGAGATTAACCATCGCAGCCGGCGGTTCTCCCGGCGCCGCAAAGGCCGATGCGACGATGTTTAAGCCGGCTATCCCGCCAATAAGCAGGACAAGTGCTGTTTTTGTCTGCGACCTGATAACTTCGGCAAATGAGTTCATTGGCTTTCTCCTTTCGGTCAGGCTGTTCGCGGGCTCCGGTACAGCTCAACTATCTCTGCCGGTGCCAGTTAAGCATATTGCCGAGTACTCCCCTTCGCATTGTCAGTTGCCATAGTTGTGTTGAATAGGCACAAAAAAAGGGCAGCGCGAGCTGCCCCATACACCCCCTACAGGTGATAAAACGGGTACTTGAATCAGGCGACCGCGAGTTCCTGCGCCATGCCGCCGGAAGACATGGCCTCCAGCTTGGAGCGGTCAGTAATGCGCAGGTCGCGGTTTTGCAGGACGATCGAGCCGTCCTGGCGCAGGCGCGCCAGCTGGCGGCTGACGCTTTCCACGGTCAGGCCAAGGTAGCCGCCAATGTCTTCACGCGACATGCGCAGCTGGAAGCTGGTCGAGGAATAGCCGCGCTGGGCGTACCGGCCGGCGAGGTTCAGCAGGAACATCGCCAGGCGCTGCTCGGCGCGCATATGGCTCAGGAACAGCATCACCGACTGTTCGCGCTGGATCTCGCGGCTCATGGTGCGGTGGAATTGCTGCAGCAGACCAGGAATCTGCATCACCAGCTCTTGCAGGCGGCTGAACGGGATCTCGCACACTTCGCTGTCTTCCAGCGCCACGGCGTTGCAGGAATGCTGGCCATTGCCGATGGCCTCCATGCCCAGCAGGTCGCCGGCCATGTGGAAGCCGCCAATCGTCTGCTCGCCGCGTTGGTTAACCTGCACGGTCTTGAAGTGGCCAAAGCGCACGGCATACAGGCTGTGGAAGCCGTCGCCGGTTTTGTACAGCGCCTCGTCGCGGTTCACGCGGCGGCGGCGGGCGATGATCTGGTCAAGGCGGGCAACATCCTCGTCGGCCAGGCCCTGTGGCAGGCACAGGCGGTTAAAGCTGCACAGCGAGCATTTCGCTGCGACAGGCGCGCAAGATTTGGCGGCGTTTGCAGGGTTGATTGGGATGACCGGACTCATGATGCTGCTCCTTGTTTTCGATGGAAGCAGTATCGCGCCTGACATCATTTCCCGGTATCAAGCATCCCGTGCAGTTGCTGTAGTGGTTCCCCTACAAGCGCTCAAATCAAGCCATGCTCCAGGGCGTAACGGGTCAGCTCGGCATTGCTCGACATGCCCATTTTCTCGAGGATGCGGCTGCGATAGGTTGTCACAGTGTTAGGGCTGAGGTGTAGTTTTTCCCCGATGCGCACCAGCGACTCGCCTTGGGCGATCAGCTTGAACACTTCCAGCTCGCGGTTCGAAAGCTCCTCGTGGTCGCCGCTGGGGCCGCCGCCCACCAGGGTTGCCAATTTCTCAAGCAGGGCCGGGCTGACATGCTTGCCGCCCGATGCGGCCTTGCGCACCGCCTCGATCAGCGTGGACGTCGGCGCATCCTTGGTCAGGTAGCCGGCAGCGCCCGATTTCAGCGCCCGCACCGCATAAATTTCTTCGGAATAGGTGCTGAGCACCAGCACTGCCATGCGCGGATATTCGCTGCGCAGGGTTTTCAGCAGGTCCAGGCCATTCTTGCCCGGCATTTTGATGTCCACCAGGGCCACGTCGAAACTGCGTTCCGCAACGCGCTCCATGGCTTCGAAGGCGTTGCCGGCCTCGCCCTCTACGCTGATATCGGGCGCAGTGCCCAGCATCAGGCGCACGCCATTGCGCGCAATCGCATGGTCGTCGACCAGCAAAACGGTGATCTTGTCACCCATTCTTGTCCTCCAAAGGCAGGCGCAGTTGCAAGGTGGTGCCCTGCCCGGCCTTGCCGGTGATATTCAGTTCGCCGGCGAAGCGGCGCGTGCGTTCGTGCATGCCGAACAGGCCCCAGGATTCGCGGTCGGACAGGCCGGCACTCTCGATGCCCTTGCCATTGTCCTCCACGCTGAGCACCACGGTATCGCCGTCGGTATCGACAATCACGCGCGCCTCGCTTGCTTCGGCATGGCGCACCACATTGGTCAGCGCTTCCTGGGCGACGCGGAACAGCATGGTGCTGCGCTCCGCATCCAGCTCCAGCGCCTGCGCCTCGGGCGTGATAGTGCAGATGCATTGCAGGCCGCTGCGCTGGGCCACCTGTTCAGAGTACCATTCCAGTGCGGGCCAGATGCCCAGCTGGTCCAAAACGCTTGGCCGCAGGTCGGTTATTACGCGGCGCACGGTTTCGATCGCGTCCTGCGCCAGCTTGGCCGCATCCTTCAGGAGCGGGTCTGCCTGTTCGCCGCCGCGTTCGATGGCGACCGAGATGTAAGCCTTGATGCCGGTCAGCAGGCCGCCCAGTTCGTCATGGATTTCCTGTGCAATGCGGGTACGCTCGTGTTCTTTCAGCTTTTCCTGGTAGGCCGCCAGTTCGCGCAGTTCCTTCTGCGATTGACGCAACACCTGCTCGGCCAGCTGTTTTTCATCGATCAGGCGCTGCTCGCGCAGCAGGCGGTCGATGGCGCCAGCCAGGAAGTCGAGGTAGCGGCCGTCGCTATCCTTGACCAGGTAGTCGCGCGCGCCGCGGCGCATGGCTTCCGCCGCCACAGTGGCGCTGTCGGCGCCGGTCAGCATCATCACCGGGATATTCGGCTGGGGCTCGCCGCGGTCGGCCGCCAGGCGGGCCAGGAATTCGAGCCCGGTCAGGTCCGGCAAATGATAATCGAGCAGGATGCAGTCCGGTCTTTCGCGCAATGCGACATCGAGGCCTTCCTGGCCGCTCTCGGCTTCGAGAAGCTCGCAATTGAAGCCCGGCGCCTGCGCGAAAGCACGGCGGCAGGCGATGCGGTCAACGATATCGTCTTCAACGATCAGGACGCGCACAGGGCTCATGGCAATTCGCTGATGGTCCAATAAAGATTAATCGAGCGTACCACTTCTACGAACTGGCGGTAGTCGACCGGCTTGGTCATATAGCCCGCCACGCCCAAGTCGAAGCTGCGCATCTTGTCCTGCTGCTCCTCCGACGTGGTCAGCACGATGACAGGGATGCGGCGCAGCAGCGGGTCCTGCTTGACGTTCTGCAGGAACTCGATGCCGTTCATGATCGGCATGTTCAGGTCCAGCAGGATGATGCAGGGCTGATCGCTGCCTGGCTCGCGCAGGTATTCCAGCGCGGCTTCGCCATTTTCCGTCGCCACGACGCGGTTGACCACATGGACTTCCTTCAGCGCCCGCAGGATGGTCATTACGTCGACCTGGTCGTCCTCGACCAGCAGGATTGGTTTGCTCGTGTTATTCATGCGTGATTCTTTCTTTTCTTCGGCAAGGTAAAGTAAAAGGTGGTGCCTTTGCCAAGCTCGGACTCCAGCCACACCCTGCCCTGGTACATTTCCACAATCTTCTTCACTAACGCCAGGCCGACACCCGTGCTTTCGACACGGTCGCGCGGGGCCAGGGTCTGGAACAACTGGAAGATCCGTTCAAAATGCCGCTCCGCGATGCCGGGGCCGTTGTCGCGGACGTGGAAGCGCCAATGGCTGCCTTCGTCCGCCCAGCCCACCTCGATCTCGCCCTGCGCCTTGTCCATGTACTTCACCGCATTCGATACCAGGTTGTGGAACAATTGCTGGATGCGGGTCGGTTCTCCGGTCACGGCGGGCATGCCCGGCATGACGGTAACCTTGATATGCGCCGGCACTGCCAGCAAATCGACCACTTCGGCCACCAGTTGGTCGAGCTGAACCGGCACCACGGCTTCCTTGATGCGGCCAACGCGCGAATACTGCAGGATGCCGTCAATCAGGGCGCCCATACGGTGCACGCGGTTGATCAGCAGCCGCATGTGCTCCTTGCCTTCCTCATTGAACTTGTCGGCGTAATCGTGCGCCAGCCAATCGGCCAGCGAGCCGATGCCGCGCAGCGGGGCCTTCAGGTCGTGCGACACGACATAGGCAAAGTTGGTCAGTTCTTCGTTGGCGCTGGTCAGCTCCTGCAGCAATTGCTGCGCCTTTTCCTCGGCGTGCTTGCGCTCCGTGATGTCGCGCACCAGGCCGGTAAACATGCGGCGCCCGCCCAGCCACATTTCAGTGACGGCCAGGTCCATCGGGAAGATGCTGCCGTCGCGGCGCAAGCCCTGCACCTCGCGGCCTTTGCCGATGATGCGCTTTTCACCGGTTGTCATGTAGTGGTGCAGGTAGCCGTCATGCGCCTCGCGGTGGGGGGCAGGCATCAGGATCTTGACGTTGCGGCCCAGGACTTCCGCTTCCGGGTAGCCGAACATGCGCTCGGCAGCCGGGTTCACCCGTTCGATGATGCCGTGTTCGTCGATCGTGATGATCGCGTCCACCGCCGTTTCGAAAATTGCGCGCATGCGCGCTTCGCTTTCCTGCAGGGCGTGTTCGGCTTTCTTGCGGGCGCTGATGTCGTGGATGGTTGCCATCACCATCGGCTGCGTGTCGTTGTCCTGCAGCGGCGACAGGCTCACTTCGACGGGGAACTCCGTGCCGTCCTTGCGGGTGGCAGACAGTTCGAAACCGGCGCCCATGGCGCGTGGGCGCGGGCGTTCGAAATAGCTGCCGCGCAGGCCGACATGGCCGTGCCGGAAGCGTTGCGGGATCAGCGATTCCAGCGACTTGCCTTGCAATTCGCCGGCGTCGTAGCCAAACAGCTTTTCCAGCGCCGGATTGACCAGTAACAGTTGGCCGTCCCTGTCGATGATCAGCATCGCATCCGTGGCTGATGCCAGCAGCCATTGCAGGCTGCGTTCCGCAATCGTTGAATGTGTCAAAGCCTGGTCCTGTCGGTCAAATCTTGCCATCCTATGATTGTATCGTCCTCCGTGGCAAGGGGCCAAATATGCGCCCTGAGGAATATGTCGGTCGAACTTGACTTAGGTCAAGCGGCTCGGGTGACGCGCCTCAAGATGCCCGTTAAAGTGGCCCAATAGTGGAGACTAACCATGGTACCTGAAGAAATTAACCGTTGGACTGCCGTCTTGCGCCAGCGGCGCGAGCTGCTGGTCGGCCGCGACCCGGCCGAGGTGGCGGCGATCGATGCTGCCCTGGAGCGCTTGCGGGCCGGGACCTTTGGCCAGTGCCAGCGATGCGGGGCGGCGATTTCCGCCGGCCGCATGCAGGCCCAGCCCAGCGCAGCGACTTGCCTGGCATGCCAGGAACTTGCCGAAGGCCAGCGCTCCTTTATCTCGCTTCCTACCGCTTAACGCAGCTTCGACCTGTACGGCCTGCATGCCGGGCCTTCGCTTTCCGCGCCATTGCAAATATGGCGGCGGCACTCCACGGCGCCGGGTTCGCCGGGCCACGGGCAGCGCTTGAAGACTTCCGAGTACTTGTCCATGCTTGCTGCAAGCTTGCGGCGCGCGGCCGTCTTTTTCCGCGCTGGCTGTTTGGCGGCCGCGTGGCGCGGTGCCGGCTTGGCGACAGCACTTGTGGTGCGCGCATTGCGGCGCGGCGTGGTCACGGTTTTCTGCGTATCCGGCTCTTGCACTGACGGCCCCTCCAAATCGGCCGGGCCAGGTTTGCTGGCGGGCGCGGGCACCGGCCCTGCCGGCTCATGCCGCGGCAGCGCGGCCGCAGCGGTTGCCGGCGCTGCGGGCGGCAGCGTAGTAGCCACCGCCATCAGGTCCCGCTCGATGCCAACGCGCTGCACGAGGACGACGGCGCCTCCCACCAGGCCAGCCAGCAGTGCGCCGCAGGACATCCAGAACACCGGGGCCTGCCATTCAACCAGCCGTGCGCCAGAAGGTTGATCGGCGTGCGCGTGCGGCTCCGCACCGCTTTCCGACGGCGGTGGCGGCTGCTGCTCGTTGCTGCCTGCTGGCGTTTCTGTCATATGCCAAACATAGCAACAATTACATGGGAATGTCGCATGCTTGCAGCTGGGATGGGGCCCGAGCTAAGATGGTTACTCGGGTGTAAATGGGCATGCCCGGTTGAAAAGGTTGCAGGGCCAGGTTTGCCCGGTGGGCGCATAGACGTAAAAAGTGCCCTCCAAGAGGGCACCAGCTTCATCCTGACTCTACCGGCCAGGGTTTAGTGAATTTGCAGCTTGCGGCTGCCCTGTTGGGCTTTTTTCGGCAAGGTCAGTTCCAGCACGCCGCCTTCGCACTTCGCGGTCGCCTTGCTGTCATCGATATCGTGTTCGAGGGTGAAGCTGCGATATTGCTCGCCGAAATAGCGCTCACTCCGCACAACGGTGCCCCCCTGCTTTTCTTCCTCCACCCGCTTGGTCTCGGCAGAAATCGTGACACGGTTGCCGGAAATGTCGACCTTGATATCGTCCTTGTTCACTCCTGGCACGTCGGCCCGAACGGTATACGACGATTCATTCTCGTGCACATCGATCCGGATCGGTTGCTGCCCTTCGCCTTCACGCGTGATGTTGGCCATCCGGAAGTCGCGGAACAGGTCTTCAAAATTGCGGAAGGGATCGAAACGGGCCAGGTCAGTGAATGGATCGTAACGCCTCAGATTAGCCATGATTTCCTCCTTTCTCTTTGTGCGACAACATATTAGTACACGTTCAGGCGGCTTGCCACAGAATGTGGCAATCGGACGAACCGCGGCTTTCATGATCAATCTATTGCTCGTGCGGCAGCAATGGCCGTCCCACTCCACGGTTCGCTGCCGAACCGACCGGGCATTGCGGTCACGGCAAAATTCTCCTGCAGAGGAGAAAAGGATGACACGAGTCCGCAAGGGTCAGGCCCCTGGCAAACTGGCGCGCGGCGAATTCCATTTGCGCTTCACGCGCAACTTTGCCGATCAGCGCTTCGACATGTTGCGCGCTGAAATCGCAAAGCTTGAGGAAGTCGCCTGGCAAAACTTCAGCGACGGCCGGAAAGCGCCTGTAACCGAAGCTGCCGGGCCGGGATACGCGGATCCTGGCTGCGAACTCTCGGTCGAATGGAAAGCGGCCTCTGCCCGCCTGCAGGCGGCAGACATGCGCCAGAAAGACCCCACCACCCCATCCCTGATCCTGCTGATCTGCGGTGCAGCGCGCAATGACGGAAGCTGCCCCGGCGAAATTTCGAAGACCTGGCGCATGCTGAAACTGGCCGAAGCCACATTGGCCAGCGAAGGCATTGGCACCGACATCCTTGACCTGAGCCGCCTGACGTCCGAAGCCGAATTGCGCATCCATCCGTGCAAAGGCTGCGTGTCGACCGCCATGCCGCTTTGCCACTGGCCATGCAGCTGCTACCCCAATCACAGCCTCGGCCAGGTGAATGACTGGATGAACGAGATCTACGAAAAGTGGGTCTCGGCGCACGGCGTCATCATCTTTACGCCAGTGTACTGGTACCAGGCGCCAGCGGTGCTGAAGCTGATGATCGACCGGCTGGTATGCGCCGACGGCGGCAACCCGGACCCAACCAGCACCCACGGCAAGAAAGCCGAGGAAGCCAAAGCGCTGGAGCTGGCCGGGTGGCCCTACCCCAAGCACCTGGCCGGGCGCGCTTATGGATTGGTGGTGCACGGCGACGTCGCCGGCGCCGAAAGCCTGCGGCGCAATCTCTCGGACTGGCTCGATTGGATGGAGCTGATCGATGCCGGCGCCCAGGCCCGTCTTGACCGCTATCTTGGCTATTACGAACCCTATGCGACCAGCCACGACGCCCTGGACAAGGATCAAGCCTTCCAGGAAGAAGTCCGCAACGTAGCGCGCGCCGTTGCACATGCCGTCCGCATGCAACGCTCAGGCGCCCTCGCCGGCCCGGATCAAGGTGTGCGCTCGCCGCGCCCTAAATGAAGTGGAAAGGGTCAGCGCTGCCAACTGATTGGCTGACCCGATGCCGCAGCCCTTACTGCGCAGCGGTAGTGAACGTCCAGGATTTGTTGACGGCCTTGCCATCGACCATTGCGATCAACGCCACGCTGTAAGCCGTGCCTGGCTTCAGGCGCTGCACCGGCACCAGGGTGGCGGTGAAACCCTGCATATTACTGTCGTCCGTCAACGCCGGACCATTGGTCGCGATGACCGGCCCAAGCTTGCCCCCCTTATTGACCAGAATGCGCGCATCGACTGCCGTGCCACCGCCAGGCGTCAGGCTGAACTGGCTGATCGAAATCGGCACTGTCACCGCCATGCCCCGGGTTTCAAAGCTGACTGTGACGGGCGTGCCCGCTTCGACCAGATCCGGCACCGGCGTTGGCGTTTCAGTGCGATTGAAGAACACGAAGGGTACGTCGACCTGGTTTGCGTACGGATATGCACGAATACTGCCCGCCCCCGGCAACTGCGCAGATTGCGTGGTACTCGTGGCGACATCCACTACGCACAGCGTTGACGCTCCGGTTGCCGGGTTGAAGTTGTTGGCCGCCACGCCGATATCGATCGTGCTGGCAAACAACAGGGCCGCGTGATAAACCGAATTGGCCCACTCCGCAACACAGGTCAGGTACTTGTCGGTACCGACCGTGCTGTAGATCGCCTCCCCTGAAACCGCAGCGGCATAGCCTGCCGCTGCAATCCGGTCGCCGGCGCGGACGCCCGTAAAACCAGGCTTGCCGGCCGTTTCGCCATGCAGCTCGCCAATGCCGTTCTGGTCAATGTAGCTCCAGTGCGCGCCAGCAGACTTGTCCAGCAACAGGCTCTGGGCCAACAGCCCCGAGCCGATCTTGCCGCGCAAGGCGTTGATGGCGTTGAACACGCTCAGGCTGCCGCTGCCTGCCGGGTAAGTTGGCGCTGCAACCGACGTGACGATGTTGCCCTCCAGTGGTGCCGGCGTATTTGCCGGTGGCGCTGTAGCCACGGCCGGCGAGCCCCCCGACCCGCCGCCGCCGCCGCATGCTGCCAACAACACAGTCAGCGCAAGCGCTGGAAAACTCCTGAATTTACGCATGAAAGCCCTCCCGACGGCGCAGGAACAGCAACACACATCCCAAGCCCAGCAAGGCAACAGTCCCTGGCTCCGGGATGGCAAGCGCTGCTTGCGGTAGATCCGGGGCTGTAATGATCTGAGGCATGTCGGTTTGGACGCCCGTCGAAGGCAGATAGACCTCGACGACCGGTTGGATTTCCTGAGGGGTCGGGATGGAGATCGGCAAAACCGAAGGGGCTGGAGTGCTATCGAAACTCGGCAACGGCAAACTGCTGAAAGACTGCGACGCGGTACTGCTGTAGTTCATGAAGCTAAATTCGATACTGTTTACTGTGCCGGGACCGGCAACCGCATGTGCACCCGCCAGAACGGAGCAGGCCAGCAGGCAAGACTTGAACAGCGTATTAGCTTTCATATCGCGCTCCATAATTTAGGTTGAGGAAACTACAACCTGTACGAAGCATCAACTGTGCCTGAGATGTAAGTATTTGATTACGCTCAGCTAGCTCAACCTTTTCGATTGCAAGTGTTAAATTTTACGACACAAAACTTGCAGCTTGGAAAATTTGCCAGCGCCCCGTTTGCCAACCGAACGCAAATCCTGGCTCGACTTTGGTAACATACGTGTTTCCCTTACCAATGCAATTGAAAGACAAGCAGGTGTCTACATGGGTTATCGCCTACCGGAGTGCCGACCGGTCTGAGCATCAAATCATGGCGGAGGCGGCTGGTGTGCTAACGGAGCAAGGCGCCGCCATGCTTGTTACTGATTATCTTCGGCAACAACAACTGGCAGTTGGCGGTAACCCCATGGCCGCCGAGCTGTACAACTTTCAGATCATTCGGATTCATTGCGATGCGGGCGACATTGAAAGCGCATAACGTCCGCGCAAAGCTCGCCAGCGACTGGCGCGCCGCATCTTCCCGCAGGATGCCCTGAACGAGGCGCCTGCCTGCGCAGGCAGCCGCTTTCGGCGCGGAAAGTGAAGAAGCCTATCGCCCTTCAGGGCAACGACAGCCACTTTTTGTGTGTCCTTCGCTATCTCAACTGAGCAGAAACCAGTCCGCAGCCAGCGCAGGCTACGGGGCATGGCGTCCTCACATCTTGGATTGCGGGCGGGAAGCGATATAGTCGAGCAAGTCCTCTACGCTACGCAAATGCCCATAGTCGGCTTCGTCCACCGAAACTCCAGTCTTATCGCGCAAGGCGAGCAGGAAGTTGAGCCAGTCCATCGAGTCCAGATCGACCTGTTCGCGCAAAGGCCGCGCGGTATCGATGGCTTCCCGCCGAACTTCCGGCGCCACGGACACGAGTGCGTCGAACAGCAGCTCGCTAAAACGTTCACGGTTCATACGGTCCCCCCTGGCAAAGCGAGTTGAGCTGGCGTCTGCAGCAAAGCATTGAGGCGTGTCAGAAAACGCGCCCCGTCGTGCCCGTCGGTCACGCGATGGTCGGCGGCCAGGCTGGCTGTCACAACCGGCATACTGACCAATTTGCCGTCAAGCACCCACGGCCGCTCCTGTACACGTCCAAAACCAACCAAGGCCACTTGGGGCGGATAGATCACGCCAAATACCCCGTCACACCCCTGCTCGCCGAGATTGGTCACAGTAATCGTGCCCCCCGATAGCTCCGAACTGCGCAGCGTGCCTGCCCGTGCGCGCCGCACCAGGTCGCCGAGATTGCGCATCAGTCGTTCCAGCGGCTGTGCCGCCGCATCCTGCAAGGCCGGCGCGACCAGGCCACCACCGCGCAAAGCAATGGCCACGCCCAGGTTCACCGCCTGGCTGGCACGAAATGCGCCGTCCGTATAGCAGCCGTTCAGCGCCGGCACTGCAGCCACTGCAAGGGCCACTGCCTTCAGCAACAGCGCTGCCAGCAATACCCGGTCGTCCAGTGCACGGTGTGCATTCAGTTCAGCCAACCATTGCTGTGCCGTGCGCAAGGGGATGTCTTCGCACAGGTAGTAGTGCGGAATCTCCCGCTTCGAGCGCGCCATGGCTGCCGCGATAACCTGACGCATGTCAGCTGTCACCACCTGGCCTTGTGCTGGATCACGCTTCGCCAGCGCCGCTTGTACGTCTTCCAGAGCAACCGTGCCTTCCGGCCCGCTGCCCTGGATCTGGACTGGATCGATGCCATGGGCCTGGGCCAGCTTTCGCGCAGCAGGTGAGATGCGCCGGCGCGCCGGCGGCGGCGCGCCGGCCCCGGCAAACTCAAGCAAAGGCTGGCCAACACGCACCGGCTCGCCGGGTTCCACCAGCAATTGCTGCACCACGCCGTCCTGCCAGGATTCAACATCCACCGCCGCCTTGGCGGTATCCACCACGCATACCACCTGGCCGCGCCGCACCATGTCGCCGACGCCGACCTGCCATGCAAGCAGCTTTCCCTGCTCGACATCAGGTCCCAGGAAAGGAAGCGTGAACTCGCTCATTTCCGCACCAGCTGGCGTGCCGCGCTGACAATGGACGCGACTTGCGGCAGAGCTGCCTGTTCCAGCGCATGCGCATACGGCATGGGCACCTCCGCACTGCACAGGCGCGCCACCGGTGCATCGAGTTCATAAAATACGTCTTCCTGGATGCGTGCCGAGACCTCGGCTGCCAGGCTGCAGGCACGCCAGCCTTCATCGACCACCAGCGCACGATGGGTGTGCCGCACACTGTCGGCAATGGCGGCGGCATCGAGCGGCCGCAGTACACGCAGGTCCAGCACCTCGGCCAGGATGCCTAGCGGCGCCAATTCCTGTGCCGCCTGCAAGGCTTTCGGCACGCAGCCGCCATAGGCGATGATGGTCAGGTCGCGCCCGGCCAATAAGATCGCCGCCGTGTGCAGCGAGGCGGCGGCCAGTTCCACCTCGTCCTCGAGGTTATACAATTGGGCGTGTTCAAACAGGATGACTGGATCCGGACAGCGCAGCGCGGACCGCAACATGCCATATGCGTCTGCCACCGTGGCAGGCGCCAGGGCGCGCAGGCCGGGCACGTGGGCGTACCATACCTCCAGGCTGTGCGAGTGCTGGCAAGCGACTTGCCGTCCAGCGCCACTGGCCATGCGGATCACTACCGGGGCGTTGAACTGCCCACCAGACATATGCCGCACGGTGGCCGCCGTATTCACGATCTGGTCAAGCGCCAGCAGGCTGAAATTGATCGTCATGACTTCCACTATGGGGCGCATGCCGGCCATCGCAGCGCCGATGCCAGCCCCAACGAAAGCCAGTTCGGACAGCGGCGTGTCGCGCACGCGAAGCGGTCCATAGCGCTCGAGCATGCCCTTCGACACCGCGTAAGTGCCACCATAGCGGCCGACATCCTCCCCCATCAGGAACACGTCCTGGTTTTCGTCCATGGCGTCGCACATGGCGCGCCGCACGGCTTCACGGTAGCTGAGCTTCATGTTGTCCCTCCGCATATACCCCGCTCAGGAGCCGTTCCACCGGTTCCGCCGCCGCCGCATCGGCAAAGCTCACGGCATCGCCGATCTCGGCATCCACACGCAGCTCCATGGCCGCGCGGGCGCCGTCGGTGAGCACGCCGGTGGAAGATAGCAGCGCTTGCCAGCTGGCGATTGGATCGCGGCTCCGCCAGCGCTCGACCTCCGCGCGCTCCCGATACAGTTCGGGGTCGAACATCGAATGGGCGCAAAACCGGTAGGTGCGCATTTCCAGGAAGACTGGATGGGGGCGCTCCCGGATCGCCTGCGCCGCTACCGACACCGCCGTGTGCACGGCCTGCACATCCATGCCGTCCACACTGCTGCTCTCGATCCGGTAGCTGGCTGCCTTGGCGCTCAAGTCCGTCTGCGACTGGGCCCGCTCGAGTGCCGTCCCCATCGCATAGAGATTGTTTTCGCAAATGAACAACACCGGCAACGACCAGAGCGCCGCCAGGTTCAGCGTTTCGTGGAATGCACCCTCGGCCACTGCGCCATCACCGAAGAAACAGGCGGTTACCGCCGCGCGCCCGCGCATCAGGTCCGCCAGTGCCAGCCCGGCGGCCAAAGGCAGGCCGGCGCCAACGATGGCATTGCCACCATAGAAGCGGGCCGTCCTGTCGAACAGGTGCATCGAACCGCCGCGCCCGCGCGAGCAGCCAGCCTGCTTGCCGAACATTTCTGCCAGGATCGCGCGCATGGCAACGCCACGCAACAGCGCCTGCCCGTGCTCCCGGTACGTGGCCACCACATTGTCTTCCTCGCGCAGGGCGCGTGCAGCGCCCACGCCGACCGCTTCCTCGCCGATATACAGGTGGAGGAAGCCGCGGATCTTGCCGGCGCCATAGAGTTCGGCACATTTTTCCTCCATGCGGCGTATGCGCAGCATTTGCAGCAGCCAGTCAAGGCCTTGCGCCTCCTGTGGTGCGGCACTCATGATGGCAGCTCCAGCGTGGAGGTGTCGCCTTCGGGCAGGCCAAGCTCGCGCGCCTTGAGCAGCCGGCGCATGATCTTGCCGCTGCGCGTGCGCGGCAAGCAAGCCGCAAATTCCAGCTCTTTCGGCGCCACTGCGGCGCCCAGCCGCTGGCGTGCATGGGCCAGCAGTTCGGCGTGCAGCGCCGCCGTCGGCGCCTGGCCGCTGCGCAGCGTCACAAACGCCTTGACCACCTCGCCGGCGATCGGGTCGGGCTTGCCAATCACGCCGGCCTCGGCGACCGCCGCGTGCTCCATCAGTGCGCTTTCCACTTCGAACGGCCCGATCAGGTGGCCGGCCGACTTGATCACATCGTCGGCCCGGCCAATGAACCAGAAATAGCCGTCCTGGTCGCGCCGGGCCAGGTCGCCGGTGAGATAAAAGTCGCCGCAAAAGCTGGCCTGGTAGCGTTCCGGGTTGTTCAGGTAGGCGCGAAACATCGATGGCCAACCGCGGCGCAGGGCCAGCTCGCCCTGCTCGTCCGCCGCTGCGATCTGCAACTGGCCGGCAGCGTCGCGCACTACCACCTGGGCCTCGACCCCGGGCAAGGGCCGGCCCATCGAACCCGGCTTGACGTCGAAGGCTGGAGCGTTGGCGATCATGATGCCGCCCGTTTCGGTCTGCCACCAGTTGTCGAGGATCGGCTGGCCGAACGTCTCAACGCCCCACCACACCGCTTCCGGGTTCAACGGCTCCCCCACGCTGGCAATCAGGCGCAAGCGATCGGGCCGCAAGCCGCGGGCGGCCGCCGCACCTGCCTTCATCAGCATGCGGATTGCGGTAGGGGCGGTATACCAGACTTGCACCGCATGCTCCTGCAAAATGCTGTACCAGCGATACGCGTCAAATTCCGCATCGTCGATGATGCAGTGGGCGCCATGCAGCAACGGCGCGATGATGCCGTACGAGGTTCCGGTGACCCAGCCAGGATCGGCAGTGCACCAGTAGACGTCACCCGGATGCAGGTCGAGCGCGTAATAGCCGGTCATCCAGTGCATCAGGGCCGCGCCGTGCACATGCACTGCCCCCTTTGGCTTGCCGGTGGTGCCGCTGGTGAAATGCAGCAGCGCCGCGTCGTCGGCGCGGGTGACGGCGGTTTCAGCGCCGCAGCTGCTGGCGTCCTGCATGAAGCTGGACCATGTGCGGGTGCCTTCCAGCGCCACATCATCGGTCACAATGACGGCCCGCAAAGCGGGCAGCTGGTCGAGGACCGGCAACACCTTGCGCTGGTAAAGGCCGGCGCTGGTCACCAGGACTTTCGCTGCGCCGAGATCCAGGCGCGTCCTGACCGGCTCCGGTCCAAAGGCTGAAAACAGCGGACAGGCCACCATGCCCGCCTTCAGCGCCCCCAGTACAGTGATGAACAGTTCCGGCACCCGGCCCAGCAAGGTGAACACCGCGTCACCGGGTTCCAGGCCCAGGCAACGCAAGGCTTGTCCATATTGCGTACTCGATGCGGCCAGCTGGCCGTAACTCAGGCGTCTCCCGCTTGCCACAAAATCCAGCGCCGCTTGCTGGCCGCGCCCCTGGCGCAGGTGGCGGTCGGTGCACAAGTCGCCGATGTTCAGCGTGCCGCCCGGGTCCAGGCCCAGCGCCTGATGCGCCTGCGCCCAGGTGAAGCTGGCCCGCTGGCCCGCATAGTCGTACCAGTTCGGGTGAACCGGCAACCCAGCGGCATTGGCGCGGATAATGTTTGGTCGCTGCATGGTATGCTCCAGACAGCCCGATCTTAGGATCGGCGAACGGCCGTGTGAATGATCCAGATCAAATGGCGGCACTGGCGCATCAGATGCAGCAGGCCGGCGCAAAGTGCATCGGTCCGGCTGCCTGCAGTCCACGATTACCTGGCATTCAGGGCGTGCTGCCGCTCGGCTGCCAGCCGCCGCCCAGCGCCTTATAGAGGCGAACGTGCGCCATGCTGTGATCGGCCTCCGCCAGCACCAGGGCATCATCGCTTTCCCGCACAGCCGCATGCGCTGCAAGCACCGCATCGACATCGACTTTACCGTCGACGTAGGCCAGGAGTGCCAGGTTGGCTGCGTTGCCGGCGATTTCGGTGGCGGTGCGCAGCGCCTTGCGCCGCTCGCGCGCTGTCGCCAGCGCCTCCAGTGCATCTTCCACGTCGCGCAATGCGGCCAGCACGGCCGCGTGGTACCCGGCATAGCTTTCCTGGACTGCAGCCTGTTCAGCGGCGACACGCGCCCGGCCGGCGCCACCGTCAAACGCGATACCGCTGACCGCGCCGAACAGGCCGCGCAGCACGCTGCCGCTGCCGCCAAACCCGATGCCGTGCAAGCCGATGCTTCCCTCCAGGCGCACCACAGGTTTGCGCGACGCGTTGGCCTGGCCCAGGCGGGCCAGCGCCGCGTCAACCCGTGCTGCGGCCGCGCGCACATCGGGACGCTGGCGCAAGGTGTCGGCGGGCAGGCTCATGGCCAAGCCATCGGGGGCCTGCGGCACTGGCGCATTGGTGTCGAGTTCAGCCACCAGGCTGCCCGGCGCCACGCCGCACAACAGGGCCAGGCTATGCTCGAGTTGGGAACGGCTGGCGCGCCAGCGCGGCAGTTCGGCCATGGCCAGGGCCAGCGCGGCACGGGCGCGTTCCCGGTCCAGGCCGGCACCTGCGCTGACGCCCTGTGCCGCCAACAGGGTCAGGATCAGCTGGCGGCGCACGTGGGCCTCGGCAACGGCTTGCCGCTGGCGCACCCCGCGCAGTTCGATATAGGTCAGGGCGACTTCGGCCGCCACACTCACTTGCCCATCGGCCAGCGTCAGCGCCTGGGCGTCCATGGTGGCCGCGCTTGCCGCCAGGCCTGCCCTGCGGTAGCCGTACAGGTCGGGCTCCCAGCTCGCATCAAGGCCGGCGCGATACCTGTTCTCGCTGCCGACATTGCGCTGCCGCAGATTCTCGGCAGCTGCACTGGCGCTGACCTGGCTCGACAAGCCGGACCCGGCGAGGTCGCGCAATGCACGCGCCTGTTGCAGTCGTGCAGCGGCAACGGCCAGTGAGGTATTGTTTTGCAGCGCCCGCGTTACCAGGGCCGTCAGCTGGGTATCGCCAAAGCGCTGCCACCAGTCGGCCAGTTCCATCTCGCCGATGGCGGGAACCTCCCGGTACCAGTCGGCCGGCACGTCCAACGCCGGCCGCGCAGGCGCCCGGCCGGCGCCATCCGTTTTTTCGCCGTCCGATACGCATCCGGCAAGCGCCATCGCTGCCAGCAATGGGCACAACCGGCAGCTCCAACTGGCCATCTCGTCCACCTTTCTTGTTGGCGGTCCCTGGCACCGTCCCCCCTGCAGCCTGCCTTGGCCAGCGTCGCCGCTGCCATTACAGGAAGCTTTGCCGCCAACATAACGCTTGGCAGCGGCGCAGCACATGACCCAGGTCAAGTCTGGCTGCCGCGCGGCGGGCCGACCAGAAAATTCGACTTATGCACCAGCACGGGTACCGGGCTGGTATTCAGCACACGCGAGGTGACGCTGCCCAGCAAACGGTCCTGGTCGCCATTCCAGCCATGGGAAGCCATGTAGATCAAGTCGCAGCCGAGGCGCGCCACTTCCAGCAGGATCATGGCGTGCGGCATGCTGGCGCGCACCTTGCGGCAATCGCAAGGCACGCCAGCCGCCCTGGCCGCATCGCTGATCTGCGCCAGATAGCTGTCGCCGATGCTGTCGAACAAGGCGGCCTGGCGCTCGGCCAGGCCGGGATCGAGGTGCAGCATGCTGTCCAGGGCATCGGGCGGCAACAGCGGCACCACGTAGAAGCCATGCACCCGCGCCCCCACCTGGCGCGCCAGCTGTACGCCGCCCTCCACCGCACGGCGTGAAAGTGCCGAACCATCGCTCGGCAGCAGGATATCGTGGTACATCATGGCCTCCCTAGCGCCAGTTGGACTGGAGCATGTTCCAGCCCAGTTGTTCGCGGATGCGTTCGGGGGTGAGGCAAGGGGGCGGGGCGCCGCCCGGCAAAGGGACGAAGGTGGTCGCGTTGCCTGGGGTTGGGCTGCTTGAATTGGTTTCCATGATCTCGGCTCCCGCTGACGGCAAGCTGCACTCGCCTTGATTTCAATCTAGGCGGCCGGTAGCGCAAGCGTCATCAAGGAAAGCCGCAACTTGCTGTAGGGATTTTCCAGACAATTTTCCGTAGTGCTTCCCCTACTTTGCGCCCGCCCATAGCGCTGGCGCTTGAATGTTGCAAGCGCATTGTGTGATACTTGTCATCACAACAAAGGCGGCCGTTGCAGGATCGCGGTCACTACCAACGAAAGCTGCCCTGGAGTGACACCATGCATACTGCGAACCCACCTATCATGCTGGTGGAAGACGACGAAGTCGACGCCATGACCGTGCAACGTGCCTTGCGCACGATCGAGGTCAGCAATCCGCTGGTGCTGGCCGAACAGGGCGAGGCCGCCCTTTCCTACCTTGAAACGCCTGGCAACATCCCACCGTGCATCATCTTGCTCGACCTTAACATGCCCGTCATGAGCGGCCTGGAATTCCTGCGCCACGTGAAGCAGCATGCCGAATGGCGCCGCATCCCAGTGGTGGTGCTGACGACTTCGGAAGAAGCCGGCGACCGCAACGCCAGTTTCGAGCTGGGCGCCGCCGGCTTTTTGCCAAAGTGTCCGGACTACGGCCGCTTTGTCGAAGTCATGCGTGTCTGGGACCAATACTGGACCTGGAGCGATTTGCCCGTTTGAGCTTGCCCTGGCCGCCCCCTCCGCTCGATCCGCATGACGCTGCGCCTAAAGTATGCTCGTGGGCAACACCGCTCGATGAGCAAACGCGGTGCGCCTATTCGCGTGCCGCAATGCGCACGCCGTCGCTGACGCGGTCGCTGGGGTGCACGATGACGCGATCGCCGGCCGACAGGCCGGCCAGCACCTGCGCCACCATCGCGTTGCGTTTGTCAATCGAGACCGGCGTCAGCCGCGCGCGCCCGTCAACATTCCTGAATACCACCCAGTTGTCCCCAGCCCGGAACAACGCCCCGGCCGGGACCGCCACCACCTTGTCCGCGCGCCAGGTTTGCACATGCACGATCACGCGGTAGTCGTGGCCCAGGTTGCGCCAAGCATCCGGCGCGTCAATCAAGTCGATCACCGTGCGCACCCGCTGCTCTTCGATTCCCAAGGCCGAAATCTTCTGGAAGCCCCCCGGCTCCACGCGCCTGACGCGGGCACGCAGCGCCGTTCCGCCCCATCCGTCCACGCGCACCGGGGCGCCGGGCCGCACCTGGACGGCATCGCTGGACAGCAATTCGGCAATCACTTCGAGATCGCGCGGGTCGCCAAGCTCCAGCAGCGGCGTCCCGGCCGGCACCGTTGCTTCGCTTTCCAGCAGGCGCCGCAACACCTGCCCGGTCACCGGCGACCGGATCACAATACAGCAGCTCCTGTCGCGCTTTCCTTCGCT
>DASWTB010000173.1:0-4959 GCA_036402315.1 Pseudoduganella sp. | reverse complement strand
GGAGCCCCCCCCCCCAGCCCTACGCTCTGCGCTTAACCACGTGATCGACAGCAGCCGGAGATCAATCCGGCTGGCCTCTTGCGAGGGCTTCAAGTCCCACTTGGGAATATTTAAATCTGTAACGCCCGGATAGTAGCCTGCACCTCATTGGTCAGGATGGCGAGCGCGTCGCGCGCTGCGTCGATCCGTAAGGCAAGTGGCACCTTTGCGATGCCAGAGACGAAGCCGGGGTCGCCAACAAGCACCTCGCCAGTTACGGGTTCAAGTCGGCGTAGCAGCGCGTGGACCGTCTCGACGTTGAACTCAAGGACTTCGGCCAGCGAGATCAGCGAGTCGTCAACTTGCAGCGATTCGGCGACTGGTTGGAGTGCGTTCTGTGCGGCGGCGTATGCGGTCGATGACTTGGGTGCTGGCATGTGCATGGTGAGTCTCCTATGAGGGTCGGTTTGGACCGTCACCTTCACAGGCTTGCGGCATTCGGAAAGCAAAAAGCCACCTCTAGGGTGGCTTCAGGGTTCATACCCGAGCTATCTGCTCGGTGGACTACATTTGTTTAGGCGACAAAAGTCAGCCAGTACCGCCACTCTAACCGAAAAGGAGCCGTGTTGCAACATTGGCGCGAAGTTTTTTTCCAAGTTCGACGCTGGCATCTTGCGCTTCCACTATGTAATCGAGCTGCGGGAAGTTCCACACACTCTGCTTCGTGATGCCGCACTTCCGGCGCATTGCCCACTGGTGGGAGGTCTTCAGGCTGCGAACCATTGCGTCTGTTGCCTCAGCGATCTCATTATCCCGGCGCAACTGCGCGGAGTCGCCGCCGTCGTAGCCATCGCCATCACCCCGTAGCGTGGACATGTTCTTGATACCCAAGTCGCCATCATCGCGGCCCATCCATTCTTTCCAGCAGGTCAGGCAGAGATCAAGGCCATCGGGCCGAGCGAATGTCGATTCCTGGACTTCCGCCTTACGAACCCGGCGGGCAGCGACCGATTGGAAAATGCCAAACTTAGCGCTTGCAATCATGGTTGCTGGCCCTCCGGATATGGTATGGCCCTATTATACGGATACTACCTAGTTTTGTTGCGAGTGCGCAAAATTTATTTGAGGGAATTTTGCGCGTTTACAACATCATTGGCGCCGTTTTCGCTTAGCCTCCTGTCGCGCCAGGCGCTCCGCCGGGAAAAGTGCGGAGGCAGCCGGATCGAAATAAGCCTGCCTCGGCAGCGCCCGCGATGGCTCTTTATTCACGCGGTGCAGCAGCAGGGATGCCCATTCGCGTTTGTTGAGGATGCTCATAGGGCGACTCCGTGCAGCTTGCACCAGCGCGCCGTTTTAAGTTCGGATGCGGCCAGACTGTTGACGGTCGCTCCTGCCAGCATTACGTCCATCTGGCCTGCCGCCATGCGCAGCGCCTTCATTTCGTCGCCAGTCATGCCTATCCCTCCAGTGCGCTCGAAACGCTTCAAGACCGCCGTTGTTACCCCATGCGCCGCGACAATACAATCAGCATTGCCAAACACTCGGTTAAGCGTCGTGATGCGCAAAACGACAGCGTTGTAGGCTTCGATGCTCGGAGCGCCACACAGCGTTTCGACTTCCGCGTAGACCGTCATGGATTGCTCGTCGCGGGTTGTGCTCATCAGCGGGATAGTCGGCATCCGGCCCGGCCTGCCCTTTTTGCGTCTTGGCTTTGGCTTGCTCATTTCGTCTCCAGAATGTCAATGCCATGGATGGACTTCATCAGGTGGCGCTTGATCTTGTAGACCGCCGTGAGAGAGCCCTTTACATCCTCGACAACGGGCTTGCCAGTCGCGTCCTTGTATCCGAAATCGGCCCGGTAGATCAGCGAGCGCTTAGCCTTGCCGCCTATGACAACCTTGGGCGCGAGGACGAACGAGACTTGGCGCGTCAGGTCGCTAATCCGACCCGCCTTCTGCATCACCAGAAGCGAGGCATAACGCGAGCATTCGGCCTTGGAATCGAACTTCTCGCCATTCCACTCGACCCTCGTGTTGCTGTACTTGCGCGTCTTCACTTGGCCGCCTCCAGCTTGGCGATGACGGCGGAAACGATGGCCGCGCGGGTTGCTGCGTCCTCGTTGGCATGTTCAGAAATGCGCGCGATTGAATATTCAGTTTCGAGGCAGCCGGCTAAGATTGCCCGTGGGTTGAAACGGTCAGCGAATGGATAGATTTGGTACGCCACCATCAGCGGCCCGCAATCCTTCCAGCAGCCCGCCCAGTTCGGCACAGCGCATTGTCCGCGCGCATGAGGAATGGCCCACGGCGGCGAGCCGAGAAGCGCATTGCCTACGTCGACGATGTTTGACCAGCCCAGCGTGGTGGCCAGTCGGCGGTTGAGATCCAGAACAGTGCTCATACGAAGCTCCACGCGACGACCAGTCCGGAGAAAAGAACCCAGCCGGAATACTCGACCTTGAAATGCAGTCCGACCATCCCTCCGGCGACCAGCAAGACGGCGACTACTGCTTTTGGCACAATGCTCATTGCTTCTCCATTTCGTTAAGGCGCTCCTGCACCTGTTCGTTTGTCTTGCGCATCACCCTGCCCTCCTGAAGCTCTGCCAGTCGAACAGGCAGATAAACGAGTTCTCCATCAGCCTGTCGTGTACGCGGTCGCCCACGAATTTGCGCAGCGGGTCAAGCTGCTGGTTCGTGATGGCGATGACAGGCTTGTTTTCCCCGTAGCGGCGGTTGACGATCTCGGTCAGTAGCAGCGCCGCATTGTCCTTGCTGGAGATCGCGTCTATCTCATCCAGGATCAGCAAGTCGTACTGCACAAAGCGCTCGATCTCGCCCCGCTCCGACTTGCCCTCGGCGTTATAGCTGGACTGCACCTCAGCGATCATCGACTTGGCTGTGATGTACCTGACCGAGCGCCCGAGCCTGTTGATGTACGACTCAGCGAACTCGCACGCCAATTGAGTCTTCCCGGTGCCGGGCACGCCAGTCAGGATCAGGGCGGCCCAGCGGGGCTCAGCAACGATGAAGTCGCGGAATGCACTAACCATGGCGCGGACCTCTTTATGCTCGGCGCAGTGGGAAATGAACCGCTGCCCGCGATACCTGCTCGGAATGTCCGCGATACTGTGCAAGTGGGCGTGGCGCTCGGCTGCAGCCTGCTTCTGGAACTCGTGCGACTTGTCCAGCTCGATGCACGCCGGGCAGTGCCACGGCAAGCCCTCGCGGGTCAGCATCGTGGCCGCGCCGTGCTTCTCGCACTCACCGTCGACCGGGCGCACGCGGGCGGTCAGACCCGCGATCAGTTCTGCGATTGGCTCAGGCGCACTCACAAATCCACCTCGCCATTCGGCACGACGATGCGATGCCGCGCCTTGGATGCCGCTTGCGCTGCCCTGTCGCTTGAGCGGTCGGAGCCTTCAAAGTTGAACTTACCCGGCGCCGATACCATGCGATCGCGCTCCAGCCACTCGGCCTTGAACGAGCGCCAATTCCGCTCGCAGCACACGATCAGCGCCTGCTCCAGCGTCATGCGCGCCTTGTCGGCCTCGCGCTGAATGCCAGCCATGACAGTTTTGGTAATGGAGGCACGCTGCTTGGTGCGCATCGACTTGAAATCCAAGACGACCTGCACATCGACTCCTGGGAACAATCCGTCGTCGTGAATGACGGGCTTGCGTCGGCCGGAATTAGCCTCCGCCGCCGCCAGCACCTCCAGGCAAACCCCCGGCTTCCACAACTCAAAGAACCGATCATCAACAGCGCCCGCGTGAGGCACTAGCATGGCCTCGGCAGCGGCGCGAAGTTTGGCGTAGTCAGGCATGCGCGCCTCCCATGAACAGGGCTGAGAATGGCGTCTGTGGAGCTTTCTTGAGGCGCTTGACGATCCGCCGCGCGTTATCCTGCGCCAGAAATGCGAGGGTCATCGTTAACTTTGCTATCATGCGTCCAGCCATTTCATTCCCCTAGTTTGCTTTGGTCAGGGGCGCTCCCGATTCCCGTCAGGCGCGCCCCGCTTATGTCACTTCCCGCCCAGAAGCTGCAGGAACCCGCGCCGCTGCGGCGCCACCTCACGCTGTGGCGTAACCTCGATCACCTCCTGCCGCATTGTCTTGAACTGGTAGACCGGGGCCACGCCGAGCACCTTCTGTATGAGGCCAGGAATCGCGTCGCTCAACTCGGGCGGCATCTTCGCAAACTCGATCATGTGGAGTGGCTGCAGGATCTGGTATTCCTCGCCCGCCGCTTTGATGCCCAACATTTCGCCAATCGAGCGGATCGCGCAGATGTCGAATCGCCCCTTGGACATCATGTCGTTCAGCGCTGTCAGCGCCGCCATTTGTTTCAGGTCTTGCATGTCTCACTCCCCTGTTGTTGTTGATCGAATCCCAACCTCTCCCTCGCCTCGGCCAACAACTCATACTGCGTGCCGTACCGAGATTCAAACTGCCTCTTGCTGCCGTGAACGCTGATCACGGATGGCGCTTAGATATGGAGCCACCCTTGTGCAGATTGCGACGCGGCACGCCTCCCGTTACAGTGGACCAGATATGCCCAAGTCGAATCGACGAGACCTGAGTCGGGCAAACACCGAGCCTTTTTGCCAGCAAAGACCCACGCTCATCGCTGCGATAAATCTCGAGCACCATTTCCGCACTTATCCGGGCCATCGGATGCGCCTCACCAGTCGCGTATGTGCCGTGCTTGACTCGATCCTGGTTATTGTTGAAATGGGTGTCCCAACGAAGGTTGCCAAGCGTGTTGTCTCGCGGGTTTCCGTTGTTATGGCAGGACTCCATACCTTCTGGCGGCATGCCGACAAAGGCCATGAGAACCGCGCGATTCACGCGAAGTTTCGTCTTCTTCTTGTCAACTCCTATGTGGACCGTTCCATATCCATCTTCATCAACCGTTACCTTTAGCATTCGTCCCTTGTAAAGGTGGCTGCAGGGGCGGCCCGACTGGGAGTGCGCCTTAAC
>DASWTB010000172.1:0-5736 GCA_036402315.1 Pseudoduganella sp. | reverse complement strand
GACCAGCCGGCTGGAAAATTGCCGCAGCAATTCGTCGCCAATGGTATGGCCCAGCGTATCGTTGATGTTCTTGAAGCGGTCCATGTCGAGGAACAGCACCGCCAGCGCCCAGTTATGCTCGGCCGCCTGTTTCAGCGACAGCATCAGCGAATCGTAGAACTGGCTGCGGTTCGGCAAGCCGGTCAGGGTATCGAAGTGGGCCAGCTTGAGCAGGCGTCGCTCGGCCTCCTTGCGCTCGGTGATATCGCGCGCCACCGCCACCAGGATCCAGTTCTGGCCCGAACGCAAGGTGCGGCGCTGCACTTCCACCGACAGCGGAGACTTGTCTTTGCATTCGAGCAGCAGCTCCGCCATCGCCCCGCTCTGGTCGCCCGCCAGCAGCTTGTCGTACAGGTCTTGCAGCGGCTGCAGGCCGGGATCGAGTTCGCGCTCGTTCCCGACTTTCAGGAATTCCTCGCGCGCGAAGCCCAGCATGCGGCAGGCCGTCACGTTGACGTCGATGAAGCAGGAATTGGCGCGGTCGACCAGGAAGATCGCGTCGGCGGTCGCATCCATCGCCAGCCGGAAGCGGCGCAAGTCTTCGTCCAGCCGGATCCGCGCGTTCATGTCCAGCTGGAGCTGGGCGTGGTGGCGGCTGATTTCCTCGTACAGCAGCAGGTTTTCGTAGGCAACCGAGATCTGGGCCGCCACCGTCACAGCCACCCGTTCATCGACTTCGTTGAATTCGTCGGCGCCCAGTTTGTCCACCAGGTACAGCCAGCCATGCACGCGCTCGCGCGAGGCGATCGGCACGCCAAGGAAGGAATGCACCTGCGGGTGGCCGCTTGGCAGGCCGATTTCGCGCGGGTCGCCGCCCAGGCGGCTCATGCGCACCGGCTGGCGTTGCTGCAGCAGGCTGTCGAGGATGCCGGCCCGCGGCTGGCTCGCCACCACCTTGGCCTGTTCGCCCACGCCGCAGCTCGCAAAGTAGCTGGTCTCCTGGGCATCCTGTTCCAGCACGCCGATGCAGGCGAAGCGCGACACGCAAATATTCTGCGCCACGCGCACGCCGATTTCGATCAGGCCCTGCGCATCGCGTTCCGCTCCCAGTTCAATCCCCAGCTCAATCAGCGCCGTCAGGCGCAAGCTGACCGCCTGCAGGCTCGATAGCGAGCGTGACAGGCGCTCGGTCATCTGGTTCAGGTGCTCCGGCTGCCCCTCATGGGTCTCGCCGTTGTTGGCAATGCGCGTGATCAGCTGGCTGCTCGACTCCAGTTCATCGATGTATTCGGCGACCTTGTGCTCGATGTCGAACAGGCGCCCCTGGCTGGGCGGCTCGGGTGCGAATGCCGGCAGCGTCTCGTCCTGCTCCGCCATGCCCAGCGCCTGGTGCACCGTTTTCAGGATGACGTCCGGGTCGGACGGCTTGGGCAGCACCCAGCGCACGCCGCAGGCTTCGGCCACCGCCATCGCTTCGCGCTCGCGGTAGGTGGCGGTATAGAAAATGATCGGCACGTCCGCCAGCTCCGGCTTGCTGCGGATGCGGTTGACGAATTCATAGCCATCCATGTTCGGCATCAGGATGTCGGAAATGACCAGGTCCGGCCGTTCCGACTCCATCACCTTCAAGCCCTCCATGCCGCTGGACGCTTCCAGCAGCCGGTGGCCGCTATAGCCCAGGAGCGTCATCAGGAATTCGCGGTTCAGCACATGGTCGTCGACGATCAGGATGGTCGCGATGTCGTTCTCATCCGGGGGCGACACCTCCCCCGGCAAAAAAGACTCGATTTGCGATACGAAGGTGTCGGGCTCGATCGGCTTGCCAATATAGCCGTCAAAGCCGGCGGCCAGCAGCTTTTCACGGTCGCCAACCATGGCCAGCGCAGTCACGGCCAGCGCCGGGACCTCTTTCAGTTTCGGGTCTTGCTTCAGTTGCGCCACCACGCCGTAGCCATCGAGCTTGGGCAGGTGCACATCGCAGATAATCAGGTCGGGCACTTCGCGGCGAGCCACTTCCACGCCTTCCTCGCCGTTGTGGGCCAGGAGCGGCTGATAGCCGAAGGCGCGGAGCAGGTACACCATCAGCTCCATATTCGTTGGGTTGTCTTCGATAATCAGGATGCGTGCTGACATTGGTACTCCTGTCAATGTGTCGCCTCTAGTATCCGCTATTCCAGTGGCAATGTGAGCACAAATATGCTGCCATTGCCCGGTTTGGCGAAATGCCGGATCGATCCATTCAACAATGCCGCCAGTTTCTGGCTCAGGCGAATGCCCAGGTGCTGCATGACGTCTTGCGTGACGCCGGTTCCCGTATCGCTGACACTGACTTGCACGACGGATTTGCCTCCTGCCACGCTGCGTTCCAGGGCAATACTGACTTCACCCCGTTCGGTAAACTTGATCGCATTATTCAACAGGCTGGTCAGGATCTGCTGCAGGGCGCGGCGGTCGGTGCGCAACATCAGCGCTTGTGCCGGTGCGCGAAAGTGCAGCATCAGTCCTTTCTGCTTTGCCTGCGGCCGGAACGTCAGCGTCAGTTCTTCGACGATGGCGCGGCAATTCAATGGCTCCGGATGCAGCTCCACCTTGCCCGAGCCAATCTTGGCAACGTCCAGCAAATCGTTAATCAGCGCCAGCAGGTGGCGGGCGCTGGCTTGTACGGTGCGTAGTTGCTTGTCCTGGTCTGCGTTCAGGGGTCCCGGAAGCTGCATCAGCAAGGTACCGGTGAAGCCGATGATGGCATTTAGCGGCGTGCGCAGCTCATGCGACATGTTACCGAGGAAGCGCTCGCTGGCCTGGCTCGCCTTCACCAGCTCAGTGGTGTCGCGCACGGCATGGATCTGCAGCGTGCCGTCGCCGTCAGGCAGTTGGCTGCTGCGCACATCGGCCGGGAACCGGTCGCCGCCCTTGCGCAGCCCGCAAGCTTCCAGCCCCTTGGGGAGCACGGCTTCGAGGGAATGACCGCGCAGTTCGCCGGGCAAATAGCCGAACAGCTCTTCGGCCCGGCTGTTGGCCAGCACGATGCGGCCATATTCATTGGCCACCACCATGGCATCCGGCATGGATTCAAGCAGGCTGCCGAAGCGTTCTTCGGCCGCCAGGGTGTCCTCGAACTTGCCGTAGTCTGTCGCCATCGTCCCGCTTTCTAATTGAAACCTACTCGGATCAAAAATTGCAGCGTTTCTTGCTTGGCCTCAAGATAGTCTAAGTGATACCAATAATCTCCGCAAGAATGAGGCGCGCAATAGCCGGATGGCGGCCCATGCCGACATGGCCGATGCCATGCAATGCAATATTGCGGGCGCCGGGAAGATGGCAGGAATCCTGCGGCGCGATGATGTTGTCGTGCCAGGAGTAGATGGAAGTAAACAGCCCGCGCTTGCTGCGGTCGCCAGCATCGAGCTGCGCCAGCCATTCCGCGTCGCGCCGCATCTGGCGCGCATTGTCGCCGGGCCCCATATGCGCCAGGTCGGTGCCGAAGTGCGGCGTGGCCAGCGTGATGATGCGCGCCACATGGGCCGCACCAAAGCGCCGCAGCCAGGCGCGCGCTACCAGCCCACCCATGCTGTGCGCCACGATGATGACCTTTTCGCTGCCGCTGGCGGCCAGCAGCGCTTGCACGCCCTGCTCCAGTTGCACAGCAAAGTCTTCGATATCGCCGAACACCGGTTCCAGGTCCACGGTGGCATGGCTGTAGCCACGCTCCTCCAGCTGCTCGGCAAGGTGCACCCAGAAGCCGCCGTTGGCGCCATAGCCGTGCACCAGCAGTACCGGCAGGCCGCGCGGCGCTTTTGCAATATGCATGCGCGGCTGGTGGCGCAGCATATGCCAGGAAGTCACCGCCATGGTCGACGCATACTCGTGGAAGAACAATTGCACGCGTTGCAGCAAGCCGAGTTGCGCGTCTTCCGGCACCGGCCGCAGCGTCATCCGGAAATTGTTGGCCGTGATGGCCAGGCGTACCAACAGTACAACAATCACCGCCAGCAGCAAGGCCACATCGGCCGGCACCAGGCGCGAAAGCGCCCAGGCGATGACGATCGCGCAGGCCACCTGCACGGCCATGATCATCATCAGCATGCGCTTTACCATTGGTCAAGCCTTCCGGGCCAGGCGCTCGGCCAGGCCGCTGGCCAGGCGCGCCGTAACGCCGTAGATCGACAACTGCGGGTTGGCGCCGATCGAGGTCGGGAACAGCGAGCCATCATGCACCGACAGATTGGCGATGCCGCGATACAGGCCGTCCGGCGCCACCACGCCGGTGGCAGCGTCTCCCGTCATGGCGCAACCGCCCATCACGTGGGCCGAGACCACCCGCGTCAGCAGCTTTTGCATCGGCAGCGCGGCGATGGCCTGGCGCGCTTCATCCCAGCTCTTGTAGGGCTGCGCCACCAGCTCGTGCACCGGGCTCACGCCATCGGCGCCGGCGGCAAACTGGATTTCCGCCATGGTCAGCAAGGCGCGCCGCGCGCCTTCCCAGAAATACGGCGTCAGCGGGTAATCCAGTTGCGGCGAGCCGTCGCTGCGCAGCGTGACGCGGCCGCCGGCAGCTTGCGGGTGGAAGCCGTCGCGCAGCAGCGCCAGCATGCCTTGCACGTGCGCGAAGCGCTTCATCAGGTTGGCATGGGCCGCGCCGTAAGCCGACAGCGTGGTGGCGCCGAGCACCGGATGCAGCGGGGCGACTTCCAGCTTGTAGCCCATCGGGCCGTCGAGCGCCTGGGTGTGCAGGAAGTGGTCGGAATACACCGTCTGCGGCGCGCCATTGAAGGCTTCCACCGCTTGCGGGTACAGCCCCATTGAAATGACTACCGGGTGCAGGAAGGTGCGCTGGCCAAGCAATTGCTGCGGATCGGGCGCGCCGGAGCGCAGCAGCAGCGCCGGCGAATTGATCGCGCCGCCTGCCACCACGAAGTGGCGTGCCTTCAGCGTCAGGCGGCGGCCGGTCGGCTCCATGCCATCGGCCGTCAATGCCACGCACTCCAGCGACGTAGCCTGGCCGCCAGCCAGCGTGAAGCGCTCGGCGCGGGCGCGCGTCAACAGCATAGCGCCTTTTTCCAAAGCGCTGGGGATAGTCGTCACCAGCATCGACTGCTTGGCATTGGTCGGGCAGCCCATGCCGCAATAACCCAGGTTCCAGCAGCCATTGACGTTGCGCCGGATCAGGGCGGTCTGGATGCCCAGCTTGTCCGCGCCCTGGCGCATCAGGTCGTTGTTTGCATTGGGCGGGGTCGGCCAGTCGCTGATATGCAGGCGCTCTTCCATCTTCCGGAACCACGGCGCCATGCTTTGCGCGCCGTAGTCGCGCAGGCCGTATTTCGACTGCCACCAGCCCAGCGTGTCGGCCGGGGTGCGGAAGCTGGATGTCCAGTTGACCACCGTGGTCCCGCCCACGGTCCGGCCTTGCAGGATGTTGATCGCCTTGTCGGCGGTCTTGCGCGCGGCGGAGTCCTGGTACAGCGAGGGGTAGGCGTCGGCCTCGCGCATCTTGAAATCCTTCGAGGATTTCAATGCGCCCTCTTCCACCATCAGCACTTTCAGGCCGGCTTGCGCCAGGATTTCCGCCGTCACGCCGCCGCCCGCGCCGGTGCCGACAACAACCACATCGGCATCGAAGTTGCGGTCCTGCTGCAAGGTGGCGGCGTCGATGACTTGCCAGCCGGCGGCGATGCCGGCCTGGATCGGATCCGGGATCGGGCTGCTCATGCGCTCAGCTCCTTCATCGGGCCCGCATAACCGATGACCGCCCAGGTCGAA
>DASWTB010000171.1:0-4090 GCA_036402315.1 Pseudoduganella sp. | reverse complement strand
GTTTTCCCTGCCCGGCTTCGACAGGCGGATGAAAGTTCGTGGCCCCGCAACGCCGTCGTCCTTCAAGCCCTGGGCAAGCTGGAATTCGCGCAAGTATCGCAAAGTTTCACCGGTCAGTGGCTGGTTCTCTCGTGGTTTCTTGACCCCGTTCATTTGTGCCAGGCGGCGGGCGAGCCAGTCGACGTCCGGACCCTTGTCGCCCTCACCGACTTCTTCACGCCATGAGCGTGGGGCGCGCCAGAAGGTGGTGAAGGTACCGTCAAAGCGCTCCTCCAGTGCGTCGAGCGCCACCTTCTCGCTGCCGCGCGCGCCAACCAGCGTGGCGCTCTTGTCGTCGAGCGCGGTCAGCAGCACGTTGCGTGGCAGTGACTCGCCATCACGCAGCTTGATGATGACTGGGCGGTCAAGCTTGCGGATCTCTTCCAGGCCGCCCTTGGTTTGCATGCAGCGCAGGTTGCGCTTGAGGGCTTCGGCGCAGCCTTCACCTTCCGACAACGCGACGTCCCACTTCGCCGCCAGTTGGCCCAGGGCGGCATCCATCGTCAGCCAGGTCGGCGCGGCAGCTTGCGGCATGGCGGCTGCGGCCTGCCCGGCGCCAGCAACAGGTTGAGGCGCCGCAGCCACTGCAGGAGTTACCCGGCCGGCTGCTTGCGAGACATGGCCAACCGCCTGCGCCGCCGGCACCGGCGCCGGCGGCGTGACGGCCGCCGCGGCAGCGATTGGCGTGCGCACGGAAGGCATCATCTGCCACGCCGCAGCAGCGGTCAACACGGCTCCGGTCAATACACCGGCGGCAGCCACGCGCCAGGCCCGCGCCTTGACTGGCGCCCTCTCGCCAGCAAACACCTCCTCCGCCGCACGGCGCAGGATGGTCGCATTCACCTGCGCGCGGTTTTCAACGTAGGCGCCGAGCAGCGCCCGGTCGCACAACAGGTTGATCCGGCGCGGCACACCCTTGCTCAATTGGTGGACGCGGCGCAGCAGGCTGCGTGGGAACAGCTCCACCGCACCAGCGCCAGCCACCGCCAGCCGGTGCTGGATATAGCTGCCGACTTCCGCATCCGATAGAGGCCCGAGGTGGTAGCGCGCAATCACGCGCTGCGCCAGCTGTTCGAGCTCAGGCCGGGCCAGCATCTGGCGCAGTTCCGGCTGGCCGATCAGGATGATCTGCAGCAGCTTGCGCTCGCTGGTTTCCAGGTTGGTCAGCAGGCGCAACTGCTCGAGCACATCGGCCGACAGGTTCTGCGCCTCGTCGATGACCAGCACATTATTCAGGCCGGCCGCGTGCGACTCCAGCAGGTAGCTGTTGACAGCATCCACATAGCACTTGACGCTGTCCCCCTCGGGCGCCACGCCGAATTCATCGCACACCGACTGCAGCAGTTCTCCTACCGTCAGCTTGGGATTGAAGATATAGGCCAGGCGGCAATTGGCCGGAATCTGCTCCATGAAACAGCGGCACACGGTGGTCTTGCCGGCGCCGATCTCACCGGTCAGCAGCACGAAGCCGCCGCCGCTACCAACGCCATACAGGAGATGCGCCAGCGCCTCGCGGTGCCGTTCGCTCATGAACAGGTATCGCGGGTCGGGGGCAATCGAAAACGGCTGCTGTTTTAGGTTGAAGTATTGCGTGTACATGGTCGGCGCTTAGCGCAGCGCGGGCGGCAGTTGCTTGAATTTGGCGCAGTATATCTTGGAGCGCGTGTTGAAGTAGACGATGCGGCTGCCCGGTTTGGACTCCCGCACGGGGTAGCGCGAAGTGTCGATTTTCGCATAGGCCTGGCCATCCTGGCGCAGGATGGCCTTCTCCAGCTCCTCCGGCGTGGTATCGGTGACGGCGCCGACAAAGCTGTACGGGAAGCTCTCGTCGCTGATCATCACTTCCCGCACGGGGAAGCCCCACAGGATCGCATCGTTGGTACGGAACCAGTAGGCCCCGCCTTCGCGCTTGTAGGGGCGCCCGAAATACTGGCTGAGGTAGTCAAAATAATAACGATTGGACGTCTGGTCACGGCACAGCAGGCCATTGCCAAGCACATCGCCGAAATGGGAAGGCGGCGCTGCCTGCGCCGTGTAACTGGCGGCCAGCAAGCATGCCGCCACAAGGAGGCGCCGCATCATTCAGAGCTTCTGGAACCAGGCGCGGTTCGCACTGATCTTGGCTTTGGCCGAGGGAGGCAACGCTTCATAGCAGCCAGGGTATTGCTTCAAGGAACCCTCGCGGACTTCCTTCTGCAAACCATTGATCAGGAACACGTATACCGTTCCACCCTGGTCGGTCTTTTTGGTTCCCAAGTACTTGATCATAAGTGTCTCTCCTGACGAGCATTATGACATTTCAAGGCGAAATCACAACTTTTTGGCCGGTACCGTGTGCATTTCAGTATCAAAAAAATGCAGTTGGTTCCCCGTTTTTGCGCGTCTGTCTTTTTCCGGCCCGGCGGCGGCGCCGATTCGCATATCGTTGCAGCATCACCAATCCTGAACAGTGACAATCAAAATGAACAAGCTGATCACCTACGGCGCCGCTGTTTCCCTGATCGCGCTGGGCGTCACCGCCCTCCATGCGAGCCCTCCGGACAGCGATAAGAAGGCCGACTACACCCCAACCAGGGAAAACCGCCCGGTGACGGCTTTTTCTCGGATTGAAGTCGCAGGCCCGTACAAGGTGCTGATCAACGCCCAGGGCGAGCCGGCGGTGGAGGTGAGCGGCCCGAAACGCCAGGTCGAACAGCTGGAAACCGTGGTCCAGGGCGATACCCTGCACGTGCGGCCACTGCGGCGCAACCACTGGGTGTTCAGCTTTGGCAAGCAGCGCGAGCCGGTGATCGTGAAAATCAGCACCAGCGGCCTGAAAGCCCTGAGCAACAGCGGCAGCGGCGACGTCGAGCTGGAGCGGGTGGACAGCAGCGAACTGAAACTGATCTCCACCGGGCCGGGCGACTTCAGCGCCTCCGGCACGGCGACCGAACTGACCGTCAAGGCCAGCGGCAGCGGCGACATGCACCTGCACCGCATGCGTGCCACTAACCTCAACCTGGTCATGACCGGCCCCGGCGACGTGAGCGCACCGGCCATTACCGGCGACCTGAATGCGGTCTTGTCCGGTTCCGGCGACCTGGATGCGAACGACGTGCGCGCCAATAAGGTCAACGCTGTGCTGAGCGGCCCAGGTTCGGTGGAACTGCGCGGCAGCAGCCGCGACATCCGCGTCGACATTTCCGGTTCGGGCGACCTGGAAGCTTGCAGCATGCAGGTTGAAAACGTCAGCGCCATGCTGAATGGCCCGGGCAGCGCCTGCCTGAACGGCCAGATCAAGAAGTTCGACGCCGAGGTGCACGGCTCCGGCGACCTGGAAGCGCGCGGGCTGCAAACCCAGAACACCCGCGTCAGCCTGAGTGGTCCCGGCAGCATGAACCTGTCCGGCAGCAGCGGCACCCTGAGCGCCGATGTGAGCGGCTCCGGCGACCTGGATGCCAAGCAGCTCAAGGTGGCCAAGGCGATTGCCCGCAGCAAGGGTCCCGGCAATATCTACCTGAGCAAGGTGAGCGATTCGCTGGACGCCGACGTGCGCGGCTCGGGAGAGCTGCACGCCGAACCGGAATGCAAGGATGTGAAGGTAACCATGAGCGGCCCTGGCGGCGTGCAGCTGCGCGGCTGGACCAGCACCCTGAACGCGCAGGTCACCGGTTCCGGCAGCCTGGATGCGCGCGACATGCTGGCCAAGCAGGCCGAAGTCAATGTGCGCGGCCCGGGCAATGCCACGGTCAACGTGGAAGGCAAGGTCGCGGCCCAGGGCCAGCAGCTGATTTCCGACAAACAGCGTGTGGTGACGGTCGACCGTCGTGGCGCCCACACCGAATGATTGACGACATCGCTGCTGACGCCTGCGGCGCCGGCAGCGATTAGCTTTTCTCCCTGTGCCCGGCCAAAGTGCCGGGCTTTTTTTCGTCCGCATTGCAACTTTGGCACCACAGTCCATACCAAAGTGCATACCATTCACACCACCGCAATTACCCTTCGAAATCAATGAGTTAATTTTATTCTTCCGCGTTTAGCCGCAGACCTAAACAATACCAGTTAAATACCT
>DASWTB010000170.1:0-24122 GCA_036402315.1 Pseudoduganella sp. | reverse complement strand
TATCCAGCAACCGTGGCTTAAAAACTACAACCGACACCCGGTCGAACTGACCAATTGGCGTTACCTGGACATTGAGCCAAAAAGCAATATGACCACCGCATTACATTAGGTTATGGAAACAATAGTAATTTTCATTGGATGACAAGTTTTTCATAGCGCTACTCTGCAAAAAATACCTACCGGGGAGAGGCTAGTGAAGATCAAGAAGCTGGCGCAGTTGATTGCGCTGATCGGGGTAGTAAGTCCAGCCATGGCACAGGAAGCTGCGCCGCCAATGCAGCGCGTCGAGATCACGGGTTCCAGCATCAAGCGGGTGGCGGCGGAAGGCGCCCTCCCGGTCCAGGTCATCACCTTCGACGCGATCCAGAAAGCGGGCATCACCAGCACCCAGGACCTGTTGCGCAGCATTTCCGCCAACGGCACCGGTGCCGACAATATGACTTCCGGCAACAACGTGTTCGGCGCGGACGCCGACCGTGTGTCCGGCGGCGCCTCTTTCGCCTCCCTGCGCGGCCTCGGCCCGAACGCCACCCTGGTGCTGCTGAACGGCCGCCGTGTGGGCAACCACGGCGCTTCCGGCAAGGCGGTCGACCTGAACTCGATCCCGCTGGGCGCGATCCAGCGCGTGGAAATCCTGAAGGACGGTGCGTCCGCAATCTACGGTACCGATGCGATCGGCGGCGTGGTCAACTTCATCCTGCGCACCGACTATACCGGCGCCGAAGCCAGCGTCATTTATAACGCCACCGAAGCCGGTGGCGGCATGCAGCGCCGCTATTCCCTGCTGGGCGGCGCCGGCAGTCTGGCCGAGCAAGGCTGGAACGTGATGGCCAGCGTGACGCATGACGTGGACGACAAGCTGTCTTCCCACCAGCGCGACTTTGCCAACGGCTTCCAGCCGGCACGCGGGCTGTCGCCGGATACGACCGGCACGCCATTTGCCAACATCCTGAGCGGCCCTGGCACGGCGCTGGGCAGCGGCTTCAAGGTATCCGGCGACACCACCAACTACCTGCAAGCCAGCCCGCTCAGCTTCCAGGGCAAATGCGACAGCATTCCCGGCATGTCGCAATACCAGACCGAGCTGTGGAAAGACCTCACCGCGCCGGCCCGCACCAGGTATTCATGCGCTTACGACTATGGCGCCGACTATGTGATCAGCTTCCCGGTTGAACGCACCAATGCCGTGTCGCGCGCGACTTTCCAGTTGAGCCCTGAGCACAAGCTGTTTGCCGAGCTTCTGGGCTCGCGTACCAAGGCGACTGCCGAACTGACCCCGGTACAGATCTCGACCAGCCAGGCCAACGGCTCCGCTTATCCGGTCAATGGTCCATACTACCTGGACATGTCGCAGTTCATCCCAACTTACGACAAGACCAAGCCGATCATCTACAAATGGCGCTCGACCCCTTGGGGCAATCGCACCCAGCAGAACGTCACCGAAAACTTGCGCGGCCTGGTCGGCATGGAAGGCATACTGGCAGGCAAATATGACTACAAGCTTGGCCTGTCCCGCGCCCAAAGCACCACCAAGACCGACCTGATCGACGGCTACGGCTGGACCAACCAGATCTACTCGGCGCTCGGCACCGGCAAGATCAATCCCTGGCTGCTGCCCGGCCAGAGCCAGACCGATGAAGCCATGAGTCTGATCGAGTCGACCAAATTCCGTGGCAGCCTGCAGCACGGCAAGACCACCATGACCCAGCTTGATGGCTCCATCTCGGGTGAGGTCTTCCAGCTTCCAGCGGGCGCGGTGTCGATGGCAGTGGGCCTTGACCTGCGCAAGGAAACCTACGAGTTCGCACAGGATGTGGACGCGACCAGGATCCTGCTGGCCCCCGGCAACGCCAACCAGAACCGGGTCAGCCGCAAGATCAAGGCTGTTTACGCCGAGATGATCATCCCGGTCATCAAGGACCTGGAAGTGCAGTTGGCCGTGCGGCGCGACGACTATTCCGTGATCGGCGCCACCACCAACCCGAAAGTCTCGTTTCGCTGGCAGCCGGTGCAGAACCTGATGTTCCGCGGCTCCGCCTCGAAAGGTTTCCTGGCGCCCAGCTTCACCCAGCTGTACTCGGGCCGCCTGCTGGGCGAACTGCCCAATGGCACCATCGACCAGGAAGGCTGTGCCCAGCATCCGGGCGACCCGGCCTTCTGCGCGATTCCGCGCCTTAACTACTTCTCGGGCGGCAACCCGGGCCTGAAGCCCGAGACGTCCAAGCAGGGCACGCTCGGCATGGTGGTAGCACCGTTCACCGGCTTCACCGCCTCGATGGATTTCTGGGCCATCAACATCCAGGACCGCATCCTGAACCGCACGCCGCAAGTCGTGTTAAAAAACTGGCAATACCTGAACAACTACATCATCCGCAACCCGCAGACCGGCGCGATCGATCATGTGGAAGCGGGTTGGATCAACGCCGCCGGCCTGAAAACCCGCGGCCTGGACGTGGGCCTGCGCCACGACGCCAGGTTCGGCGACTACAAGACCAGCGCCACCCTCGACGGCACTTGGATGAAGTCTTTCAAGTTCGCCGAATTCGAAGGCCAGCCCTTCGTCGAGCAAGTCGGCCAGTTCGCCACGCGCGACGTCTACCTGCGCTGGAAGCACAACGCCGGACTGACGGTCTCGCGCGGCGACTGGAGTGTGCTGTTCAACAACAAGTTCGCCTCGCACTACGCCGACCAGTTGCCGAACGGCGGCAAGAGCGCACCACCGCCCGGCTTCGACCCGCAGGTCAAGCATTACAGCATCTTCGGCATTTCGGGCACGTACACCGGCTTCAGGAACACCACCATCACGGCCGGCATCCAGATCCTGTTCGACACCGATCCGCCATTCACCGCCCATAATGTGGATGAAGTGGTGGGTGCCGGCTGGGACCCGCGCGTGGCGGATGGCCGTGGCCGTTCCTTCTCCCTCAACCTGAAATACAAGTTCTACTGATGTGACTACCCGGCGCAGTTTTGGCCGAATCGTAGCGGCCGCCCTGGCCGCTGCCACGCTCCCCGGAGTGTCGGCAGCGGCAGGCGGCCGTCCTGCCTCCCGAAAGCCAACCATGAAGAAAGCCGGCCTGCTCAAGCCACCTCGCCTGAAGGCAGGCGATACCGTCGGCCTGATCGCCCCCGGCGGCCATACCGACGCCCCGGCGATTGCCAAGGCCATCAAGAATATTGAATCGCTGGGCTTCCACGTCAAGCTGGGCCGCAACCTGGAAGCCGTGTACGGCAACTACGGCGGCTTTCCCGAGCAGCGGCTGGAAGACCTGCACGCCATGTTTGCCGATCCCGATGTAATGGCGATCTGGGCGATTCGCGGCGGCTCAGGCTGCATCCAGCTGTTGCAACACCTCGACTACGAACTGATACGCCGCCATCCCAAGATCCTGATTGGTTATTCCGACATTACGGCGCTGCACCTGGCGATTCAGAAGAAGGTGGGCCTGGTGACCTTCCATGGCCCGGTAGCGTCATCGACCTTCTCCGACTACACGGTGACACACCTGATGAACTTGCTGATGCACCCGGAAGATGAATACACCATCCCGATGGCGCTGGAAAACAGCCGCAAGGCAGAGGAAGAGCCGCACTACGCACTGCGCACGGTGGTGCCTGGGGTCTGCGAAGGCCCGCTGACCGGAGGCAACCTCTGCCTGGTCAGCGCCCTGGTCGGCACCGAATACGCCAGCAATTACAAAAGCGGCCTCCTGTTCCTGGAAGAGGTGAATGAAGCGCCGTACCGGATCGACCGCATGCTGATGCAGCTCCAACTCAACCGGAAATTCGAGCACGCCGCCGGCGTCATGCTCGGCATTTGCGAGAATTGCGGCCCGCAGGACAGCGATATCTCGTTGACGCTGGACGAGACCACCGACCAGCACCTCAAGCCACTGAAAATACCAGCGGTCACCGGCTACAGCTTCGGCCACATCCGCGACCAGTTCACGCTCCCGATGGGCATTCGCGCCCGCCTCGACACCGAGCGCCAAACCCTCACCCTGCTCGAGCCCGCAGTTTCCTAGCACAGCCGAGCCCGTGTCACACCCTGGGGTCACACCCCAAGTGTGACACGAGCTCAACTGAATCATGGCCGAGCCCGTGTCCCGATTGGGGTGTGACCCCAAGGTGTGACACGGACTCGTCTACAGACTTCGGCGTAGAATGGGACGCATGCGAATACTCAAGCACAAGGCGGTCGCCTATGTGCTGGCGCATCCCCTGGAATTCGCGCTCCAGTGCCTGAAGGGTTTCCGGGCGAACCAGGGCCTGTTGCTGGCCGGCGCCGTGGCCTATTACTCGCTGCTGTCCATCGTACCGCTGTTGATGCTGGTGGTGGTGGCGCTGTCCCATGTCATTCCTCAGCAGGAACTGCTGCAGATCATTGGGCGCTACCTCGAGTGGCTGATTCCCGGTCAATCGAAAGCAGTGGTGGCTGAGGTCGGTCATTTCCTCGACCACCGCGAGCTGGTGGGCTGGGCCCTGGTGCTGGTGATGCTGTTTTTCAGTTCGCTGGCTTTCTCGGTGCTGGAAAACGCCATGTGCTTTATCTTCCTGCACCGCGCCAAGGTGCGCCGCCGCCATTACCTGGTATCGGCCATACTGCCCTACTGCTACATCCTGTTTCTCGGCATCGGAGCGCTGGTGATGACCCTCGTTGCCGGTAGCCTGCAGGTGATCGGCGAGGAAAGCGTCCACCTGTTCGGCTACGAATGGTCGCTGCACGGCCTGTCGGGCGTGCTGCTGTACATGCTGGGCCTGGCCGGCGAAGTGCTCATGCTGAGCTCCATTTACCTGGTGATGCCGGTCGGCCGCCTGTCGCTTTCGCATGCCGTGATTGGCGGCGCTACCGCCACCGCGTTGTGGGAAGTCGCACGCCATGTGCTGGTCTGGTACTTCTCCACCCTGTCGCAGGTAAACCTGGTCTACGGCTCGATGACCACCGCCATCGTCGTCATGTTCAGCCTGGAAATTGGCGCGACCCTGCTGCTGTTCGGCGCCCAGGTCATCTCGGAATTTGAGCGGGTCGGGCGCGGCGAGCAGAACAAGGCGCCGCACCGCCTGCAGACCAAGACTGCCTGTTAGCCGCGCAAAGTAATCGTGAAGCGCGCCCCGCCAAGGGCGGAGCCGCCGGCGACCAGGGTGCCGCCATGCAGTTGTACCGCCTTGCGGGCAATCGACAGGCCCAGGCCGAAGCCGCCGGTAGTGCGGTCGCGGCTGCGGTCCAGCCGGTAGAAGGGCTCGAAAATGCGTTCGCGCTCGGTGTCCGGGATGCCGGGGCCGTCATCCTCGACCACCACCTGCACGACCCCGCCCGTCCGGGTCGCAGCCAGGCGCACTGAACGTGTGCCGTACTTGAGCGCATTGCGCAGAAGGTTGCCGACCGCACGTTCCAGCAGGCGCTGGTCGCCGCTGAACTGGCCCAGGTTGGCGCCAAGCGCCATTTCCAGCACCATGCCTTCGGACGGCGGCAAGGTCTCGCGGCAATGTGCGAGCGCCGAGCCCAGGTCGAATGCGCGGCGTTCCAGGTGCGGCTCGGCATCCAGGCGGGTCATGCCAAGCAGTTCGTTGACCAGTTCTTTCAGTTCGCGCAGGTCGCCTTCCATAGCGTTGATGCGCTTGTCCAGCGCCGGGTTCTCCGCCGCGTCGCGCAGCAGCTCCAGTGCGAACTCCAGCCGCGCGATCGGGGTGCGGATCTCATGTCCCACCGAATGCAGCAGGTTGCGCTGGGAGTCGAGCAGTCGCTCGATACGGTCGGCCATGTGGTTGATGCGCTCCGCCAGCGGGTAGATGCTGTCTTTCGGCTCCATGTGCGCCCGCGCACCCAGTTCACCGCCGCCGAAGCGGTCCGCCACGTCGGATAGCTGCTGCAATCCCTGCCAGTGCGCGCGCGACCAGACGGCGATCGGGATCAGCAGCACCAGGGCCACGATCAGGTAGCGCACCGCCTCCATCGACAATGCAAAGCCGATATCGATCGGCAGGTCCTGCGCCACCAGCGCTTCCTCGTTACTGCCGATATAGCGCTCGCCGACCAGGTCCACCCGCCGGTAAAACGCCTTGCGCCCGATATCAAGCACCACGTCGCCGCGCTCGAAGCCCGCCGCATCGATGCCGGACAACTGGCGCCGCACGTCATTCAGCGGCACCAGCTCAAAACGCACGCCGGAAACTTCGCGCACCTTGTTCAGGCGGTCCAGCCACTGGTCGGCTGGCGCCTGATCGATGTACTGCTCAAGGAGGAAGATCTGCGCCGCGGCCTGGCGCCGCGCAATCGAATCGAGCGGGTCGCCAAACAGGCGATTGATCGCGAAATAGACGATGAATGCCGCCGCACTGATGGACAGCATCACCAGTATGAAAAAACGGAAGAACAGGCGATTCATCAAGGCGCATTGTATAAGAAACAAGGCCAAGTCCGTGAACCGGCGTACAAATTTGCGACAAAAAGCTTACAGCTCCGGGCGGATTTCCGGCAGCGTTTTACCTAAGATCACATCATCGACTGGAGAACCTTGCCATGAACCTGCTCATTCGCTGCCTGCCCTTGATGGGAGCCCTATGCCTCGCCGCGTGCGGCGGTGGCGGTGATGCTGCCCCGCAAACCCTGGCGGCAGCGCCGAAGGTTGCAGACGGCCCTCTGGTCTTTGAAGAATTGGCAAACCTGGGCAACTCCGCGCTGCAAAGTCCGGAAACCTTCGTGGTGCGGGACAGCGACAGCCTGCAAAAGCTGTGGAACCGCGTTTACCAGAACACAATTCCAGCGCCAGCGGTGCCAGCGGTGGACTTCAGCCGCAAGATGGTGCTGGCTGTGACCCCCGGTTACGTCGCCGCCTGTACCGGTTTCGTTATCGATAAGGTAGCGGTCAGCGGCGGCGTGGTAGAGGTCAATTACAGGACAATCCCGCCGCTGCCGAACATGATGTGTATCGCTGCCGTTTTTGCACCTGTCTCGATCATTGTCGTGGATCGCGTCGATACAACAGTTAAATTTATCGGGAGCTGAGCGTTTTAGCGGCTTGGGATGGTATTGCATTTAAAATGTGCGGCTATCCCAACCGTAGACCTTATTTATGCGACAGTACCTGTTCCTCGCCATCGTCGGCGCCTGCAGCACGGTAGCGGCACAGACTCCGGCCACCAACCCGATGCCAGACGGCAGCCGGGATATGTATATTGGTCTTGGCGTACAATCCGTCCCCCGTTATGACGGTGCGGACGACAACCGTACCCGGCCCTTGCCTGTGCTGCAGGTCCAGTGGAGCAATGGCATCTTCGTGTCCGGCACCGCCTTGGGCTGGCACCTGTCGCAGACCCCGTCGATGGAATTCGGCCCGATGCTGGCGCTGTCGCCGCGCCGCGACCAGGATGGCATCTCATTCGACGCCAGCGGTGTGAGCGAAGACTCCGGCGCGCGCATGGCCCATTCCAGCCTTCGTCCTGACCAGTTCAGCGAGCGCGAGGAGTTCGACTCCAATCGGTTGCGCAATATGGACGTGATCAAGCGTCGCGTCGTGGCCGGCGGCTTCTTCAACTATTACCTGTCGCCCAAGCTGCGCCTGACCAATACCCTGACCTATGGCAGCGGCCGGGAGCACAATGGCGCGCGCCTGCATACCGCCTTGCAGTACATGATGGTTGACGTGGTACCCCACCACACTGTCGTGCTGTCGGCCGGCGCTTCGGTAGTCAACCGCGCCTATAGCGAAACCTGGTTCGGCATGACCCAGGAGGAAGCCGAGCGTTCCGGTCTCAAAGGCGGCTACCGCCCCGGCGCTGGCGTGCAGGATGTGCGTGTTGGCGTGCGCTGGAACTGGGCGCTGGGTCCGAGCTGGATGCTGACTTCCGGCGCGACGGTCAACCGCCTGGTTGGCGATGCAAAAAACAGCCCGCTGGTCGAGCGGGCCACCAATTATTCCGTTTCAACTGCCCTGGCCTACCGATTCTGATGAAGACCTTGACCTTGCTCCGCACCACGCTGCCGGCTGTATGCCTGGCGGTGGTGTCCTGTGCCGCCCAGGCGCAGGAGGAGTGGGTCAGTTATCGCGACGCCTACAAGCAGATGGTGGTGTTCGCCAAATATGGCAAGCCGAAGAACTTCCTGCAAATCCATTACGAAGTCAGCCCGCGCGATCCTTTGGCAACGCTGGAAGGGCTGCACCTGACGCTGACCGGCAAGAACACGCAACTAAACCTGCCGCTGGACGCCACCGGCCGCGCCGTGTTCCCGCTGCTGAAGGCAGCCTATGACGACAACGCCGTGCTGGCGCTGAACCGCCGCATGGCGAGCTACCGCTTTGCGCCGCGCGTCACGATCATCACACGCAATGACGGCATTTACGAATCGGCCGACCTGCGCGCGGCGTGCGAGCAGGCGCTGGCCTACCAGCGCTACATCGATGCCTCGTATGGCTCGAAGAAGTGCAGCGGCGTCCGCTTCGTGTTCGGAAATCGTGCCGATGCGCTGGTGCAGGCGAAATATGGGCTGCGCGAAGCGCCCCTGCCAGTAGTGGATGGACCAGCCTTTGACGGCGAAACCCTGGGCACTTATCGCACCGCTACTTACCGCTTCGCCGACTGGTCTGCGCAGGGCCAGGTCGTCAGCCAGAATACGCCGCTGGCGATCGCCCCGCTGTTTGAATAAACGGCTTTAGTTCCAGGCCGAGGGCGAGAACAGGTAGCCCTCGCCCCATACGGTCTTGATCTTCTCGCCATCCGTATCGTCGAACTTGCGGCGCAGTTTCGAAATCGAGTTGTCGATCGAACGGTCCAGCCCATCAAATTCGATGCCGCGCATGGTTTTCAGCAGCGCATCGCGCGACAGCACCGTGCCCGCCGATTCCGCCAGCACCAGCAGCAGCTTGTATTCGGTATTCGACAGCGGGCAAGGCTGGCCGCGCCAGGTGACCGAGCGGTCGCTGGTGGCAATGCTCAACTGGCCGAAACTCAGATGGTCCACGTCCGGCTTGCCCTGGCGGCGGCGCAGCAGGGCGCGCAGGCGCGCCAGCAGCACGCGCGGCTGCACTGGCTTGTTGATGAAATCGTCCGCGCCCTGTTCCAGCAGCGACACTTCGTCGTAGGAATCTTCGCGCGCGGTCATGATCAGGATCGGCACGTCGCTGATCTCGCGGATCTGCTGGCTGACCTTCATGCCATCCATGCCCGGCAACATCAGGTCCAGCACCACGACGTCGGGGTTGGCTGCCTTGAAGCGCGGCAGCGCCTCGTCGCCGCGCGGCACCACGTCGACCTTGAACTCGTAGCCCGCCAGGTACTCCGTAACCAGTTCGGCCAGGCGCTCATCGTCTTCCACCAACATCACTTGAACCATGACTATCTCCTTGTGGCGGACATTGTATAAGAGCTACAAGCCCATGGCATATCTGCATCCAAAATCCGACAAAGCGATACATTTAGTGAAGTGATAATTGGTGAATTTTTCCACACGTAAATTCCTGTAGCCTAGCGGCTTTTTTAGCTGGAGTTCCTGGAAATGTCTGTGGTGAACAAGAAGATTTTAGCTGTACTGCTTGCCAGTGCTTTTGTTGTTACCGGATGTGGCGGCGGAGGCGGTAAGAGTGGCAGCAGCAACAGCAGCGGCAGCGGCAGCAGCTCTGGCGGGTCCGGCGGTACTTCAACGCCGAGCAACTCCTGGCTGGCGCTTACGCCATCGGCGGTGGACCTGAGCGTTATCGAAGGTGATGCGCAAGAATTTACGGTGGTGGCGAAATCCAGCAAAACGATCTCGCAGACATTTAATGTCGGGGTCGTCGACAAGGCCGGCTTGATCCAGCCCTCGGTCGAACTGAAGACGATCACCCCGTACGAATACAGTGCGAAGATGAAATTGGCGACCACACTCAAGCCGGGCAGCTATACCACCCGCCTCGAAGTACGCCTGTGTGAAGACGATCCGGCGACTTGCGCCAAGCCCATCCAGGGTTCGCCGTGGTACGTGCCGCTGAATGTGACGGTCAAGGCCGCGGCTAACCTCAAGCCGCTGGCCGATTTGCCGAATGTGGGCGTATGGCACGGCATTGGCGGCAGCGTTGCGCACACCGGGTATATTCCAGGACGTTTTGATCCGGCCGGTTTCTCTTCGCGTTTTGTCTACAACTTCCCTCTCGGTTCCACCGATTACGTTGCTGGCGAGCTCGCAATCGAGAACGGCATCATCTTCATGAATGTGAGCCGCAATCGGCTGCGCGCAATGGATGAAGCAACGGGCAATGTTCTGTGGACGACAGCGCTACGTAGCGGTAATTCGACCGGGCCTATTATCTCCGACGGCAAGGTGTACGTCGGTGTCGACAATACCGTCACCATCGCCAATATGGTTGGATACGACAAGCTGACGGGCTCCCTGATCAATGCATTTGCGGTCGGCGACCTGGATCCGATGAGCGGTCTCGAAGCGCATTCCGGCCAGTTGCTGGTCAAGGGTTTCAGCAGCGTTAAGCGCGCGAGTACCACCTACCTCTGGATCGACTGGGAGAAGTCGATGAAAACCGAAAGTTTCATGGCGCTCACCGCGGATGCGAACAACATCTACACTTTCGACCAGACCAATGTTTCCGTCATCCGCGCAAGCGATGGTGCGACCGTGTCTGCGCCATTCAGCACATCCAGCAGCTGCGCTGCGCCTTGGGTACACGCGACCGATGGCAAGGGCATGTTGTATGGCGTTTGCCATCTGCCTGGGGCTGATAGGCAACTGCGGGCAATCGACACGACCATGAAGCAAACTGCCTGGTCGGTGAACGGTAACTATGAGGGACGGGTGGCACTGGGCGGGACGACGCTCTATGCGCTCAATTCGGGCGCATTGGAAGCGCGCAGTGCCAGCGATGGCAAGTTGCTCTGGTCGACCAATCTGGTCACGGGGACTGATGCACTGCCGGAGGCATTCACGGTGCTGGTGACCGATAACCTGGCGTTTGTGTCCAGCATGGGGACGGCCGGAAAGCCTTCGAAGACTGTCGCGGTTGAACTGTCGACGCACAAGGTCGTGTGGAGCTATCCTTACGGCGGCGAAATGGCAATTTCCTCGAAAGGCGTGCTGTATATTGCTGGCGACACCAAAAACGCCAACACCTCGGGGCTGCCGGGGAAATTCGTGGCGGTGAACTTGCGTTAAGCGCTGGCGCCGCAGCAGCGGCGCCAGCCTTATGCTTTAGAGGGCACGGGCGATCAGCAGTTTCTGAATATCGCTGGTGCCTTCGTAGATCTGGCACACACGTACGTCGCGGTAGATGCGTTCTACCGGGAAGTCGGCCGTATAGCCGTAGCCGCCATGGATCTGGATCGCGTCGGAGCAGACGCGTTCCGCCATCTCGGAGGCGAACAGCTTGGCCATTGCTGCCTCTTTCAGGCATGGCTGGCCAGCGTCCTTCAACGATGCGGCGTGCCAGATCAGTTGGCGAGCGGCTTCCAGCTGCATTGCCATTTCCGACAGCTTGAACTGCACCGACTGGTGCTCGAAGATCGGCTTGCCGAACGATTCGCGTTCGCGCGCGTACTTCAGTGCGGCTTCAAAGGCGGAGCGCGCCATGCCGACCGATTGCGAGGCGATGCCGATACGGCCGCCTTCCAGGCCGGACAGGGCAATCTTATAGCCCTGGCCCGGTTCGCCGATCATGTTCGCGGCCGGCACGCGGCAGTTCTCGAACAGGATCTGCGCGGTGTCGGACGAGTGCTGGCCCATCTTGTGTTCGATGCCGGCCACGATATAGCCGGGCGTACTGGTCGGCACCCAGAAGGCGCTGATGCCCTTCTTGCCGGCTGCCTTGTCGGTTACGGCAAACACGATCGCCACGTCGGCATGCTTGCCGGAGGTGATGAACTGCTTGGTGCCGTTGATGATGTAGTCGTCGCCGTCGCGGGTGGCGGTAGCGCGCAAGGCGGCGGCATCGCTGCCGGTGTGCGGCTCCGTCAGGGCGAAGGCGCCCAGCATCTCACCTTGTGCCAAGGGGCGCAACCACTGCTGCTTCTGCTGTTCGTTGGCGTACATCATGCCGATGCTGCACACCGGGCAGTTGTTCACGGAAATGACGGTGGAGGTGCCGCCATCGCCGGCGGCGATTTCTTCCAGCACCAGCGCCAGCGAAACGTAATCCAGCCCGGCGCCGCCCAGTTCTTCCGGCACAGCGACGCCGAAGGCACCCAGCGCCGCCAGCTCTTTCAGCTCTTCTTTCGGGAAGTGGTGTTCCTTGTCCCAGCGCGCAGCGTTGGGCGCCAGGCGCTCCTGCGAAAACGCACGCAGCGCGTCGCGGATCATTTCGTGTTGTTCGTTGAGGATCATTGTTATCTTTCTCTACGGCTGGGCCCGTGTCCCGTTTCGGGTGTGACCCCAGGGTGGGACACGGGCTCGGCTTTACCAGCCTATTGGTGAACCGTCGTAGTCTCGGTAGACGGCTTGTTCGGATGCCGGCAGTTCGGCCAGCACCTTGCGCAGTCCGCGCACGCTTTCTTCCACCGATAGCGCGGCGCCGGGGCCGCCCATGTCGGTGCGTACCCAGCCCGGGTGCAGCGCGACGCAGGTGGCGCCTTGCGGGCCGAACTGGTGGGCGGTGTCGATCAGCACGGAGTTCAGCGCCGCCTTGCTGGCGCGGTACAGCGAGCCGCTGGAGCCTTGCCGTTCGCTCAGGGAACCCATGCGCGACGACATCACGGCCAGCTTGCCGCGCCCGGCGCAGACCAGCGGGGCGATGATCGGCAGCAGCCGCATCGCACCCAGTACATTGATGTGCATGACGGAGTCGAAATCCGTCTGCATCGGGAAGCCGTCGGTGCGCGGGCCGTACACGCCGGCATTCAGGATGGCGACGTCCAGCTCTTCGCCATCCAGTTTCCAGCCCATGCCCGCTACGGCTTCCACATTCGTTACATCCAGCTTATGGGCTTCGGCACCCATTTCGGCCAGCATGGCAACTTCTTCCTTCCTGCGGGCCGTGGCGATCACGCGCCAGCCGTCGGCCAGGTACTGGCGGACCAGTTCCAGGCCGATGCCGCGCGAGGCGCCGATAACGAGTGCCAGCGCCATCGTGCTTATACCAGCTCGATGCCCATGGCGGTGGCTTCGCCGCCGCCGATGCACAGTGCCGCTACGCCCTTCTTGCCGCCCTTGGCTTTCAGTGCGCCGATCAGGGTGGTGATGATGCGTGCGCCGGTGGCGCCGATCGGGTGGCCCAGGGCGCAGGCGCCGCCGTGCACGTTCACCTTGCTGTGCGGGATGTCCAGGTCGTGCATCGCTGCCATTGGCACGGCGGCGAAGGCTTCGTTGATCTCGAACAGGTCAACCTCGCTGACTTTCCAGCCGGTCTTGGCCAGCAGCTTCTGGATCGCGCCCACCGGAGCGGTGGTGAACTGTTCCGGCACCAGGGAGTTGGTGGCGTGGCCGGTGACCTTGGCGATCACGGTCGCGCCCAGCTTCCTGGCGGTGGATTCGCGCATCATGACCAGGGCGGCGGCGCCGTCGTTGATCGAGGAGGAGGATGCTGCGGTGATGGTGCCGTCCTTGGCGAAGGCTGGCTTCAGTGCCGGGATCTTTTCGATCTTGGCTTTCAGCGGGCCTTCATCCTTGTCGATCACCACGTCGCCGGCCCGGCCGGATACGGTCACCGGGGCGATTTCCCAATTGAAGGCGCCGGAAGCCTGCGCAGCCTGGGCGCGCTTGACGGATTCGATGGCGAAATTGTCCTGCGCTTCGCGGGTGAACTTGTAGGTGGCCGAGCACTGTTCGGCGAAGGTGCCCATGGAGCGGCCCTGGCCGGTCTTGGCGTCGCGGGTGTAAGCGTCTTCCAGGCCGTCGTACATCATGTGGTCGAACATCATGCCGTGGCCGAGACGGTAGCCGCCGCGTGCCTTGGGAATCAGGTAAGGGGCGTTGGTCATGGACTCCATGCCGCCTGCCACAATCACTTCTGCGCTGCCGGCCGCCAGGGCGTCGTAGGCGAAGATCGCTGCCTGCATGGCGGAGCCGCACATCTTGGACAGGGTTACGGCGCCGGCGGAAACCGGCAGGCCGGCCTTGATCGAAGCCTGGCGTGCAGGGGCCTGGCCCTGGCCTGCCATCAGGCAGTTGCCGAAGTAGACGTGTTCAACCACTTCTGGCTTGATGCCTGCGCGTTCAACAGCGGCCTTGATGGCCACTGCGCCCAGGTCATTGGCGCTCAGGCTGGCGAAGTCGCTCTGGAAGGCACCCATTGGGGTACGGGCTGCGCCGACGATTACGATTGGGTCATTCATTTTCAAAGGTCTCCAAAAGGGATGGTGTTGCTTGCTTCGCTGCCTCTGGCAGCGAATCTCGGTTGCGGAAACGGACGTGCTGCGGATAAGGGAACACGTCCTCGATGACGCCACTGGCGATCAGCTCCTTTTTCCTGGCCCACCAGTGAGGCGAGAGCAGATCGGCGTGGTGCTTCATAAAGTATTTTCGGATTTTCGCGTTCCCGAGCAAGAACTTGTCGAACTGCTCGGGGAACACGTCGTGCTTTCCTATCGGGTACCACGGCTCGGCGGACATTTCGTCCTCCTCGTTGCGTGGCGCCGGAATCTCACGGAAGTTGCAGTCCGTGATGTATTCGATTTCATCGTAGTCGTAGAAAACGACACGCTTGTGACGGGTGACGCCGAAGTTCTTGTACAGCATGTCGCCCGGGAAGATATTGGCTGCCACCAGGTCCTTGATGGCGTTGCCGTATTCGATGATGCCGTGCTCCATTGCCGCATCGTCGCCCACTTCGTCGGCGTGCGACAGGTACATGTTCAGCGGCACCATGCGGCGTTCGATGTACAGGTGCTTGATGACGATCTGGTCGCCTTCTTCTTCCACCAGCGATGGCGCGTAGTGTTTCAGCTCCATCACGAGCTCTTCGCTGAAGCGGTTGCGCGGAAAGGCGACGTTGGAGTATTCCAGCGTGTCGGCCATGCGGCCCACGCGGTCGTGGTGCTTCACCAGCAGGTAACGGCCCTTGATATGCTCGCGCGTGGTTTCCTTCGGCGCCGGGTAGAAGTCCTTGATTACCTTGAACACATAGGGGAAGGACGGCAGCGCGAACACCAGCATGACCAGGCCGCGGATGCCGGGCGCAATCGCGAACAGGTCCGACGAGTGCTTCAGGTGCTGCAGGTAGTCGCGGTAGAAGGCGTTCTTGCCTTGCTTTTGCAGGCCGAGGATGGTGTAGATCTCGCTGCGCGGCTTGAGCGGCAGCAGGTTGCGCAGGAACTGCACATAGGCCGACGGCACTTCCATGTCGACCAGGAAGTAGGCGCGCGTGAACGAGAACAGCAGCACGATGTCCTGCTGCTCGGTCAGCACGGCATCCAGCACCAGTTGCCTGTTCTTGTTATGCAGGATCGGCACCACGAACGGCATTTCGCGGCTGCCGTTTATGGCGCGCCCCACGATGTAAGCGCCCTTGTTGCGGAAGAACAGGCTCGACAGCACCTGGATCTGTGCGTTCGGCTCCAGCTCGCCGAACAGGTCGGACAACCGCTCTTCGACCAGCGCGACGTCGCGCGACAGGTTGGCGAACGGCGTGTTGAGCTGAAAGTTGGTGACGATGCGCTTGAGCGTGAAGGTCAGGCCGTCCTGCCCCGGGTAATACACGCGGTAGGTCGGCGCGACTTCTTCGGTTTCGATGTACTCCGTCGACACGACCGGCCGCACGAAAATGAATTCGTTGTGGAAGTAGGAGCGGTGCAGGATGTTGCAGCAGACGGAGTTGAAGAAGGTCTCCGCCAGCTCCGGCTGCTTGTGGTTGGTCAGCATGCCGATGTAGTGCAGCTTCAGTTCGCGCCACACTTCATCGGTCAGCTCGGACGGGTCGTACTCGTCCTCCAGCATCTGCACGCATTCCTGCACGCGCTTGTCGTAAAAATCGATCCGTTCGCGCGCCGCGACCTGGGCCACCGCCCAGTCGCCTTGCTCGAAATGCCGCTTGGCCGCCTGCGCCGCCTGCCGGAACAGACGGTAGTGCTTGTCGAACCCCTCGCGGATGGTGCGCGCGATGTCGAACGCGATTTGCGACGACAGCAGCTTGGGGAAGGCGGCGTGGATCATGGCGGCCTTGCGGGCAGTACTTACTTGGTCTCGGCGAACAGTTCGCGGCCGATCAGCATGCGGCGGATCTCGCTGGTGCCGGCGCCGATTTCATACAGCTTGGCGTCGCGCCACAGGCGGCCGACCGGGTACTCGTTGATGTAGCCGTTGCCGCCCAGGGTCTGGATCGCTTCGCCGGCCATCCAGGTTGCCTTTTCGGCCGAGTACAGGATGGCGCCGGCAGCGTCCTTGCGCAGTGCGCGCACCTGTTCAGGGGTGGTGGCGCGGTCGCAGGCCTGGCCCACAGCGTAGACGTAGGCGCGGCAAGCCATCATGGTGGAGTACATGTCCGCCAGCTTGCCCTGCATCAGCTGGAATTCGCCGATCGGCTGGCCGAATTGCTTGCGGTCGTGGATGTAAGGCACCACGGCGTCCATGCAGGCCGACATGATGCCCAGCGGGCCGCCGGACAGCACGGTGCGCTCGAAGTCCAGGCCCGACATCAACACGTTGACGCCCTTGCCCAGGCCGCCCAGCACGTTCTCGGCCGGCACTTCGCAGTCCTCGAACACCAGCTCGCCGGTGTGGGAGCCGCGCATGCCCAGCTTGTCCAGCTTCTGGGCAATGGAGAAGCCCTTGAAGCCCTTCTCGATCAGGAAGGCGGTCATGCCGCGCGGGCCGGCTTCCAGGTCATTCTTGGCGTACACCACCAGGGTGTCGGCGTCCGGGCCGTTGGTGATCCACATCTTGGTGCCGTTCAGCACCCAGCGGTCGCCCTTGAAGTCGGCGCGCAGCTTCATCGACACCACGTCGGAACCGGCGTTCGGCTCGGACATGGCCAGCGCACCCACGTGCTCGCCGGAGATCAGCTTCGGCAGGTATTTCTTCTTCTGTTCTTCAGTGCCGTTGCGCTTGATCTGGTTGACGCACAGGTTGGAGTGGGCGCCGTAGGACAGGCCGACCGAAGCGGACGCGCGGGAAATCTCTTCCATCGCGATGATGTGCGCCAGGTAGCCCATGTTGGAGCCGCCGTATTCCTCGCCGACGGTGATGCCCAGCAGGCCCAGTTCACCCATCTTGCGCCACAAGTCCATCGGGAACTGGTCGGTACGGTCGATTTCAGCGGCGCGCGGGGCGATTTCGGCGGCGGCAAACTGCTGTACCGCTTCGCGCAGGGCGGCGATGTCTTCGCCGTGATCAAAGGTCAGGCCTGGGAGATGGAGCATGTCTTCCTCTATTGGTGTTGGGGTTTGAAGCGCAAATGATACGCCTGACTTACGTTAACGTAAACGTCAACTCAACCAGCGGTAGTTTGCTTTTCGGCAAGTGCGGCCAGCAGGCGCTTGCACTCTTCCTCGTGGGTAGCGATTTCTTGCAGGGACATTTCAATGTCTTCGCGCTGTTGTTCCAGCGTCTCGCGATGCTGCGCCAGCACGCCCAGGAAGCGGTTCATCTGGGCTTCGGTGTCTTTCGGCGACTCGTACATGTCAACCAGGCTCTTGATCTCGCTCAGCGACAGGCCGATGCGCTTGCCGCGCAGGGTCAGCTTGAGGCGGGTGCGGTCGCGCGGCGTGTAGACACGGTTGCGGCCGCCAGCGCCTTCGCGCGATGGGCTCAACAGGCCCTGGTCTTCATAAAAACGGATGGCGCGCGGGGTGATATCGAACTCGCGGGCCAGTTCGGTGATGGTGTAGGTCGGCATGGCTTACAATGGATCTTCCGTTTACGTAACGTCAATCTATTGTACGCCATGAACCCGCTCGAATCCCAGCTTGACTATCCATTTGGCGACACCCTGCCGGCCAGCGGCACGGTGCTCGAAGTCGCACCCGGCGTGGCGTGGATGCGGTTGCCGCTGCCGTTTGCCCTCGACCACATCAACCTGTGGCTGTTGCGCGAGGAAGGTGGCTGGAGCGCGGTCGATTGCGGTGTGGCGCTGGATGCCAGCAAGGATGCCTGGAACGCCGTGCTGGCCGGGCCGCTGGCTGGCCAGCCGCTGCAGCGCGTAGTGGCCACTCACTGTCACCCGGATCATGTCGGGCTCGCGGATTGGCTGTGCCAGCGTTTTGGCATCCAGCTTTGGATGACCACCGGCGAGTACGCCTTCGCGCGCATGATGTCGGCCGCCCTGCCTGGCGTCGATGGCCCATCGGCGGTACCGCACTTCGAACGCCACGGCCTGGTGGACCCCGAGATGCTCGAGAAAATGCGTTCGCGGAAAAGCTACTACCCTTCGCTGGTGCCTGCGGTGCCGGCTGCCTATGTCCGTCTGCAAGACGGTCAGGTATTCGCGGCCGGCGAGCGCACCTGGCGCGTGATCACGGGTTTTGGCCACTCACCCGAGCACGCTGCCCTATACTGCGAACAACTGAATGTGCTGATTTCCGGCGACATGGTGTTGCCGCGTATCTCGACCAATGTTTCGGTATTCGCCGTCGAGCCTGAAGGCAACCCGTTGCAGCAATACCTCGATTCGCTTGAGCGCTTCGCTGGCCTGCCGGACGATGTGCTGGTGCTGCCTTCGCACGGCCGGCCATTCCGCGGCCTGCACACCCGCATCCAACAGTTGCGAGACCACCACGAAGCACGCCTGAACGAGGTGCTGGAAGCCTGTGCCAGCCAGCCGCGCTCTGCGGCCGAGATCGTACCAATCATGTTCCGCCGGCAGCTCGATGCCCACCAGCTCAGCTTCGCCCTGGGTGAAGCGCTGGCCCATCTCCACAAGCTGTGGCGGGATGGTATCGTGCGCCGGGATACCGGAAATGACGGCATTATAAAATTCATAAAGGCGCATAAAGTTACCGGCGGTCTTTAATACCAGCCGACCGGTCGACAAACCAAGAAAGCCCCTAGGCTTGTAGTCGCCAATCAACTTTATTTCTAAAGTTGTAACCGATTGCTTGTCGTCCTGACAAGTTGATTCTGCTGATTTTTGCCATTTTCACCAAAAGAAATTCGGGCTGGCAGAGCGGGAAATCGGGCAGTCTGTAGCGCCAATTGTTAATTGTTGTTGTCTACAATTGTCACAATTGGTCTGATGATTCTAGAGACTGACATTCATGTTATGACATGAAATAGTGCAACTATGAATTCTTCAAACGAACGTGAAAGCTTTAGCCAGCGACTCCAGCAGGCTTTGAAAAATGCCCACTACTCTCCGGACAGCCCGACCCGGCTGGCGAGAGAGTTCAACATCAGGTTTGAGGGCAGGCCGATAACGGTCCACGCAGCCCGAAAATGGCTGGTTGGAGAGGCAATTCCGACCCAGGAAAAGCTGCGCATGATTGCGCAGTGGCTTGGCGTTCCTGCTGAATGGCTGCGCTTTGGCGGTGCCGAAATCGAGCACCATAATGGGGACACGAACGGTAGCAACCTGGCCCGTTTCGAGTCGGCTGACGTCAAATTGATCGCCGATTTGCAACGGCTGGACGACCATCACAAGCAAATTGCGCGCGAATTTATCCGCATGCTGGTGAGGGTCAACTACCAAAAGTAACAGAACGACACTATTTGTCCTGTGCAGAACAGGTCAGATCGCATACAAAGTTACATCCGTGTTTCACTTAGCGCGCCCGCCGCCGGCGCGCCTTCCCAAAGTATCAGAATGATGTTTTTGATACTGCCGGCACGGCGTCCTGCCATGTCACAAACGACCATACCACTTTGTAACAAGACTGATACATTGGCCCGCGAAGGCGCATATCTTCAGGGGTTCATGCCATTCCAGCGAGGGGCCAGATTGTGACATATGCCGAATAAGTCGATGACGCGGGCGACGGTGTGGTCCACCATTTCATCGATGGTTTTCGGCTGGTGGTAAAAGCTTGGCAATGGCGGGAAGACAATGCCGCCCATTTCGGTCACGGCGGTCATATTGCGCAAATGCGCAAGGTTGAAAGGGGTTTCGCGCACCATCAGTATCAGGCGGCGGCGTTCTTTCAGCATCACATCGGCAGCGCGGGCAATCAGGTTGTCCGACAGGCCATGCGCGACGGAGGCCAGGGTTTTCATTGAGCAGGGGGCGATCACCATTCCATCGGCCTGGAAAGAGCCGCTGGCGATGGAAGCGCCGATATTGTTCTGCTTGTGGACGACATGGGCCAGCGCTTCGACTTCCTTGCGCTGCAGGCCGGTTTCCTGATGGAGGGTGAGAACCGCGGCGTCGGAGATGACCAGGTGGGTCTCCACCGCGGGGATGTTGCGCAGGTGCTGCAGCAGCCGAACACCGTACACGGCGCCAGTGGCGCCGGTGATGGCAATGACCAGCCGCTGCGGGCGATCAGCCATTGTTGTCCAGCAGGGCCTTCAGTTCGCCGGATTCATACATCTCGGACATGATGTCGGAGCCGCCGATGAACTCGCCGCGCACATACAGCTGCGGGATGGTTGGCCAGTTCGAGTATTCCTTGATGCCCTGGCGCACTTCCGGATCGTCCAGCACGTTGACGGTGGCGATGTTCTCAACGCCACAAGCTTTCAGGATCTGGATGGCACGGCCGGAGAAGCCGCACTGTGGGAACTGGGCGGTGCCCTTCATGAACAGCACGACAGGGGTGTTGGTCACGGTTTCTTTGATCCAGGTTTGTACGTCGCTCATTGCATTCTCACTGCTAAGGATTGGAATCCCGCCATTTTACCGCGAAACGGCGTCTTACCTGATGTCACAGGTCATGTCCGGGCGCCACTGGCGGGCCGGTCTGATATAGTTGACTAAATGTTATCCAAGTATGCCTGGCTGCTGGCCATTGCCCTTTCTTGCACCGGCTGCGTGTCGCTCCGGGCAGACGAAGCGGAATTGCTCCCCGATCGATTGCAGCGGCTCGCAGGCCGTTACGGCATCTGCGATGCCGCCATCGCCGTCGTGCGCAAGCGCGAGTTGCAATCGGTTGATGCTGTCCACAACTGCGCGGCCCCTGCGGCCGACAGCGTGTTCGAGGCCGCCTCGCTGAGCAAACCTGTTTTCGCCTATGCGGTACTGAAGCTGGTGCAACAAGGAAGAATGGACCTTGATGCGCCGGTTCTCGATTATCTTCCGCAAGGCTATCGTCACCGTCATTTCCCTCATCTTGCCGAATCGCCGATCGACCAGGTGACCGATTCGCGGCTGCGCGGCGTCACGGTGCGCATGGCTTTGAACCATACGTCGGGGCTTCCCAACTGGTCCGGCGGCCCTTTGGCATTCGAAGGCCAGCCCGGCACGTGGCAATATTCGGGAGAAGGCTACGTCTTGCTGCAGCGAGCGGTAGAAGCTGTGGCAGGCGAAAACCTCGACGCCTTCATGCAGCGCACGGTCTTTGCTCCGTTGAAAATGAGCCATAGCGCGTACACGCGACAGGCATGGCTTGAACCAGCTCTGGTTCCCGCAACAGGCTATTACGGCAATACGCTGGCGCCCGTACCATTCCGCGAGCCGGTCGCGGCTTTCTCGCTATACACCAGCGCAAGCGACTACGGGCGGTTTCTCGCAGCGCTACTGCGTGATGAACGCACCTTGCAACAGATTGTCGAGTCGCCGGTGCCGGCCAGCGCGAAGCTGGACCTGGATTGGGGATTGGGCTGGGGACTGGAGCGGAACCGGGGCGATGTCTTTCTCTGGCACTGGGGGAACAACGCCGGCTATCGAGCGTTCGTGATGGCCTCGCCCCGCACCGGGGATGGATACGTAATGTTCACCAACAGCGACAAAGGCCAGGTATTGGCCGAACCGCTGGGCGCCGCAGTCCTGCCGGGCCCGCATCAGGTGTACCGCTATCACCTGCTGCGGGACGGACTGGCCAACTTGCTGTGCGAAACGCTCGACATCTGCCCCTGAGGGCTTAGCCGCGCAGTTTGGCGAAGGCGGCGGCCATCGAGCTTTGCTGGGCTGGCTCGCGCGATTGCTGCTTCTGTTGCTGGCCCATGGCGCGGCGGTCGTTGCGGTCGCCGCGCTGTTCAGGGCGCGAGCCGGCAACCGGCGCACTGTCGGACAGGCGCATGGTCAGGGCGATGCGCTTGCGCTTCACGTCCACTTCCAGCACTTTCACCTTCACGACCTGGCCGGCCTTCACCACCGTGTGCGGGTCTTTGACGAAGGTGTTCGACAAGGCTGAAATGTGCACCAGGCCATCCTGGTGCACGCCGATGTCGACGAAGGCGCCGAAGGCGGCCACGTTGGTCACCACGCCTTCCAGGATCATGTCCGGGCGCAGGTCGCTGATTTCTTCCACGCCTTCCTTGAAAGTAGCGGTGGTGAACTCCGGACGCGGGTCGCGGCCCGGCTTTTCCAGCTCCTTGATGATGTCGGTCACGGTCGGCACGCCGAACTTGTCGTCGGCGTACTTGGCCGGGGACAGGGACTTCAGCAGCTTGCTTTCGCCGATCACGCCGCGCACGTCCTTCTGGATGTCGGCCAGGATCTTCTCCACAACCGGATACGACTCTGGGTGCACTGCCGACGCGTCGAGCGGGTTCTCGCCGCCCATCACGCGCAGGAAGCCGGCTGCCTGTTCGAAGGTCTTGTCGCCCAGGCGCGGCACGTTTTTCAGCGCGGCACGGGAGGCGAAAGCGCCCTTCATGTCGCGGTAAGTCACGATGCTTTGCGCCACGCTGGCCGACAGGCCGGAAACACGCGCCAGCAGCGGCGCGGAAGCGGTATTCACGTCCACGCCAACCGCGTTCACGCAATCCTCGACCACCGCGTCCAGCGAGCGCGCCAACTGGGTTTGCGAGACGTCGTGCTGGTACTGGCCCACGCCGATCGATTTCGGATCGATCTTCACCAGTTCGGCCAGTGGATCTTGCAGGCGGCGTGCAATCGACACGGCGCCGCGCAGCGATACGTCAAGCTCCGGCAGTTCGCGCGATGCGTATTCGGAGGCGGAATAGACCGAGGCGCCGGCTTCCGACACCACGATCTTGGTCAGCTTCAGCTCAGGGCACTGCTTGATCAGGTCCTGCGCCAGCTTGTCGGTTTCGCGCGAAGCGGTGCCGTTGCCGATCGAAACCAGCTGCACGCCGTGCTTGGCGGCCAGTTGCGACAGGGTATGCAGCGCGCCGTGCCAGTCATTGCGCGGCTGGTGTGGATAAATGGTGGCGGTATCCACAACCTTGCCGGTGGCGTCGACCACGGCGACTTTCACGCCGGTGCGCAGGCCAGGGTCCAGACCCATGGTGGCGCGCGGGCCGGCTGGGGCTGCCAGCAGCAGGGCTTTCAGGTTGGTGGCGAAGACGTTGATCGCGTCCAGCTCGGCTTTTTCGCGCAGCGCGCCCATCAGTTCGGTTTCCAGGTGCATGAAGGATTTCACGCGCCAGGTCCAGCGCACAGTGTCGGCCAGCCATTTGTCGGCCGGGCGGCCGGCTTGCTTGATGCCGAAACGGGCCGAAATGCGGCTTTCGCATGGGTTATGCGGGGCGTCCCACTTCGGTTTTTCCTCTTCCGAATCGAGGCGCAGGGTCACGTCCAGCACGCCTTCGCGGCGTCCGCGCAACAGTGCCAGGGCGCGGTGCGACGGCACGGCGGCCAGCGGCTCGGAATAATCGAAGTAATCGGCGAATTTTTCGCCCTCTTCTTGCTTTCCCTCAACGACTTTCGATTCAACTACGCCATGCTCTTGCACATATTCGCGCAGCGATTGCAGCAGGGTGGCGTCTTCCGCGAAGCGTTCCATCAGGATCTGGCGGGCGCCGTCCAGGGCGGCTTTGGCGTCGGCCACGCCCGGGTTCTTGCCGTCGGCAGTCTCGAAGGCTTCGCGCAGGTAGCCGGCGGCCTGTTCGTCCGGATTCAGGGTCGGATCAGCCAGCAGGGCGTCGGCCAGCGGGGCCAGCCCGGCTTCGATGGCGATCTGGGCCTTGGTGCGGCGTTTTTGCTTGTAAGGCAGGTAAAGGTCTTCCAGCCGGGTCTTGTCCTCTGCGTGCATGACCGCATCTAGCAGCTCCGGCGTCATCTTGCCTTGCTCGGTAATCGAGTTGACGATCGCTTCGCGGCGGTCTTCCAGCTCGCGCAGGTAGCGCAGGCGCTCTTCGAGATTGCGCAGCTGGGTGTCGTCCAGGCCGCCGGTCGCTTCCTTACGGTAACGGGCGATAAACGGGACGGTGGCGCCTT
>DASWTB010000169.1:0-21113 GCA_036402315.1 Pseudoduganella sp. | reverse complement strand
CTGGCGCATAGCGAAGACATGGCGCAGCAAGGCTACTTCGCCCACAAGAACAAGCAGGGCAGCGAAGTGCCGCAGCGCGCCGAAGCGCACGGCTACCGCTGGCGCCGTGTGGGGGAAAACATCTCGCGCGGCCAGACCAGTGCGCAGGAAGCGGTGGATGGCTGGATCAGCAGCCCGGGCCATTGCCGCAACCTGATGAACCCCAAATTCACCGAAATCGGTGTCGGCGTCGGCATCCGCCAAAGCAAGCGTCCGGCTGCCTACTGGACCCAGGTATTCGGCACCCCGCGCTGAGCTTGACTTCCGCCCCCTGCGTACTAGGCTTATCTGATCGGCAGCCTGCGGCATGCCGCTGCAGGTGCCGGTGATTGGGGGATGTCATGGACACCAAAAAGTTCATCAGTGAATGCTATCAGCTGTATGCAGCGGGCGACCTGAAAGGCCTGCTTGCACACTTCAACAACGATGCGGACCTTATCAGCCCGGATTCCGACTACCTGCCCATAGGCGGCACCTATCACGGCCAGCAGCAAATAGCCGAGTACTTCATCAAGATGAATGAAACGGTCCAGTGCACCAGCCTGGAACCCAAGACCATCGTGCAGGAAGGCGACACGGTGGTGGTCACCGGCGATTCGAGCTGGATTGCCCTCAGTACCGGCATCGCTTACGACAATCCATTCGTCCACGTGTTCAAGATGCGCGACGACAAGATCAGTGCAGTACGCAGCTATTGGGACACCAGCAAGCTGGAACATGCCTTGCACCCGGCCACGACAGGCCAGGCCGCCGGCAAGCCGCTCCACCACTAAGCAGGAGAACGAAGATGCCGACTGCCCGCGCCCTGCCCTTGATGCTGTGCCTGGCGGCCGGCGCCCTCCCTGCCGGCTCGCAGGCGGTGCGCGAGCCGGTCTTCGACCCGCTGCTGGATGGCGCCCTGTGCGCCAATCCAGCCGGCGGGCGGCCGCGGCTGCTGGCCATGGCGGCGCCCACCGAGACGGCGCCGTTCAAGCCGGCGCAGCAGGCGCGCAAGCCCGGCGAGGACGGACCGCCGCCGCTGTACAAGGATCTGGGCAAGCTGCATTTTTCCATCACCACGCGCAGCCCGCGCGCCCAGGCTTATTTCGACCAGGGCTTGCGCCTGCTGTTCGCCTTCAACCATGCCGAAGCGGCGCGCGCCTTCCGCGCCGCGCAACAGGCCGACCCGCAATGCGCCATGTGCCACTGGGGCGAGGCGCTGGTGCTGGGACCGAACATCAACGCGCCGATGTTCCCGGAAATGGCGGCCCCGGCGTTTGCCGCAGCCGAGCGCGCAGCAGCGGCAGCCAACACCGCCAGTCCGGTGGAACAGGCGCTGGTACGCGCCGTCTACAAACGCTACGCCGCACAGCCACCGGCCGAGCGCGCACCGCTGGACCAGGCCTATGCCGCCGCCATGGCTGAAGCCGCGCATAGCTTCCCCAACGAAGACACGGTGCTGGTGCTGTTTGCCGAATCGCTGATGGACCTGTCGCCCTGGGACTACTGGCAAGCCGGCGGCGCCAGCCCCAAAGGCCGCACCCAGGAACTGGTTGACGCGCTGGAGCGCGTGCTCGAGCGCAATCCCAGCCACCCCGGCGCCATCCATTACTACATCCACGCGATGGAAGCCTCGACCCATCCCGAAAAAGCCCTGCCCTATGCGCGCCAGTTGGCAAAGCAGATCCCCGGCGCCGGCCACATCGTGCACATGCCTTCGCACATCTACTATCGCGTCGGCCTGTACAAGGACGCGCTGCAATCGAATATCGACGCCATTGCCATCGACGAAAAATACTTCCGCGGCGCGGCCAGCGACCCGGTGTACAAAGGCGCCTACTATCCGCACAACATCCACTTCGCGATGGTATCGGCGCTGATGGGGGGCGATGGCAAGGCTGCCCTGCAGGCCACGCAGCGGCTGGAACAATCGATCGGCCCGGAACAACTGCGCGCGATCCCGCCGATGCAGCCGGTGCGCGCCGCCCCCTACTTCGCCCATGTGCAGTTCAGCAGCCCCGAAACGCTGCTGGCGCTGGCGGCGCCGGCCGAGGAATTCGCCCTGCTGCGCGCGATGTGGCATTACGCGCGCGCGGTCGGCTTTGCGCGCAAAGGGATGTGGAGCGACAGCCAGCGCGAAATCGACAGCATTGCCGCCATCGAACAGAAGGCCGATTTCAAGCAGCTGGCGGATTGGGGCGTGCCGGGCGCCGATATCGTGCGCACCGCGCGCCTGGTCGCAGCAGGCAAGCTGGCCGAGGCGAAAGGCGAGCTGCCCGGCGCGATAGCACTGTTCACGCAAGCGGTGGCGGCGCAGGATGCACTGCCCTATACCGAGCCGCCCTACTGGTACTACCCGGTGCGCCAGTCGCTGGGCGCGGCGCTGCTGAAGGCCGGCAGGCTGGAAGAAGCGGAAGCGGCCTTCCGCGCCTCGTTCGCCAGGACGCCAGGCAATGGCTGGGCCTTGCGCGGGCTGCTCGCGGTGTACGAGAAGCGCGGCGACAAGGCCGCCGCGGCAGCCACGCGCAAGCGCTTCGCCGCCACCTGGCTGGGGCCAAAGGACGGACCGGAACTGGCGCGCCTGTGAAGCCCACAGTCCGCGGCATCCCCCAAAAGAGGTAGTGACCACGCCCCCGGATGGGCGATTCCGTCCTGGCGGGCACTGGCTATTCTTTCACGTGGATATCAACCACTTAAAGAAAGAAGAACACCACCATGCCATCCCCTATCAGCAACCGCCGCCGCAACGTCCTGCTGGGCGCTGCCACCGCCGTCGCCGCCGCCGGCGCTTCCCTCTCCACTTCCGCAACTGCCGCCCCGGCAGCCGCCAAGGCTTCCGCTGCCGTCGGCCGTACCTCGGGCACCTTCACCACGCGCGACGGCGTGGAAATCTATTACAAGGACTGGGGCCCGCGCAACGGCCCGGTGGTCGTATTCAGCCACGGCTGGCCGCTGAATTCCGATAGCTGGGAATCGCAGATGCTGTTCCTGGCCAACCACGGCTACCGCACCATCGCCCACGACCGCCGCGGGCATGGCCGTTCCAGCCAGCCTTGGGATGGCAACGACATGGACCATTACGCCGACGACCTGGCACAGTTGCTGGACCTGCTGGACGTGAAGAACGCGTCCCTGTTCGGGTTCTCGACCGGCGGCGGTGAAGTGGCGCGCTACCTGAGCCGCCACGGCAGCAAGCGCATCGCCAAGGCCGGCCTGATCTCCGCCGTGCCGCCGCTGATGCTGAAGACTGCCGGCAACCCGGGCGGCCTGCCAATCGAAGTATTCGACGGCATCCGCGCCGGCTCGCTGAAAGACCGTTCGCAGCTCTACCTGGATATCGCCTCCGGTCCGTTCTTCAACTTCAACCGCCCGGGCGCCAAGCCATCGCAGGGCATGATCAATGCGTGGTGGATGCAGGGCATGATGGCCGGCCACAAGAACACCTATGACTGCATCAAGGCGTTCTCGGAAACCGACTTCACCGCCGACCTGAAAAAGATCGACATCCCGATGCTGGTGCTGCATGGCGACGACGACCAGATCGTGCCGATCGACGCCTCGGCAAAAGCGGCAGCAAAGTTGCTGAAGAATGCTAAGCTGGTGGTGTACCCTGGCGCGCCGCATGGCCTGACCGATACCCACAAGGACAAGCTGAACGCCGACCTGCTGGCCTTCATCAAGGGCTAATCCATGGATCGCAAACTGACAACCGCCGCCGGCGCGCCGGTCGCGGATAACCAGAACGTGGAAACAGCGGGCCCGCGCGGTCCCATGCTGCTGCAGGACGTCTGGCACCTGGAAAAGCTGGCCCACTTCCACCGCGAAGTGATTCCCGAGCGGCGCATGCACGCCAAGGGCTCCGGCGCCTATGGCACCTTCACCGTGACGCATGACATTACGCGTTTTACCAAGGCTGCGATCTTTGGCGCGGTGGGCAAAAAGACCGAAGTGTTCGCCCGCTTCTCCACTGTAGCCGGCGAGCGCGGTGCGGCCGATGCGGAACGCGATATCCGCGGCTTCGCCGTCAAGTTCTACACCGAGCAAGGCAACTGGGACGTGGTGGGCAACAACACACCGGTGTTCTTCATGCGCGATCCGCTGAAGTTCCCGGACCTGAACCACGCCGTCAAGCGCGACCCGCGCACCAACCTGCGCAGCGCGGAAAACAACTGGGACTACTGGACCCTGCTGCCGGAAGCGCTGCACCAGGTGACCATCGTGATGAGCGAGCGCGGCATCCCTGCCTCCTACCGCCACATGCACGGCTTCGGCAGCCACACCTTCAGCTTCATCAACGCGGCCAGCGAGCGGCACTGGGTCAAGTTCCACTTCGTGACCCAGCAGGGCATCGTCAACCTCTCCGACGAGGAAGCGGCAGCGCTGATCGCGAAAGACCGCGAATCGTCGCAGCGCGACCTGTATGAGGCGATCGAGCGCGGCGAATACCCGCGCTGGACGCTGAAGGTGCAGCTGATGACGGAGCAGCAGGCGGCGCAGGCGGCGTTCAACCCGTTCGACCTGACCAAGGTCTGGCCGCACAAGGACTACCCGCTGCATGAAGTGGGCGTGCTGGAGTTGAACCGCAACCCGGACAACTACCACGCCGACGTCGAGCAGGCCGCCTTCACGCCAGCCAACGTGGTGCCGGGCATCGGCTTCTCGCCCGACCGCATGCTGCAATCGCGCCTGTTCGCCTACGGCGACGCACAGCGCTACCGCCTGGGCGTCAACCATCATGCGATCCCGGTCAACACCCCGCGCTGCCCGTTCCACAGCTACCACCGCGACGGCGCCATGCGCGTCGACGGCAACCAGGGCGGCGCCATCGGCTACGAGCCGAACTCGAAAGGCGAGTGGCAGGAACAAGCTGCCTACGCCGAGCCGCCGCTGGCCCTGGACGGTGCCGCCGCGCGCTGGAACCACCGCGCGGACGACGATTACTACAGCCAGCCGCGCGCCCTGTTCCGCCTGATGGACGAGAAGCAGCGCCAGGCCCTGTTCGACAACACCGCGCGTTCGCTGGCCGGCGTGCCGCTGCACATCCAACAGCGCCACATCGAAAACTGCAACAAGGCCGACGAAGCCTACGGCGCCGGCGTGTCCGCCGCGCTCGACAAGTTACGCCCACTTTGGTAAATCCACGAAAGGAAACACAAATGACCATTACCGCTAAAGCCACCCCAGGCGCCACGCTGCTGACCCCACGCGACCACACCCTGGTCATGATCGACCACCAGTCGCAGATGGCCTTCGCCACCCATTCGATCGACGCCGTTACCCTGCGCAGCAACGCCGCCCTGGTGGCGCACGCCGCCGCCGGCTTCGACGTGTCGACCATCATCACCAGCGTGGCCGAGAAGAGCTTCTCCGGCCCGGTGTTCGACGAGATCAAGGATGCCTTCCCGGGCGCGGAAATCACCGACCGCACCTCGATGAACACCTGGGAAGACGAGAACGTGATCCGCCGCATCAACGCCATCGGCAAGAAGCGCATCGTACTCGCAGGCTTGTGGACCGGCGTCTGCATCGTCGGCCCTGCGCTGTCGGCGCTGGACCAGGGCTTCGAGGTGTACGTCATCGCCGACGCCTGCGGCGACGTCTCGGCCGAAGCGCACGAACGCGCCATGGAGCGCATGGTGCAGGCCGGAGCGCGTCCAATGACCTCGCTGCAATACCTGCTGGAACTGCAGCGCGACTGGGCCCGTACCGACACCTACGAGCTGACCACCGGCATCGCCAAGAAGTTCGGCGGTGCTTACGGTTTGGGTATCATCTACGCGCAGACCATGTTCCACGCCAAGGAAGGCCAGTGAAGATTTATCTTCTCTCGCTGGGCGCCGGCCTGTTGGCCGGCATCCTGTACGGCGTGCTGAACGTACGCTCGCCGGCGCCGCCCGTGGTGGCGCTGGTGGGGCTGCTCGGCATCCTGCTGGGAGAACAGGTGCCGCCGCTGGTTCGCCAGTGGCTGGCGCCGAAGGAACAGCAGGTATCCTGGCTGCATGAGCAGGTCAAGCCGCACTGTTTCGGCGAACTGCCATGCGCCGGTTCGAAGGAGGACAAGCAATGACTGCTGCACCGGAGCTGATACTCCATAACGGCCGCTTCACGACGCTGGACAAGAGCCAGCCCGAGGCCGCTGCGGTCGCCGTCACCGGCGGCCGCTTTTTCCACGTGGGCGAAGCGCACGCGATCCTGCCGCTGGCGGGACCGCACACCCGCGTCATCGACCTGCAAGGCCGGCGTGTGCTGCCCGGCCTGATCGACAACCACCTGCACCTGATCCGCGGTGGCCTGAACTTCAATATGGAATTGCGCTGGGACGGCGTGCGCTCGCTGGCCGATGCCATGGCCATGCTGCGCGCCCAGGTGGCGATTACCCCGGCGCCGCAATGGGTGCGCGTGGTGGGCGGCTTCACCGAGCACCAGTTCGTGGAAAAGCGCCTGCCGACCATCGAGGAGCTGAATGCCGTGGCGCCCGATACACCGGTGTTCATCCTGCACCTGTACGACCGCGCGCTGCTGAACGGCGCCGCGCTGCGCGCCGTGGGCTACGACCGCGACACGCCGGAGCCGCCGGGCGGCCAGATCCTGCGCGACAGCGCCGGCAACCCGACCGGGCTGCTGCTGGCCAAGCCGAACGCCTCGATCCTGTACGCCACGCTGGCCAAAGGGCCCAAGCTGCCGCCGGAATACCAGCTCAACTCGACCCGCCACTTCATGCGCGAACTCAATCGCCTGGGTGTGACCGGCGCGCTCGACGCGGGCGGCGGCAACCAGAACTACCCCGAGGACTACCAGGTGATCCAGCAGCTGGCCGATGCCGGCGAGCTGACCATCCGCCTGGCCTACAACCTGTTCACGCAAAAGCCCAAGCAGGAAAAGGACGACTTCCTGAACTGGGCCGCCAGCAGCAAGTACCAGCAGGGCGACGACTACTTCCGCCACAACGGCGCCGGCGAGATGCTGACCTTCTCGGCCGCCGACTTCGAAGACTTCCGCCAGCCGCGCCCGGACATGCCGGCCAATATGGAAGACGACCTGGAAGGCGTGATCCGCATCCTGGTGCAGAACCGCTGGCCGTGGCGCATGCATGCCACCTATGACGAGACCATTTCGCGCGCGCTGGACGTGTTCGAGAAGGTCAACCGCGACATGCCGCTCGACGGCCTGCACTGGTTCTTCGACCATGCGGAAACCATCTCGCCGCAGTCCATCGACCGCATTGCGGCGCTGGGCGGCGGCGTGGCGGTGCAGCACCGCATGGCTTACCAGGGCGAGTATTTCGTCGAGCGCTACGGCGCGGCGGCGGCCGAGGCGACGCCGCCGGTGAAATACCTGCTGGAGTCGGGCGTCAAAGTCTCGGCCGGCACCGATGCGACGCGCGTGGCGTCTTACAACCCTTGGGTCTCGCTGTCCTGGCTGACCACCGGGCGCACGGTCGGCGGCATGCGGCTCTACCCGCAGCGCAACCTGCTGGAGCGCGAAGCGGCGCTGCGCATGTGGACCGAGAACGTGACCTGGTTCTCCAATGAGGAAGGCAAGAAGGGGCGCATCGCGGTCGGCCAGCTGGCCGACCTGATGGTGCCGGACCGCGACTTCCTGCGCTGCCCGGAAGACGAGATTGCCGACACCGCCTCGCTGCTGACCGTGGTGGGCGGCAAGGTGGTGTACGGCGCCGGGCCATTCGGCGCTTACGATCCGCCCATGCCGCCGGCGATGCCGGACTGGTCGCCGGTCAGCCGCTACGGCGGCTACGGCGCCTGGGGCAAGATGCCGGGCGCCATGGCGACAGGTAGCGCGGGGCACGCCCGCACGGCCGCCATGGCCGCAGCAGCGGCCTGCGGCTGCGCCAGCAAGTGCGGCATGCACGGCCACCAGCACGCGACGGCATGGACCCGCTCCCTGCCGATCGCGGACCTGAAGTCGTTCTGGGGCGCGCTGGGCTGCTCCTGCTGGGCGGTGTGACATGGCGCCGCATACTCCCGGCGCCGCCCGCCTGCGCACCAGCAGCGCCAGCGCGGGTATTCGCGCCCTGCACTGGCTGGCCCTGCTCCTGCTGTGCGCAGCCTACCTGCAAGGCGGCTTGAACAAGCTGCTGGACTTTGGCAGCGCGGTCGGCGAAATGCAGCATTTCGGGCTGCAGCCGGCGGCGCCGTTGGCGATGCTGGTCATCGGCGGCGAATTGGGCGCAGCAGCCATGATCCTGAGCGGCCGCCTGCGCTGGCTGGGCGCAGCCTGGCTGGCGCTGTTCACGGTGGCGGCCAGCTTCATCGCCAACCGCTACTGGGAAATGGCCGGCGCGGAACGCTTCATGGCGGCCAACAGCTTTTACGAGCACTTAGGTCTGGCCGGCGGCTTCCTGCTGGTGGCCTGGCATGATCTCACGCGCAAGGGGGGCGTATGGCACGCGGAACATCCTTGAGTTTCCTGGCGGGGTATGTCGATACCCTGGGCTTCATTGCGCTGCACGGGCTGTTCACGGCCCACGTGACGGGCAACTTCGTGCTGCTCGGGCGCGAGATCGTGGCGCCCGGCAATGACGTGCTGCTCAAGCTGCTCGCCTTCCCCGCTTTCGTGGCCGGCGTGGTGGCGGTGCGCGCCCTGGTGCGGCACTGCCAGGGCCGCGGCAGCGAGGCGCTGCGGCCGGCCCACCTGCTGCAGGCGGCGCTGATGCTGGCCGCTGCCGCCAGCGCGCGCTGGGAGATGGCGGTAGGCCTGCTGTGCGCCGCTGCCATGGGTGCGCAGAACGGCTACGGCAAGCTGCTGCTGGCGAAGCTGCCGGCCAGCACGGTCATGACCGGCAATGTGACGCAACTGGTGATCGATTGCCTGGACCGCGTGGGCGGCGCCGAACGGCCGGCACTGGCGGCGCTGGGCAGCGGCATCCTGGCCTTTGCGGCAGGTTGCGTGATGGGCGCGCTGGCTTCGCGCTGGGGCATGGGCCTTGGCTTGCTGCCGGCAGTGGCGCTGCTGGTGGTCATGGCCGTGCAGGCCAGGCCGGACACATCGCAACCCGCATCAAACCCCGCTTCATAGGACAATGATGCCGCGCTTTAAGGCAATGGTGACGGCGTGCGTGCGGTCGTTGGCATCGAGCTTGGCCAGGATGGTGCGCATGTGCGCCTTCACCGTTTCCTCCGAAATGCCAAGCAGGCTGGCGATGCGCTTGTTGGCGTTGCCGGCCGCCGCGCATTGCAGCACTTCGACTTCGCGCTCGCTGAGCAGGGAAGCGCCAAGATGGCTGGCCAGCTGCTGCGCGATCTCGGGCGAGATGTAGCGCTGGCCGCCGTGCACGGCGCGGATCATGCCGACCAGCTCCTTGCGCAGGCTGCTCTTCAGCAGGAAGCCGCTGGCGCCGGCTTCCAGCGCGCGCCGCACCTGGGCGTCGCCGCCGAAGGTGGTCAGCATCACGATGCGCGCCGCCGGGAACTGGGCGCGGATCGCCTGCAAGGCTTGCAGCCCGCACATGCCGGGCATGGCCAGGTCCATGATGGCCAGGTCGGGGCGCAAGGCGGCCCAGGCGGCAAGCGCCTGGTGGCCGTCGCCGGCTTCGCCCGCCACCTGCATGTCGGGCTGGCCGGCTATCGCTTCGGCCAGGCCGGCGCGCAGCATGGGATGGTCGTCCACCAGCAGCACCCGAATTGGCGCGGCGGTGTCTGGAATGGTCTGGGTGTTCAAGGTATAGCTCCGCGCAGGACTGCAACGGGGAACTATAACAACGGAAGGCGGGTCTGGCAATTTGCCGGGCGTACGGTACGCCCGGCAAGCCGGCAGGATTACTTCTTCTTGGCTTTGGTTTTCGAGGACTGGGTCTGCGACTGCGCAGCGACCGGCTGCTGCGATGCCGGCGTGCTGCCGCCCTGTACGCCCAGCGCGCCGCCGGTGCCCAGGCCGCCCGCGACTTCCTGCTGCTTGTAGTTGCGCACCGCGCGCACCACATTGTTGTAGGAGTCCATGAAGGCCGCCACCAGGATCTTGCCTTCCGGGGTATTGGTGTAGCCGCCCGCGCCGCCGGCTACGCCGCCGCCGAACAGGGCGCCAAACATGCCGAAATCGGTGTTCTTGGCGCTGCCCTCGGCCGCCGCCAGCTGCACGCCGGAACGGTTGTCGATCATCAGCAGCATGGTCGACGCTTCATTGGTCTTCATATTGCCCGCTACCATGCCCGCCACGCTGCCGATCAGGCCAAAGCCGCCCAGCGCGCCGCCGGCGCCCGAGGTGCCCTTCTGGCTGAAGGTGATGGTCGGGCTCATGGTGTAGTCGGCAGCGGCGATCTGGCCCTTGCCGTAGTTGCTGTTGGCGCGCATTTCGCCGGATTTTTCCAGCGCGCGCTCGCCCATCATGTGGTCCATGGCGGCGCCGCGTTCCACCACCACGAAACAGTTCGACTGCTGGATCATCATGCGCAGCACCGGCGTGGTGGAGCCCAGCTTGTACTGGCTCAGTTGCTGGAACCACGGCATGCTGCGGTCTTCCACCACCGACAGGGTGCCCAGCGGACGGTCGCATTTTTCCAGTTGGGTGTTGGCGTTGGCAGCGGTGGCGCCGCCGGCGCTGCCGGTGGCCACTGTACTGCCGCCGCCGAGGGTTGGTTGGGTGCCGGCACAGCCAGCCAGCGCCAGGGCCGCCGCGGCCGCAAACAGTTTGGTCTTCATACGTAGATCCCCTAGTTATTGGATGAAACGGCCGATTTTATAAGAAAGACATGCCAAAGAATCTATCAAATAGTCACCTGGCGCCGCTGGCGTCGCGGCGGTGACACGGCGCGCCATTGGGCGTACCATCAAGGTTCCTAAGAGCAAGGAAGCTGGCCCATGGCTGCCCCCGACCAGATCACCCACTGGCGCGAAAAAATCTTTGCCCGCCTGGTCCAGGTGGTGCTGGTACTGGGCTTGGCCACGGCCGTCCCCAGCATGGTGCAAGCGCTGCGCGAAGGACTGTGGGGCGTGGTGGTGGTGGACCTGGCCGCGCTCACCTGGCTGGCCGCCCTGTGGCGGCTGCAGGACATAGTGTCCTACCCGCTGCGCGCCATGCAGTTCCTGCTGATCACCTTTGCAGTCGGCGTGGCCCTGATGCTGCAGGTGGGGCCGGTAGCGCACACTTACCTGCTGGCGGTGCCCTGCCTGGCCGCCCTGCTGGTGGGGCTGAAGCCGGCCATCTGGCTGCTGCTGGCCGGCGCCGTGGCCATCGTGCTGACCGGCTTTGCGCCAGCGCCCGATCCGGATGCCATGGGGCTGTCCGGCGATGCCGCCCTGCGCGCGGCGATCGTGGCGCTCAACTACCTGTTCATTGCAGGGATCCTGACCATGAGCTGCGGGGTGCTGCTGCGCCACCTGGCGCGCTCGCTGGCCGAGGGCGAGCAGTTGGCCTTCTACGACCCGCTGACCGGGCTGCCGAACCGGCGCCTGCTGCTGGACCGCCTGGCCAGCCTGCTGGCCAGTTCCGAGCGCCAGCACCTGTTCAGCGCCGTGATGTTCATCGACCTCGACCGCTTCAAGACCATCAACGATGCGCGCGGCCATGCCACCGGCGACCACTTGCTGCGGCTGGCCGCGCAGCGCCTGGAAGAACTGGTGCGCAAGAGCGACACGGTGGCGCGCATCGGCGGCGACGAGTTCGTGGTGCTGCTGGCGCACCTGGCGCCGGACCTGGCGGCGGCCGGCAATGCCGCGCAAGGGGTGGCGGAAAAGATCCGCGCCGCGCTGGCGCAGGAATTCGAGATCGCCGGCCAGGGCTACGGCTGCTCGGCCAGCATCGGCGTCACGCTGCTGCCCAAGTACGGCCAGCAAGCCGACGACCTGCTGCGCGAAGCCGATACCGCGATGTACCGCGCCAAGGCAGGCGGCCGCAATGGCATTGCCTTCTTCGAGTCGGCCATGCAGGCCGAAGTCGAGCGGCGCCTGACGCTGGAGCGCGAGCTGGGCCAGGCCATCGAACAGGAGCGGCTGCACATGGTGTACCAGCCGCAGTTCGATTGCCAGGGCCGGCTGCACGGGGCCGAGCTGCTGATGCGCTGGGAGCGCGACGAGGGCGGCATGGTGTCGCCGGCCATCTTCATTCCGCTGGCCGAAGAAGCGGGGCTGATAGTGCCGCTCGGCTTATGGGCGCTCAGGCAGGCCTGCCTGGCGCAGCAGCGCATGTCGGTGCTGGGCCTGTCCTTGCCGCTGTCGGTCAACGTCAGCCCGCAGCAATTCCGCCAGGCCGACTTCGTGCAGCAGGTGCGCGGCATCCTGCAGGACCATGGGGTGGAACCGGCGCTGCTGATCCTGGAAGTGACGGAGGGCTTGCTGGTGGAACGGATGGATGAAATCGTGGCGCGCATGAACGAGCTGGCGGCGCTCGGGGTGCGCTTTTCCATCGACGATTTCGGCACCGGCTATTCCAGCCTGGCCTACCTCAAGCGCATGCCGCTGTATGAACTGAAGATCGACCGCAGCTTCATCATGGACATGCCGGACGATGCCAGCGACGTGGTGATCGTGCAGACCATCCTGGCCATGGCTGGCCAGATGGGCTTGCGGGTGGTGGCGGAAGGGGTGGAGACGCAGGCGCAGGCCGACTTCCTGGCGGCCCACGGTTGCCATGCGCTGCAAGGCTACCTGCTGGGCCGCCCGGCGCCGCTGGCGGCGCTGCTCGACCTGCTGACGGCGCAGGCCGCGCTCTCCACCAAAGTGAAGATCTAGTTCAGCTTGACCGTCAGCGCCTTGCGGATCGCCACGCAGCGCTGGTCTTCCTGGTGCGCCACCAGCAGCGCGCGGCGGGTGCCGGCGCTGAGGCTGGGGTTGGCTGCTGCCGCATCGGCCAGGCGCTGCACGCTTTGCGCGTTGCAGGTGGCCGGGATCATGGCGCCTGCATAGTCGCGCATGAAGACCGGGCCGGCCGACTTGTCCAGCACCGGCAGTTGCGCCAGGCGGGCCGCAGCGCTTTGCTCATTGAGCGCCACTTGGGAGGACGGGTACAGCGCGTGCATCGCGGTGCGGATGCGCGAGAACGGCAGCTTGCTCTGGGTGTCGCCGATCTTCGCCAGCCACTCCTGCTTCACTTTCGCATCCGGACGCGCAGCCTGCGCAGCCACCGCGGCCAGTTCGCCGCTGTCGGACTTGTCCCTGGCCTGTTCGGCGGCGATACGCGGCTCGGCGCCCGGGTAGTCCTTGCGGTTAAGCAGGGCAATCATCTCCCAGCGCAGGTCCTGGCTCAGGGTCAGGCCGGCCAGCTTTTCGCGGCCATCGAGCATGGCGGCAATGCGCTCCAGCGATTCCTTGCTGCCGGCGGTGCCCAGGTAGGCGTTGAACCAGCGGCGCTGGAAGTCGCCCTTGCTGGCCTTAGCCTGCGCCCAGCTCATTTTCTCCAGGCGGCCGACCACGGTGCGGGTGTAGGCGCCATCGGCCGACATGGTGCGCAGGTAGCGGATCGACTGGCCCATCTTGCCCAGCACATCGCCCAGCAGCACGTAATCCTGTTCCCGCGGCGCGTTGACCAGCACCGTGTCGAGGAATTCGTTGAGCGGCAGCGCGCCGTCACGCACGTTGTCCCACATGCTGTGCCACAGCATGGTGCGCAGCAGCTTGTCTTCCACCTTGCTGACGTCCTGGCGCGCGGTGGCGAAGGAACGCACATCGAGCTTGGCTTTCACGAAGCCCCAGTCCTGGTAGTTCGGGTAGACCAGGTCCGGGCAGGCGGCGCCTTTGAGCTCCGGCACCTCGGTGCTGGCGCCCTTGTAAGTCACCGGCAACACCTTGGCGATGGCGAGCTGCTTGCCCTTCTTCTGCATCAGGGCCAGTTGCACGCGCTGTTCGCGCAGGGTCGGGAACTGCGCCACGGCCGTCTGCTGCAGGCTGAAGGCGTCGATCTTGCCGGCCTTGCAGCTGTAGTTGGCGGTGATGGTGTTAACGCCTGGCTGGTACAGCCAGTCCTGGGTCCACTGGCCGAGGTCGCGGCCGGCCGCGTCGGCCAGGCTGCCGATGAAGTCATCCAGCTTGGCATTCTTCCACTGGTACTTGACCAGGTAGTTGTGCACGCCCTTGCGGAAGGTCTCCTCGCCCAGCAGGTGGCGCAGTTGCTTCAGCGTCGAGGCGCCTTTGGAATAGGTGATGGCGTCGATATTGTCGAAGGCGTTGGCGGTCGACGGCACCGGGGTTTCGATCGGGTGGGTGGTCACGCGCTGGTCCTGCACATAGGCGCCCGACTTGCCCTGCGAGTAGAAGTACTGCCAGGCCGAGTCCTTGAATTCAGTGGCCTCGGCGGTGGCCAGGGTGCCCATGAAGGACGCGAAGCTCTCGTTCAGCCATAGGCCGTTCCACCACTGCATGGTGACCAGGTCGCCGAACCACTGGTGCGCCATTTCGTGCATGATCACGCTGGCCAGTTCGTGCTTCTCGGCGCTGGTCATCTTGTCCTTGTGCAGGAAGGAGTGCTCGGCGAAGGTGATGGCGCCGGCGTTTTCCATCGCGCCGTACAGGAAATCCGGCACCAGCAGCTGGTCGTATTTGCCGTACTGGTAAGGGATGCCGAAGTAGTCGTCAAACCACGCCAGGCCTTGCCTGGTGTATTCGAACCAGGGCGCCGGGTCGACCTGGTCGGCCACCGACTGGCGCGCGAACAGGCGCATCGGGTACTTGGCGCTGGTGGCGTCTTCCCACACCTTGTACGGGCCGGCATGCAGCGAGAAGTTGTACGGGCTGAGGATCCTGGAAACCGGGAAGGTCCAGCGCTTGCCGTTGGCCACCTCTTCCACCTTGGATTCGCGCGCGGTGGACACCACGGTCCAGTCGGCAGGCGAGGTGACGTTGACCTGGTAGGTCGCCTTCAGGTCCGGCTGGTCGAACAGCGCGAACATCTGGTGCGCGGCGGCCGGTTCGAAGTGCGAGTAGGTGTAGACGCGGCCATCGACCGGGTCGACCATGCGGTGCAGGCCCTCGCCATTGGTGCTGTGCTTGCGTTCGAATTCCACGGTCACGCTGTTGCGGCCAGCCTTCAGGTCGGCGGAGGCCAGCGTGATGAACCAGTTGTTGTACTGCGGCGCGGCAATCGGCTTGCCGTTGACCACGAGGCGCTTGATGGTGGCCTTGTCCAGGTCCAGCGTCAGCGGCTGTGCGTTATCCTTCAGGTCGAAGGCCACGGTGGTGGTGTTGCTGAAGGTTTCCTGGCCCGTGAGCGCGAAGTCGAGCACATAGGCGACATTCGACACGCGCGCCGAACGGGCGGCGGCATCTGTCTGGCTCAGGTAAGGGTTTTCCGCGCGAGGCGTGTACGCGCTGTTATCGGCCGCGATGCCGCTGGTAGCGACAAGTGCACTGACTGCCAGTGTAATGGCATGAGGAACTAGCGATTTCATGGTTATCCTTATACATGTCTCGCCCCGGACCGGCCCCGGTCCGGCGGCGCAGGGATGATACCATTGGGAGATGGACATCAAACTCGAAACCCCCAACCAGCCCGAAGTCGTGGCCCTGATCGACCTGCTGGATACTTACCAGCTGTCGCTGTATCCGCCGGAGAGCGTATATGCGCTCGACATGAATTCCCTGCTGCAGCCGAACGTGCTGTTTGCCGTGGCGCGCAATCCCGATGGCGCGGCGGTGGGCTGCGGCGCCATCGTGGTGACGCCGGAATACGGGGAAGTGAAGCGCATGTTCGTGCACCCTTCGGCGCGCGGCCAGGGTGTGGCGCAGCGCCTGCTCGGCATGCTGGAAACGGAAGCGCTGTCGCGCGGCTGCCGTCAGTTCATGCTGGAGACCGGGCCATCGCAGCCGGAAGCGATTGGCCTGTACCAGCGCCTGGGATACCGCGTGCGCGGACCATACGGCGATTACCGCGACGATCCCTTGAGCGTGTTCATGGAGAAGTCGACATGACGGACTCACTGATCGACCTGCGCGAGCGCACGCGCGCCTTTGCCGCCGCGCGCGACTGGGAGCAGTACCACACGCCCAAGAACCTGGCGATGGCGCTGTCTGTCGAAGTGGCAGAACTGGCCGAGCATTTCCAGTGGCTGCAGACCGGCCGCGTTGGCGAACTGGCGCTAGGCCAGCAGGAAGCGATCCGACATGAGCTCGCCGATGTGCTGCTTTACCTGGTGCAGATCGCCGACAAGCTCGATGTCGACCTGCATGCGGCTGCATTGGAAAAGATCCAGCTGAACGCCATCAAGTACCCGGCGACAGGGGGTTGACCGGCGTCAGCTCCTACTCCCGCATTGATTGCGCGAGCTGCCATTTGGTTTCGCCTGGAAGCAGAACCCATATATGTCTCCATGCATTGCGTGGTCGAAGCGAGTTGATTCACGAGACCTCCGGGCGACGTCGATTGGCCACCTGCTTCCACTCTGACGAGTGTTCCGCCGACGACTGAAGCTTTGCCTGCACCTGCGACGATTGGAGTCCGACGCAAGGCTAAGCGCTCTCCAGCAGGTTTGCGACGAACGCGCTGTACTCATCTCGCATTGGCAGTTCCAAGTCGGTCATGATGGCGCGGCGTTGCGAGACGACCGGCACATTGTCTTTTGGATTGAAGCCGGTCTTTTCCTCAACGCCCCAGTACAGTCCGACGCCGCGCTTTTGCCAGTTCGGCAGTTCGTTGAAGTTGATGCCGCGGCTAAACAGCAACTCGTTCTTGTCGGCCAGCGATTTTCCCGCGATGGTGGCAGCAGCAGCATTCGGGTCAATGCCCTCTTTGCGCAGCATCCAGTAGCAGTGCGCGTTCAGCGCGTTGCGGTGCGCGTCTTCATTGCGCCAACGGAAGTAGTCGACCACCAGGCGCTTGGTCGGCAGCTCCGAGAGGCGGCAATCGAACGCGCCCAACTGCCCCAGCATCAGGCTGAATTTGGCAGAGGCTTCGCCCGCCAGGATCGAGTTGTACTTCCTGGTCTTGCGTCCGAATACGTTAATCTCAGGGTCGAACAACAGCGAGATCTCATCGCTCTCCGTATAGCCGTAAATGACCTTGAAGCCGCAGTTCATCAGGTGCTTTGTCGTTTCGATCATCAAATCCCGGAAGCGGACATCGAACGGTGCCTCGAATTGTGCAATCTCCTTGGTCAGCCGCGTGAAACTCCGGCCGTCGATACGCGCGACCATGTAGATGCCAGGCAGGACGCACTGGTCGTGCGCGGTTTCATACACGCGCATCGATTCGTCGAGTTCATCAAACTTCACTATTCCATTCCTTCACAACGCGCTGACCGTCTATCCAGTCAACGTAAAACATTTCATCAAAGCCTTCATCCCGACTCGGGATTTCCAGCCGTTTGTGGGTGCTGAATATACCCACCTGGGGAATGCATTCGGCCCCCTGGCGCTGGCTATTCCATGCGACCGACCTATCCAGGTCGCTCTTGAAGTAGTAGCACTTGATGCGGTAGCCGCGCTCGCGCAGCATGGCGATGTAGCGCGCCCGCACCTCCTTACTTACATTGGTGTTGTCGATCACCAGCGGCATTCCCGTGTCAAAGCAAAGCGCGAACATCAGCTTTTCCCGGTTCTTCGTTTTCAGAAGGTCGTTGCTGATACGGACGTGGGAATTGAAGAAGTGCTCTTTGTAGAAGGTCGATTTTCCAGATGCCTGGATGCCGACAAACAGCACTGCTTCCATCAACGCCCCAAAGCCTTACGAATTTGAGCGCTGATAATGACCCAGGATTTCGAGTCGGCCGAGACTTCGTCGAAGTGGCTGCCACCCGGCAACACCAGCACTTCGGCCGTGTCGCCTGCTGCCCTGGCGCGGCGGGCGTAGTTTTCGCCGGTCACGGTGGGCGAGATGGTGTCGAGTTCACCATGGATCAGGATGGTGTGCACGCCGGCGGGCAGCATTTCGGCCGGAGAGGTGTCGGCGAAGATGTCGGGGCGCTGGGCGCTGGGCTTGCCGGCGATGAAAGCCGATTCGCAGTCGCAGCTGGTGCGGATCAAGGCCGCCTCGTTGCGCAGGTCGGCCAGGCCGCCCAGGCTGATCACGGTGTTGATCTTCAACGGCTGCGGCGCCCAGGCCGGGCTCCATTCAGGCAGCTTGTGGCGCGATACGGCCCACTGCGCGAGATGGCCGCCGGCGGAGTGGCCGACGGCGACGATGCGGTTCAGGTCCAGCGCGCTGGCCTTCGCTTCGTGTCTCAGCAAATCCACGGCGGTGGCGACGTCCTGGTACATGCCGGGATAGCCGCCGCCCTCTTCGTCGTAGCGGCGATACTCCACGCTCCATACTGCGATGCCGTCCTTCGCCATCGCGCCTGCCATATTGCGCATCTGTTCGATGCCATCATAGTTGCGCGTCCAGCAGCCGCCGTGGATCAGCACCACGACCGGGTGTGGGCCCTGGCCAGCGGGTTTGAAAAACTCCACGAACTGGCTCGGCGCGGGGCCGTAGACGATGCGTTTGTCGGGCGCAGGGCCTTTCAGCGCAAGGTATTGGTCCAGAGTCAGTGGCTTGGTGACGACGGCGTCAGCCGGCGCGGCGGACGCGCCAACGGCGGCGGCGCCGGCAGCGGCGCACAGGGAATGGCGGATCAGTTTGAGCATGGCTTGTTCGGCGAAGTCCGGGACAGCCAGCAGCATAGCGTGGGGATGGCCAATTCGGCAACAAGCCTGGTTGACCCCGTCAGCTTTATGGCAACTAGCGGGCCGCTTTCCCGAACTGTCGCTGACTACTACTGAAAACTACTGAAACTACTACTGAAACTACTGAAATTTGCCTGTTTTGCCCCTGATAGCGCTATAACCGTAAAAATTTCAGTAGCTTTCAGTAGCTGGTGCAGAGGGATTGCGAAACAGGACCGGGCGGCGCGACCGGTCCCAAGTTGCGGCGAGGATCAGCGCTTCGGCTTGGCTGCCGGCTTCTTCGGCGGAGTGTGCTTGCCGGACATCGGCGGCATGGCGTCGGCCAGCGACATTTTCAGTTGCTTGCCGCCGACCCAGACCTTGCGCAGGTGCTTGAAGATGTCATCCGGCATGCCGTCCGGCATCTCGACGAAGGCGTGGTCTTCCAGGATCTCGATGCGGCCGATGAAGCGCGATTCAAGACCGCTCTCGTTGGCGATGGCGCCAACCAGGTTGCCGGCATTGACGCCATCGCCCGAGCCTACTTCCACACGGTAGGCGCGCATCGGCATCGGGGCGCCGCCACCCTCGCCTGCCGCGGCCTTATCCTTCTTCTTGCGCTTCGGCGCTTCCTCTTCAAACATTGGCTCGTCGTCATCGGCGCGCGAGGACAGCGGCGGTGCGGCGCGTTCCGGACGCTCGGCACGCTCAGGCTTCGCGGCGCGCGGCGCCTTGGCAGCCGGCGCCGGTGGCGGCGTTTCGCCATCGCGATGCAGGCGCAGCGGCTGGCCGGCTACGCGCAACACTTGCAGCGCGTCGATATCGCCCGGCAGCAGGTCAGCCGGCATATCCAGTAGCGAGTAATCGTCGTAAATCTCGATGCGGCCGATGAACTTGGAATCGATGCCGCCTTCGTTGGCAATGGCGCCCACGATGTTGCCCGGCTTGACGCCGTGCTGGTAGCCGACTTCCACGCGATAGGTCGCCATGCCCTGCTCCGGCTCGCGCTCGATACGCTCCTTCTTCGGGCGCGGCTCGCGTGGTTCACGCGGTTCGCGCGGCTCGCGTCCTTCACGGCCCTGGCCTTCCTGGCGCGGCGCGCCGTCTTCATGCCAGCCTTTTTCACGCGATTTATCCAGCAGCAGCGGCTTGCCGCCGCAAGCCATCATCGCCAGTGCGGCAGCCACTTCCACCGCCGGGATATTGTGCTCGGCTTCGTACTCGCGCACCAGGTTTTCGAAGAAAGACAGGCCTTCCTGCGCCAGGGTGTCGGTGATCTGGTCCTTGAACTTGCTGATGCGGACATCGTTGACCGCCTGCAGCGTCGGCAGCGTCATCGGCGTCACTGGCTGGCGCGTGGTGCGCTCGATCAGCTTCAGCAGGTTGCGCTCGCGCGGGGTGATGAACAGGATCGCTTCGCCGCTGCGGCCCGCGCGGCCGGTGCGGCCGATACGGTGGGTGTAGCTTTCCGGGTCATACGGAACGTCGTAGTTGACCACGTGGCTGATGCGCTCCACGTCCAGGCCGCGCGCCGCCACGTCGGTGGCGACCAGGATGTCGATCTTGCCGTCCTTGAGCTGGCCGATGATGCGTTCGCGCGCCGCCTGCTGCATGTCGCCGTTGATGGCGCCGGCGGAGAAGCCGCGCGCCTGCAGGCGCTCCGCCAGTTCCTCGGTACCGATCTTGGTGCGCGAGAAGATGATCATGCCGTCGAACGGCTCGGCTTCCAGGATGCGGGTCAGCGCGTCCAGCTTGTGCATGCCGGACACCAGCCAGTAGCGCTGGCGGATATTGGTGTTGGTGGTGGTCTTGGCCGCCACCATCACTTCGGCCGGGTCGTTCAGGTAGGTGGTGGCGATGCGCTTCACTTGCGCCGGCATGGTGGCCGAGAACAGGGCGGTCTGGCGCGATTCAGGGGTCTCCTGCAGGATGCGCTCGACGTCCTCGATGAAGCCCATGCGCAGCATTTCGTCGGCTTCGTCCAGCACCAGGGTTTTCAGCTGCGACAGGTCGAGCGAGCCTTTTTCCAGGTGGTCGATGACGCGGCCCGGAGTGCCGACCACCACGTGCACGCCGCGGCGCAGCGCTTGCAGCTGCGGGCCATAGGACTGGCCACCGTAGATCGGCAGCACGTGGAATTTCGGGATGTGGGTGGCGTAGCGCTGGAAGGCTTCCGCGACCTGGATCGCGAGTTCGCGGGTCGGCGCCAGCACCAGCGCCTGCGGCGCGGCCTGCTTGATGTCGATGCGCGACAGGATCGGCAGCGCGAAGGCGGCGGTCTTGCCGGTGCCGGTTTGCGCGGTGCCGAGCACGTCGCGGTTTTCCAGCAAATGGGGGATGGTGGAGGCCTGGATCGGAGACGGGGTCTCGTAGCCTACTTCTTTCAGCGCCTTCAAAATGGGGGCGCTGAGGTTCAAATCGGTAAACAGGGTGTCAGACATGGCGGCACTCGTGGGGTTATTGTTGTATCGCCTGATGCGACGGAAGGTGCTATTTTACCCTTTTAAACCGGCACCCCGGTGTCTGACCCGCAGGGTCAGACACCAACTTGCGCCGGCCGCGGGCTGGTGT
>DASWTB010000168.1:0-31254 GCA_036402315.1 Pseudoduganella sp. | reverse complement strand
CATGCCGTAAGCGATGTACCCGGCCAAGCCCTGTTCACCCAACGCAGGCAAGCCGTTTGCGCCAAGCGGGTTAGGATTCGACCAGGTCCCCGTCGCGTCAATCACGGCTTGCGCGAGATAGTCACGCTCGCCTTCCGGGCCGGCGACGCGGATCACGAACGGCGCATGTTCCCTGCCCCGGCTCTTGACTTTGTCGAAGCCTTGGCGCGTTACCTGGATGACTGTATGCCCCAGCTTTAATGCCGCTGCCATCTCGGGCAATTGGGCCAGCGGGGCAAGGTAGGCGTCCAGCAGTTCGCCTGCGGTCGGCAGCCCGTCCTGCGACGGCGCTTGCCAGCCGCTGCGCTCCAGCAGTTTGCGGGCCGCCTTGTCGACGTTGTACTGCCATGGTGAGAACAGGCGCACATGCCGGTATGTCTCCAGGTTGGCGCCTACTGCATCGCCGCGCTCGAAAACGAGTGGACGCAGGCCGCGCTGGAGCAAATGTGCGGCGGCAGCCAAGCCGACCGGGCCGGCACCAAGTACTGCAACTGGAAGGTCGTTCAGGGTAGTCACGGTTCGGTTCCTTTCGATCAGAGCTTGGCGACCATTGCGGTTGCCGATGCCGGGCATACGCCCTGGAATTCGCGCGACGCCTGCAGGTCCGGCGGCGTATCGGCGCGCGAAATCACGCCGAAGCCACGCTTGGCGAAGAAGTCCGCTGCGGTAGTCGTCAACAGGTACAGTTCCCGTACGCCCTGCTTCCGGGCCTGCTGGCGCACCGTTTCGAGCAGCGTTTGGCCAACGCCTGTACCGCGCAGGCTGGCGTCAACCGCCACGGAGCGCAACAGCGCCGCGGCGCCGTACTGCTCGAAGCCGCCCATGCAGTACAGGCGTCCGTCGGCCACGCCCAGCACGAAGTTATCAAGGTGGTCTTTTGCACCCTCGAGTGGCAGCATGGCCGCCTGCAGCAGGGCTTCGATTGCCGGCCAGTCGCCTGCGGCAGCCGGGCGGAAAGTCATTTCTCTTTTCATGTGTCGCTCCATTTCTAATTCGTCGAATTACGAATAAGCAGGCAAAAAAATTTCAAAGACAACCGATCAGCTTCTTCAACTGCTCCAGCCGTTCGGGATTGACGCAGTAGCAGACGCGCTGTTCATCGGCAGAACCGAGAATCAGCCCAGCCTGCTTGAGGATGGTGACGTGCTGTGAAATGGTCGACGGCGCCAGCGGCAGGACGTCGGTCAGGCTGCCAAAGTAACAGGCTCCATAGGCCGCCAGATAACGCAGCAACTGCACCCGCGCCGGATGCGCCAGCGCCTTGCAAAGCTGGGCCAACTCTTCGGCATCGAGCTCGGGCAAGTCAGTTTGGGGTTCGGAGTTGCAGCAGCTAATCATGTTCACAAGGTAATTCGTCGATCGACGAACAAACAATATCGCTCACGTCATCAAGCTGTCAAGTTATTTCGATATTATTTGAATCGTCGTAGCGTTGTGCCATAATCGGGCCAATGACGAAATCGGAACAGACATCATGGAAACGAAAGCTGTAATTGCCGCCCTGGCGGCACTGGCACAGGAATCGCGCCTCAATGCCTTCCGCCTGCTGGTCCAGACCGGACCGCAAGGCCTGGCAGCCAGCAAGATCGCGGAAGAACTGGACGTGGCGCCGTCTTCGCTGTCCTTCCACTTGAAAGAACTGGCCAATGCTGGCCTGATCGAGTCGCGCCAGGAGGGCCGGTTCATTTTCTACAGCGCCAATTTCAGCACCATGAACGATGTGCTTTCCTACCTGACCGATAACTGCTGCGGCGGCCAAAGCTGCACACCTGCCATCCAACCGAAATCCTGCAAGCCATGAACGTACTGATACTCTGCACCGGCAATTCCTGCCGCTCCATCCTCGGTGAAGCCACCTTCAACCACCTGGCGCCAGCCGGCTGGCACGCCATCAGCGCAGGCAGCAAGCCTGCCGGTTATGTCCATCCGCGCTCGCTGGCGTTGCTGGAGCGCGAAGGCATTTCAACTGCTGGCTATCACAGCAAATCCTGGGACAACCTGCCTGTTACGCCGGACATCGTCATCACCGTATGTGGCAGCGCCGCCGGCGAAACCTGTCCAGCCTACCTCGGCCCCGTCATGCGCGCGCACTGGGGCGTGGAAGACCCGGCCCACGCCACTGGCACCGAAGAAGAAATCGACGCCGCATTCATGAAGGCCTACCGCATCCTGCGCCACCGCATCGAAACATTCTTCGCGCTGCCGCTGGAAGAATTGAAGAAGGACCCGGCCCGCATGAAGGCGGAACTGGAGCGCATCGGCAAGGTGCTGCCATGACGCTGGGCCGACGTCTAACCGCAGAAGGCATTGGTACAGCAATCCTGCTGGCCGTAGTGGTCGGTTCCGGCATCATGGCCGAACGCCTCGCGGGCGGCAACGTGGCGCTTGCGCTGCTGGCCAATACCATTGCGACCGGCGCTGGCCTGGTCGCGCTGATCCTGATGTTCGGCACGATCTCCGGCGCCCACTTCAATCCGGCCGTTACGCTGTCGGAAGCCTGGCAGCGCAATGTCCCGGCTGCGGAAGTGCTGCCTTACATTGCGGTGCAAGTTGCCGGCGCCTTTGCCGGTGTCGCGGCGGCCCACGGAATGTTCGGCGAACCCATGTTCTTCGCCTCAGAACACGTACGGACCGGCCCTGCGCAATGGTGGAGCGAATTTGTCGCCACCTTCGGCTTGATTGGCGTGATCATAGGCTGCTCGCGCAGCCGCCCGGCTATCACCCCGTTCGCCGTAGCGGCCTATATCACCGCTGCCTACTGGTTCACTTCTTCGACGTCCTTTGCGAATCCGGCAGTCACGCTGGCCCGTGCAGCAAGCAACACCTTTGCCGGCATTCGCCCAGTCGATGCGCCAGGTTTCATCGTTGCGCAACTGGCGGGCACGGCTGCGGCGACCGCCCTCTTCTGCTGGCTGTATCCCGCGCCGCCAGCGGATGCGACCGTCGGCGGCACCGTTGCGCCGGGCGATTTTGCGGACTCTTCGGAAAAGCAGTAGCACATGGCCATACCACATCTTCCGAATGTCAAGGCTGAACTCTTTGACGTTCCAACACTCGACAAACTCGCCCCGCAAGGCGACATGTCGCATCGCCCGCGCATCCTGATGCTGTATGGATCTTTGCGCGAGCGCTCTTTCAGCCGTTTCCTGACTTACGAAGCGGCGCGCATCCTTGAGCAGTTCGGCGCGGAAGTTAAAATATTCGATCCGATGGAACTGCCGATGGTGGGCAGCGTCCCGGAAACGCACCCGAAGGTAGTGGAGCTGCGTGAGTTGTGCCTGTGGTCGGAAGGACAGGTCTGGTGCAGCCCGGAGCGCCACGGCGCCATCACTGCCGTGATGAAGAACCAGATCGACTGGATACCGCTGGAGCAAGGCGCAGTGCGCCCGAGCCAGGGCCGCACGCTGGCTGTGATGCAGGTCTGCGGCGGTTCCCAGTCGTTCAACGTGGTCAACACGCTGCGCCTGCTGGGCCGCTGGATGCGCATGTTCACGATCCCGAACCAGTCTTCGGTGCCGATGGCATATAGGGAATTCGATGACGCCGGGCGCATGCGCCCTTCCGCCTACTACGATCGTGTTGTCGATGTGATGGAGGAGCTGTTCAAGTTCACCTTGCTGATGCGCGGCCGCACAGACTACCTGACTGACCGCTATAGCGAACGCAATGAACGCGCAGTGAAGGCGATCAATCGGCAGATTGAACGGCTATAGCGAACTGATTTATCACCGCTCACAGGATCATTGGAATGTCGAATTGCTGTAACGGAGGCTGTAGCAACAGCCAGGCGCCTGATGACCCGCGCTATCGCCGCGCCCTGAGGTGGGCGCTTATCATCAACAGCGTCATGTTCGCCATTGAACTGGCGAGCGGCATTCAGGCTGGCTCGGTGTCCCTGCTGGCCGATGCAGTGGACTTCCTCGGCGATGCGGGAAACTACGCGCTGTCACTCTATGTACTTTCAATGGGGATGCTGTGGCGCGCCAGGGCCGCCCTGTTCAAGGGATTGACCATGGGGGCGTACGGCATTTTCATCTTATCCAAAGCAGCATGGACTTTGAAGTCCGGGACGCTTCCTGAAGCGCTCACAATGAGCGCCGTCGGGGCGCTGGCCTTTGCGGCAAATGGCATCGTGGCTGTTTTGCTGTACACCTTCCGCAGTGGCGACGCCAATATGCGGTCGGTCTGGCTTTGTACACGCAACGACATGGTCGGCAACCTTGCCGTGATCCTTGCGGCAGCCGGAGTGTTCGGTACGCATTCCGGCTGGCCGGACTTGCTGGTAGCATGTGTAATGGGTGCTCTTGGACTGAGCGCCGCGGCAGCCGTCATTCGCCAGGCACGCCAGGAATTGGCCAAGCCCGCGAGTCTCCAGCCCACCGAGTGGCGCCGCCAAAGCAAGTAGCGTTTTGCCTTAGCCGCAGGATAACGTGGCAGTTTTCGCACTCAGTGCCACTGGCATGCGTTCACGGGCATCGTTTCCTGCTTTGCATGGCCGCATGCCAGTCAGGTTAACACCGATTCCAGGATCATCGCCTTAAGCCCCTCCATCCAGACTGTGTCCCCCATCAAGGTTTACAGCCCACACGCTTCAAGAGCTTTCGCGCTCAAGTTTGCACGCCCTTCCGGTGTGAGATTGCTGGCGAAGAAGCAGGCATATGGCCTGTTGGTCGCCTGCTCGACGTAAAGGTACTCCGTCGGCACGCTATACGCCATGTCAAACTTCGAAGCCGGCGGCGTCCCTGAGTAAAGCGCCTTGAACGCCAGATGGAGCTTCAGGCCAAAGTTCGGATGGTGGAAATCGAAGCATCCTTCGGGATAGGCGCAGCTTCCGTTAAGCCCTGGCAGATGCAAGGGGATGACAGCTTGGTGCGACTGGTCAGTTGGCGCCCGCTCATATCGCATTGCAACGGAAGGATCGTCGGTGGTGATTTCCTTGATTGCGCTGCCGGGTTGGTGGAAATCCGAATAGAGCTTGTCGAACGCGTCCCAATTGTCCGGGTGGATGAAGGTTCGCTTCACTTCGTCTTTCTCGTACGTGGTTTGCGCCTGTACCGCATACACGGCCCGGACGCGCGAGGACTTGGTTTGGTAAGGGATCGGACTCTGCTCATCGGCCAGGTTCTGCGACAAGGCATTCATCAGCCCAAGCGTGCCGCGTGACTGGCCGACGATGAAAATATTGCTGCCGTCAATGCCGAGCATTCCTGACCTGTGGCGCGCCCATTGCACGGCGCGGGCGATGTCTGTATTCGGGATATCCAGGTTAGGCGACTTGCCGTACTCCTGGCTCGCCACCGGGTGGCGAAACTCAACCGACATGAACGCGAAGCCCAGCGCCAGCGCCGGCGTGACCAGCTTGGGATAGAGCTCGCCCTGCTGGGGCAGATTTTCGGTCATGCCGTTCGGATGGGCCCAGATGATCAAGGGCAGCCTTTGCGATGCGGGCAGCGAGGCAGGGCGGTAGAAGTCGAAGCGCTGGTCCAGCGTTACATCATAAGCGCCAGCCGGCGATTTCTCGTTCCACTCCGTTCCCTCGGCGTAGCAGATATCCCTGGCGACCGTGGCCAGGGTTCCTTGTGCCTGGGTATAGCTGGAAAGCTCGGCGTCTGTGCTGATTTTGCGGCATGGTTCCGCGGCAGCGACGCCTGCAACGACGGCCAGCAGCAGGACGCTGAACAGGCGCTGGAATGATCGGGAACGTGGCTCGATATTTTGTCGCATTCTTTGCTCCGGTATTGGTGTTTGAATGGTGGACAGCCGATATACATTATCATTAAAACAATTCAGTGCACGCATGGGAGGCGCGATGGAGAAATTCGAAAAACTGTTTTCGTATGGGACGCTGCAGCAGGAAGGCGTGCAGCTTGCAACATTCGGACGCAAGCTTGAAGGCAGGCCTGATAAATTGAATGGCTATAAGCTTGGACTGCTGGAAATCGATGATCCTGAAGTTGTAGCGACGAGCGGCAAAACTCATCATCCGATCATCTCGCGCAGCAGCAGCGCGCTGGATGCCGTAGCAGGCGCGGTGCTTCTGGTCACGCCTGAAGAACTGCAACAGGCGGACAAGTACGAGGTGGCCGCGTACAAGCGGCATAGTGTCACGCTAGCATCCGGAACTGTTGCGTGGGCCTATGTGGATGCCCGGGATGTTTCCTGAAGCCGGCGATCGTTGAGACAAAAAATTAGCTGCACGATGTGGACTGACGCACAGACCGCGCCTCCATGCGCAACGTAGCCTATCCGCTGGCTCTGGGAGGCAGCGTGGATAAACGAAGTCAAAAGGAACGGCGTCACGACAGCAGCACGGCCGAACGATTCGACATGGCTGTGCGCACCGCCCTGGCTTTCGACCAGGGCGCGGCATATACCTACCTCGCCATCTGCGGCGTCGAGCACATGCTGATCCGCTCATTCGCGGAACGCTTTCCGACCCAAGTGCGGTCGGTCGCCTCTCTTCCCTGGCACTCCAGCGACCGCCGCAGCGATTCAATGCAGCGTGCGTTTTAGCGCGCGCCTTCCTTTCAGCAGTGCCCGGCGCGTATCGTAGGTGGACTGCAGGTTGAGCCAGAACTCGGGCGTCGTGTCGAAATAGCTGGCGAGCTGCTGGGCAGTAGCTGGCGAGATGCTGCGCTCCTGCCGCACGATGCCTGCCAGGTAGCCGGGTTCGAGGTGCAGCACGCCGGCCAGCGTGTTCGGGGTCAGGCCCATCGGGTCCATGAATTCTTCCAGCAGGATTTCGCCCGGATGGATCGGGCGCATAGTCGTTTCCATAGTCGCCTCCTTCCCTTCGATTTTACTCCTGTGCTGTAGCGCGCAATACTGTTGGCTTAGAATAGCGGCAGTATGAAATGGAAACCTTTCACCGCAGCCGTCCTCTTCGCGCTCGCTGCCAACAACGTGGTTGCCGCCTGCGGCACGATCCGCTTCGCCTACCCCGACCAGCATCGCCCGCCGTACTGGATGGGCAATGGCGCGTCGGTGCCTGATCCTGCCGGCGCCAGCGTCGATTGGATCCGCGAATTTGCCGCCAGCGGTGGCTGCGCGATCGAACTGGTGCGCCTGCCGGTGATGCGCTTGCGTGTCGCACTGGCCAGCGGGGCGGTGGATTTCGTACCGGTCGACATCACCGCCGATGGGCAGCCCGGCATCGTCATTCCGCGCGACGCGCAAGGGAAGCCTGATACCAGGCGCGCCATCAGCCTGGTCGTCGTGGCTTTTGTGCGCGCCAAGGATGGTTATGCGCGCGACGTCGATCCGATGGACATGGTGCGCGGCAAGCGAGTCGGCATCATGTACGGTTCATCCTACGGCGGGCGGCTGGAGAAGGCCGGCGCTACGCTCGACCAGGGCGCGCCTACCGTGCCGACCAACTTCGACAAGCTGCAGATGGGGCGAATCGACGCCTTTGTGGTGCCGATGATCGCGGCGTCGGACATGGACAAATATGTGGCCGAGCGCTACAAGGGCCAACTGGTCCGCCTCGAGAAGCCCGTATTGAAATCCTTTAACTGGATCGCGACCAACCCGGCGTATTACGAAACCCACCGCCGCGACGTCGATACCCTTTGGAACTGGCTCGGCACCGAGGGCAACAAACGTTTCAACCTGCTGCTTCGCAAGTACAACGAGAACTAGGATATTCCTCGGTGCAGGCCTAAAATAGACTACTGGCCGTAGCTACGAGGAGGCAATCATGTCCACACTCAACAGGGGACGCAGCCTGGAGCAGCAAACCCACGATGGCACCAGCAGCATCGCGACCATGGGCGCCGGCTGCACCGGCCGCCGCAACTTATCCCAATCGCAGGAGGGCAGCCAGCAGTCGGCAGAGGCTGGACGCACCGACGACCTGCTGTCGGGCGGTGTCGAGGAAGGCGAGCGCGAGCACGGGTTCCAGACCGGGCCCCAGTACCGGCAGGGCGAGCAGCGCGATACAAGCCCGGATACCGTCCGGCGCAGCGAACGCTAATTCTTGATCTAGTACAAGTTTTACCGTTGAACAAATTTCCTGGGTGGCGCATAATTGCGAATGATAACAATTCTCATTACGTAGCCACTTAGGAAATAGCATGTCGTTGAACAAGTCCCCGCTGGCGCTCGCCATTGCGCTGGCGTTGCCGCACTTCGCAGTTTGCGCCGAAGAAGCCACCCTCCCCTCCGTTACCGTCACCGCAGCACGCGATGCCGCCTACAACCCGAGCACCGCCACCAGCGCCACCAAGATCGACGCGCCGCTGCGCGACATTCCGCAAACCGTGAACGTGGTGCCGCAGGAGCTGATGCGCGACCTGGGCGCGAACTCGATGGAAGACGTGATGAAGGGCATTCCGGGCGTCGGTCTGTCGCATGGCGACGGCCAGCGCGACCAGGTGACCATTCGCGGCTTTACCGCGATTGCCGACCAGTTCATTGACGGCGTGCGCGACGACGCGCTGTATTTCCGCGACCTGTCCAATATCGAACAGATCGAAGTGATCAAAGGCCCGGCCTCGGTGCTGTATGGCCGCGGCTCTTCGGGCGGCATGATCAACCGCATCACCAAGAAGCCGGGCATCGACCGCACCGAAGCCAGCGTGACCTTTGGCAGCTGGAGCAAGAAGCGCGGCGAATTCGACGTGGCGCGCAACCTGAAGGATAGCGGCGTGGCCTTCCGCGTCACCGGCGCCAAGGAAGATTCCGACAGCTACCGCGACCAGCAATTCCTCAAGCGCGAAGCGCTGTCGCCTTCCCTGCTGTGGAAGCTGAATGCCGACACCTCCCTGCTGCTGCAGGCTGAGTACCTGTCCGACCGCCGCCTGACCGACTTCGGCATCCCTTCCTACAAAGGCAAGCCGGTCGACGTCGATCCCGGCACCTACTTCGGCGCAGCCAATGCGCGCGACGTGGACTTCAGCCAGGCGCGCGTGAAATCGCTGGCCGCAGTGCTCGAGCATCGCATCAACGCCAGCTGGTCGCTGCGCAATGCCTTCCGCCGCTACGACTATTCGCTGAACCGCAATAACACCCTGGTGGGCAGCGTCAACGAGGCGGCGCAAACCGCCTCCCTCACCCATGGCAACGTGCGCCGCGAGGAAGACGGCTACTTCAACCAGACCGAGTTGACCCAGCGCGCGGAATTCTTCGGCATGCAGCACCAGCTGCTGTACGGCGTGGAGTTCAGCAAGCAGGACAAGGACCAGGTCAACCGCTCCAAGACCAATGTAGCGACGGTCAACCTGTTCAAGCCCGTGCTGCCGGTGCTGCAGCTGCAAGCTAACGTCGCACCAGGCACCGACAACCTGGGCATCACGAAGAACAAGAGCGTCTACGTGCAAGACCTGGCGACGCTGACGCCGCAGTGGAAGCTGCTGGCCGGCGTGCGCTACGATGACTTCAGCCAGGAGACGCGCGAGCGCCGCGTCGGCCAGAAGAACCTGGAGCGTACCGACCGCGCCTGGAGCCCGCGCGCAGGCCTGGTGTACCAGCCAAGCGGCACCGTCTCCTACTACGCCTCGTTCAGCAAGTCCTTCCAGCCTTCGGGTGAAACCTTCGCGCTGTCCGCCAGCAACGCCGCCATCGAACCGGAAGAGACCACCAACAAGGAAGTGGGTGCGAAGATCGACCTGTTCGGCGGCCAGGCCACCGTTGGCGCATCGCTGTTCCGCTTGCAGCGCACCGGCATCAAGGCCACCGATCCGGTTACCAGCATCGTCATGCCAGTCGGCACCCAGCGTACCGACGGCCTGGAGCTGACCTTCAGCGGCGACCTGGGCCAGGGCTGGCAAGTGGCCTCCGGCCTGGCGCTGCTGGATGCGGAAATCATCAAATCGATCGCACGCGACGACGGCCAGAATGTGCAAGGCAAGCAGCCAACACTGACGCCTAAGCGCAGCGCCAATGTGTGGCTGAACAAGGCACTGGGCGGCGGCTGGTTCACTGGCGCCGGCGTGAACTACCAGGGCGACCGTTTTGCCAACACGGGCAACACCACGACCCTGCCTGGCTACACCGTGGTCGACGCCATGCTGGCTTACCGTACCACCGCCTTCGATGTGCAGCTCAACGTGAACAACCTGTTCGACCGCGAGTACATCGTTTCCGGTCACGGGTCAAGCAAGCTGCTTAACCTGCCGGGCGCACCGCGCAATTTCCGCGTGACTGCCCGCTACCGCTTCTGATCCATCTGAGGCACAATCGGGACATTACTTTGCGAAAGGAATGTCCCGATGATTTACGAGCTGGCGGAATTTGAGATCAAGGATGGCCAGGGCGCCGCGTTTGAAGCGGCGGTGCAGCAGGCCGTACCGCTGTTCCAGCGCGCGAAAGGCTGCAAGTCGATGCGGCTGGAGCGCGTGATCGAGCGCGCCAACACCTATATGCTGATCATCGTGTGGGAAACGCTGGAGAACCACACCGTCGATTTCCGCGGCAGCGCAGACTTCCAGACCTGGCGCGGCATGGTTGGCCAATACTTTGCCAACACCCCGCGCGTCGAACACACCACCAACATCGTCGCGGGATTCTGATGCGAATCCTCGCCTGCCTGCTGCTGGCTGCGGCCAGCCTTCCATCCTTTGCCGCCACGCCGGCGGAAACCATGGACGCCTTCCAGCGTGCGCTGGCCGAGGGCAAGCGCGATGCGGCGCTGGCCCTGCTCAGCCCCAAGGTCAAGATATTCGAATCCGGCTATACCGAAAATAGCCGCGACGAATATGCCGCGCACCATCTGGACAGCGATATCGACTTCCTGCGCACGACCAGATCGCGCTTGCTGAAGCACGAAGAACGCCGCGCCGGCGAAACCGCCATCGTGATGCGTGAAACGGAGACCACCGGCAGCTACAAGGATGCCGAAGTCCACCTGTTCGGCCTTGAAACCGCCGTGCTGGAAAAGGCCGGCGACGGCTGGCAGATCGTGCACCTGCACTGGTCCTCACGCAAGGCCAAGACGAAGTAAGCGCGCGCCACGTTGCTGCGCCTTACGCGACAATCCCGCCAAACAGGAGAACTATCATGCCAAGCACTATTTATCGAAATTTCCGCCAGATCGCGGATGCCGAGGCTGCCCGCAGCGCCCTGCTGGCCGAAGGCTTTGCCAATTCGGCCGTACAACTGAACCTGCATGAGGCACGCCCGATGAGCACCACAGCGTCGGCCGTGCAGAACATCATGGATTCGCTCACGCCGGACGATGTCGACAACACGGACAAGCCCGACCGCCCTGCCGCCCTGCTGTCGGTGGACGTCGACGACGACGCCCAGCGCGAGCAGGCCGACCGCATCATGTCGCGCTTCGGCGGCCAGGAAGCCTGATACGGCAAGCCTCCCCTGTTCAGGAGGCTTGATGGTTGAACACCTGACGCAGATAGGCAAGGAACGTCTCGTCCTTGCACAGGGTTTTGCCTGGCGAGTCGGACAGCTTGGCAACCGATTGGCCGTTCAAACGGATCAGCTTCATCACGATATTCAGCGGCTTGATGCCGACATCGTTGGTCAGCCAGGTGCCGATGCCGAAGCCCACCATGATGCGGTCGGCGAACTGGCGGTACAGGCGGAAGGCCGTCTCGAAATCCAGCCCATCCGAGAACACCAGGCGCTTGGTATTGGAATCGATACGCAAGGCCACGTAGTGCGCGATCGCTTTCTCGCCCCACACGACCGGATCGCCGGAATCGTGCCGCAAGCCGTCGAACAGCTTGGCGAAGTAGAGGTCGAAGTCGTTGAGGAATGCGTCCATGCCCACCACGTCGGTCAGCGCAATCCCCAGGTCACCCCGGTACTCCTGCACCCACGCCTCGAGCGAGGCTTTCTGGAAGTCGCGCAACCGCACGCCGAAGGCCTGGAAGGACTGCATGTACTCGTGGGCCATGGTGCCGATCGGGATCAGGCCAAACTTTTTCGCGATGTAGACGTTGGAGGTGCCTTTGAAGCATTCCGGCACCTCGCGTGCCAGGCGCTCGACGACTTCATCGTGCCATGCGGACGAAAAGCGGCGGCGCAGGCCAAAGTCGGAAAACTCGAACGGATGGCGCAGCGCCAGGCTGGTACCGAAAGCATTTAACTGCGCGATCTTCTCGCCAAGGCGTTTGCGGCCCTCTTCCAGCGCGGCCGGCGTGCCGACCCGGCGGAAGTACAGCTCATTGACGATATAGAGCACGAAGATTTCGTACGCCATGATGTGCACTTGCGGACCCTCGGCGCGGATTACCAGGGTGTCGCCTTCCGCGCGCACTTCAATGAATTTGCGCTGGAAGCGGAATACAGTCAGGAAGTCGACGAAGTCGCTCTTGATGTAGCGCAGGGAGCGCAGGAAATTCAGTTCATCCTCGGTGAAGGACATGCCGCACAGGTGATCAAGCTGCGCCTCGACTTCTTCCTTCAGCTTGGACAGCGGGAACGCGGTCTGGTTGCGGCACACGAACTCATATTCGGCATGCGCACTCGGATGACTGTGCAGCAAGGCCTGCCACATCGTGAATTTATACAGGTCGGTTTCAAGCAGGCTGCGGACGACAGGGATCATTATTTGTTCTCCGCGTTGGCCAGCAGTTCCGGCAGCACTTCCGCCGAAGTGGCGAGGCGCGCGCCGCGACGCTGCATGGCTTGAGCGAATTCGAGGTATTGGGTTTCAAAGCCCGACACAGGGCTCATGCAGTCGGTTACCAGCACCAGCTTGCGCGGGTCGATGTGGTCTGCGATATGCTCGGTGGTCGCCTTCACGCAATGGCTGCCTGCTTCGCCGGTGATATAGATGGTGTCGGCTTGCGACAGGCTGGCAATCAGTTCTCGGTTCAGTTGCGAATCCGGGTCGGTCGGATCGGGCACTTCGGCCATGACGGCGGAATAGTGCTCGGTCCAGGGATTGGAACCCTTGCCGACTTTGGCCACCACGGCATGGCGGCCCTCCTCCCAAGCGTTGTAGGCGGCGCGCACGGCGTCGTGCACATTATGGCCCCAGCTGCCGATTTCACAGTGGACGGGCCAGACCATCAACTGGTAGCGGCCTGCGGATTCCAGCGCGTCGAGATAAGACAGCACGCGCGGCAAAGCGCTTGGATCGCGCGGCACAAAACGGCCAGCGCGCACGTCGGCAGCGGAGATCTGCGTAAACGGCCCTGGCGCCGCGCCGTCGGCCGTGTGCCAGAAGGTCGGATGCGCCACGTCATAGCGATGGTGCGAATCGAGCGTGACGGTGATCGCCGAAAGTCCGGCGCCGCCCTGATCGATCAGGCTGGCAAGGCGCAGCATATCCTGATGGGCGCCCGGAACCGGCAAGGCCGGCGCGGCAGGTGGTGGCAAATCGCAGAAATCATTCTGCGGGTCGATGATAAGCAGGTGGTAGTGGCGTTTCATTTTGCAATGATAGCAAAAGACAAAAAAGGCAGCATGGCCGGCGGGCCGATGCTGCCAAGTCCACTACGGGAGAGTGAATGGTCGAGTCCGTGTCCCACCCTGGGGTCACACCCCAACTGTGACACGGGCTCAAGCACGGAGCAGCCGAGTCCGTGTCACACTTGGGGTGTGACCCCAGGGTGTGACACGGGCTGGGCTGTATCAGGCGGCGATCAGTTGGTCGATCGATTTCTGGGCTTTGGCCAGGGTATCGGCTACGGCTTGCTCGCCCATCGCGACGCCTTCTGCGCGGATGAATTGCACGTCGGTCAGGCCGATGAAGCCCAGAACGGTGCGCAGGAAGGTGGTCAGGTGGTCGTAGGCTACGGCTGCGCCTTCGCTGTACACGCCGCCACTGGCGGTGAAGATGTAGACCTTCTTGCCCTTCAGCAGGCCTTCAGGGCCGTTGGCGGTGTACTGGAAGGTGCGGCCGGCGCGGGCGACATGGTCGATCCAGGCTTTCAGCGACGATGGCACGGAGAAGTTGTACATTGGGGCGCCGATAACGATTACGTCCGCTGCGAACAGCTCGTCGACCAGGGTGTCGGAGACTTTCACCACATGCGCCTGTTCGGCATTGCGCGCTTCGGCTGGGGTGAAGAAGGCGCCCATCATCTGCTCGGTCAGGTGTGGCACCGGGTTGGTGGCCAGGTCGCGCTCAACCACGGTATCGGCCGGATTGGCGGCTTTCCACTTGGCGATGAATTCGGCCGACAGTTGGCGGGACAGGGAACCAGCGCTACGAACGCTGCTGTTGATGTAGAGAACGTTTGCCATGTACTTGCTCCAAGAAAGTTGGTGATTGCGGCCATCTTAGAACGGGTTTATTATCGATGAAATAGGTTTTATAACGATAGAAATTATCGATTTTTGTTGATATGCGAGATCCCGGCCTCCCTACCCTCGACCAGTTGCGCGTTTTCATCGCAGTTATCGACCATGGCGGTTTCGCGCACGCTGCGCGCGCCCTGCACCGCACCCAGTCGGTCATCAGCTACACCATTGCCAACCTCGAGGAACAGCTGAATATCGCGCTGCTCGACCGCAGTACGCGCAAGCCTACCCTGACCGAGGCCGGCAAAACCCTGCTGGCCGATGCCCGCGCCGTAACCAGCAAGGTGGACGGCATGCGTTCGCGCGCCAAGGCACTGGGCATGGGCTTGGAGGCAGAGCTGAGCATCGTGGTCGACGTGATGTTTCCGGCTTGCGTGCTGGTGCGCGCGCTTGAGCACTTCCAGCGTGAGTTCCCGACCGTTTCGCTGCGCTTGCACACCGAAGCGCTGGGCGCTGTAACGCAAATGGTGGCCGAGCGCCGCTGCCAGCTGGGCGTGGCGGGCATGGCAGCAACCGCGCCGGTCAATATCGAGCGCCATGCCGCGGGCTTTGTGAAAATGATGCCGGTCTGCTCGCCGCTTCATCCGCTGTCGCGCCAGCCGGCGCCGATTCCAACCTCGGTGCTGCGCGAACACTTGCAACTGGTGGTGACCGACCGCAGTCCGCTGACCGAGGGCCGCGACTTCGGCGTACTCGGCTTGCGCGACTGGCGGCTGGGCGACCTCGGCTCAAAGCATGCGCTGCTGCTAGGGGGACTTGGCTGGGGCAATATGCCCGAGCACACCGTGCTGCGCGACCTGGCGGAGGGTCGCCTGGTGCGCCTGCATACCCAGGAAGGCCGCGAACTCGAATACCCACTGTTCGTGATCCATCGCGGCGACGATCAGCTGGGCCCGGCCGGCAAATGGCTGCGGCAGAAATTCGTCGACCTCGACCATACGCTGCCACAGGAAGCTTTCTAAGCATTCCTACAGGCCAGCGGCGTGTGCACCTACAGGCTTGTCTGCGGCATCGGCCTAGCATGGAATCGCTTCAACCACTAAGGAGAGCGATCATGGCACCACGCAAGGACACTGAACAATCGGATGATTGGCGCAACCAGGCTGGTCAATCCGGCCAAGGTGGCCAGGGCGGTAATCGCCAACAAGGCCAGCGGGAAAACCTGACCGGGGGCAACCAGCAATCCGAGCAGGGACGCGGCAGCAAGCAGAGCGACGTCGGCCAGGGCCAGCGCCAGGGCGGCCGCGATGACTTGCTGGATGAGGAAGAAGGCAACACCGGCAACCGCGGCAACCGCGGCGGCCGTGACCAGCAACGCTAAGCCGCTGAACGGCTAAGCCATTCCGGCGGCGCGCAGGCGCGATTTCAGGCGGCGGACTTCGTCGCACAAATCCACCACCAACGCCGCCAAATCTTCGTCCGCATCGAAATCCCGCTCAAGCTGGGCCAAGCGACGCGCCCTCCCCAGGTCCACGCTGGTGAATTGCAGGGTTTCGATGCTTGCCCCTTCGCGGCCGACCAGGATGCCGCGCTGCACGTGGTGCACGACCCATTCCGGCTCGACGGCGCAGGCGCGCGCCAGTTCATCGAGCGTCAGCGCCTGATGTTCCAGCGGCACGCCTTCCACAATCTCTTCCTTGGGCATCGCTCATCCTCCTATTTCGCGTTGCATCTGTTCGTATAGCGCGCGCCGCTCGGGCGTATCGGCCGGCGGGGCAAAGATTTCCAGTGTCAGGTAGAGGTCGCCCGCCGCGCCGGAGCTGTTGGCAGCGGGAATGCCGCGCCCTTTCAGGCGCAGCTTGCGGCCGCCTTGCGAGTTGGGCGGCACGGTCACGGTCACGCGGCCGGAGGGCGTGTTCACTTCACGCTCGCCGCCCAGCGCGGCAAGCCATGGCGGAATCGGTACTCTTTCATAGACGTCGCGGCCTTCGACGCGGTAACGGTCGTCAGCCTGGAACGCGATTTCAAGATACAGGTCGCCAGCCTCGGCGCCATTCATGCCGGGCTGGCCCTGGCCGCTCAGCCGCAATTGCTGGCCAGCCGTCACGCCCTTCGGAATGCTGACTTTGAGGTTGCGTTCGCGGCCCAGCGAAATTTCGCGCTGGGCGCCATTGTAGGCATCGAGCAGGCTGATTTCGAGCACGGCGTTGATATCATCACCGCGCATGCGGAAACCCTGGCGGCGGCCACGCTGCCCCCCTACATGGGCAAACAGGTCGGCAAAGAAGTCTTCGGCGCTGCCGCCTCCGAAGCCGCCGCCCCAGTCAGGTGGCGGGTGGAATTCCTGGCCAGCGCGGTAGTGGCCGCTGCCCAGCGAATCGTAAGCAGCACGTTTCTCGGGATCGCCGAGCACGCCATAAGCTTCGTTCAGCTCCTTGGTGCGGGCATCGGCGTCAGCTTCCTTGCTGACGTCCGGGTGATATTTGCGGACCAGCTTGCGGTAAGCCTTCTTGATCTCGTCTTCGCTGGCAGTCTTGGCGACTCCCAGCGTTGCGTAGTAATCCTTATATTCCACGTCGCGCGCTCCCGAAATGGCATCATTGCCAGTCTAACGGAAAACCCGCGCCAATGGCCGCAGAAGCTATTCGTACGAGCGTCGGGGCCTCTCCCAGCGCTAGTCGCGGCCGAGCACCCGGCCCTATGAGTTCTTCGCGTCCTGGGTGCCGAAGTCGTACGAATCCACAATCGCCTGGTGCCGCTCAATCTGTACCATCAGCGGCTCCATCTTCGCTTGGGCGTTCGCTTCGATCCGCTTTACTTGTTTGGTCACGGGCTTGACAACCTGAAATGCGAAAATCAATCCTGCCATGATGATCGGGACCGACCACCATCCGTACATCCAGATGGCCACTGCCGCGCCGATGATAATCCCCCACCCAACAAGAGAACTATTCCTGGCATCGGCCTCGCGCAGGGACTTGATCGCCTTGTCGCGCTGGGCGCAAATCGCTGACAGGTCTGAGCGCAGTCTGGTCAGGGCAAATTCCGATGCGGCGCGATTTGTCCCGAGCTTGACTTCGTCTAAAGTCTCTTCGACCCGGCGTAACGAAACGATTCCGCCGCTGCGTTCTACATGCTGCGAAACACCGCAGTAACCGCAGGCAAAGTCTTCAATGTCTGGCTTAACTTCAAGACCAGCACCACAATTCACGCACTTTAACGAAACGACTTGCATAACTCACGCCACAACTCAGTTATTGAAGATTGCCCAGTGTACGGCCATCTTTTCAAGATGGCAATAAACGTCATTCGAAAAAAAAAAGCGCTTCCCGACGGGAAGCGCCTTTCGCTGGGGTGCTGAAGATCAGCGCTTGTAAACGGTCTGCATATAGCGGCGGTAGCTGTCCGGGGACTCGATCCACACGGTACGGGCCTTGACGGTCTCGCCTGCCATCAGCGCTGGAAGCTTGAACGTGGTGCTGAACGTACCTGCCGAAGTCGGCGATTCCGTCGATTCCAGGCCGGCGCCGCCAAGCGAGGTTTCCTCGCGGATGGAGAGCCAGCTTGCAGTACCCGGGTTGACGCTCGATACCGCCAGCGTGAGGTCGCGGGTGCTGAAGCTGGACAACGCTGCCAGGCTCTGTTCCGAGAGCGTCGGGAAGGCTGTGCTGGCCTTGGCTTCAGTCAGCGTCAGGGGACGGCGCGGCACTTTCATGACGTAGCTGCCGTCATTGCTGCCGGACGCGAAGGAGAGCTTGGTATTGGACGCGTCATACGCAGTCAGGACATAGACAGCATTGTCGGGCAGGCGCGCAATGCCATCGTCACCCATCGGAGCATTGCCGCCGCAGTCGGTACCCATGACATAGGTGGTGGTGGAGTTGACGGTGTTGGCCCACTCTCCCCCATAGTCGCTGACGTTGTAGCGCAGGCCTGCCTGCGGCATGCCTGGCCCCGTGACGATGATGTGGTCGATCGTGCCAGCAGTCGTGTTGTTGGCCGGGTTGCGGTCAACAATTCTGAAGTTGATGCCGGTGCGGTAGCAGGTGCCAGTTGCGCTGACAGTCTTGCTCATGCTGGCGAAGGCTTCCAGCTCCAGCGCGCGCTGGTTGCCGTGCACGCGCCATACGCCGTCTGTCGGGCTCTTGCGGATTTTCCAGTTCTGCATGCGGTCCAGGATCTGCCCGCCTTTGGTCTTCACTGTGAACGACACGCGGGCGGTGATCTTGGCCGGATCGCTGTAATCGACCTGGTGGATTTCGATGTCGCTGAAGGTTGCGCCCACCAGGACTGGCTCGCTCACCATGTGGCGGAAGTAGTCCTGCGCGCTCACGTCATCGCTGAGGAAGCCGGCGGTTGCAAATGGCAGCAGTGCATCGACCGTCGGCTGGCCATTGGCGAACTGGGCGATGAAGTCGGTCAGGGCTTTCTTCACCAGCGGTGCATCGGTGGTCGCGGTGCTGATATTGTCCGCTGCCAGTTTCGGCGTAGTGGTCTCGGCGGCGGCTTTCTGTTTGAGGTCGTCCGTGATGACGGAAGCGTTGGCGGTGGTGCTGATGGTGGCCACAGCGGTGCTGGCATCGACCGTCACGTGGATTGCATCGAGGGCCTTATCGAGCGGGCTGGAAATCGGAACGAATGGCGTACGCAGCAGGTCTGCATTCGCATCAACACCCAGCGCAGTCAGGATCGCTTGCAACTTTTCCTTGAGCTTGGCAGCTTCTGCATCGATCGTGCTCGCGGTAGCGGTGGCTGCATTCTTATCGAACTGGTCGAAATAGTCCGCCGCGAGTTGGCCGCCCACGTTTGCGGCGATCAGGTCGGTCAGCTGCGTGACATTGATCTTGCCGGCCGCATCAGCGCTGGTGGCAACCGAGTGCACGGTGTAGACCTGGCCGTTGGCCGTGCCAGAGGCACGGAACACGAAGGGGCCGGTCATGCCGGTCACGTCGACCGAATATGCGCCATTAGCGCCGATCTGGGCGACCTTGGTGGCGCCTTTCGAGTCCTTGACCGTCACGCTGCCTTCCAGCGGGGCGCCCACTGCCGCGGTACCGCTGAATACCACCGACAATGGAGACGTCTGCACCGGCGGCGGCGTCGTTCCGCTGTCCGAATCGCTGCCGCCACCGCCGCATGCGGCCAAAGCCATGCTCACGGCACTTGCCAAGATCAGTTTATTGAATTTCATCCTACCCTCAGTTGGTTTTTCATCGTTTACTTTGTCTAATAGTCACGATTGAAATTTCCACATGCCCTTAGTCTGACGCAACAAAGGCACGCGCCACACCCTGCTGCAAGGGCACCCGCGCAGGCGCCCTTGGGCCGGCTCTTGGCGCCGCTTACTTGATGTACTCGGTCGCCATAATGCGACGGAAAGCATCTGGCGACTCGATCCGCAAGCTGCGGGACAGGAAAACGTCGTTCTCCCGCCCCCCATAGAGGTCTATGCTGGTGCTGAACGCACCGGCCGTTGTTGGCAGAACGGTAGCGTCCCAACCGGTTGGACCGGTCCGCTGAGTGTCCACCGTCAGGCGGACCCATGCCGCAGTGCCTGGGTTGGCATTGCTGCCGGTCGCCGCGAACTTGCCGCTGGTAAAGCTGGCCAGCGCCGTGAGCGTCTGCTCCGAGGCGACTGGGAATGCCATGCTTGCTTTGGTTTCCGCCAACGTCAGCGGACGGCGCGGAATCTTGAGAACGTAGGTACCATTGATCGAGCCCGAGGCAAAACTCAGTTTGGCATTGGACGCATCAAAGGGGGTCATGACGTAGGCGGCATTATCGGAGATGCCCGCTACGCCATCATCTCCCAGCGGTGAAGCCACGCCCTGACAGTCGCTAGTCATCACATAATACGTATCGTTGCCGACTGAGCCTGTCCGCGAAGATCCGTCGACCCAGTTATAGCGCAGGCCGGCTGCCGGCAAGCCTGGACCGGTCACAACGACATGGTCGATGACAGCGCCGGTCGTCGTGTCATTTCGGTAATCGCGATTCAGGAATTCGAAGGAGAGCCCGGTGCGGTAGCAGGTGCCATTGGCGTTGACCATCTTGCTCATCATGGCGTACGCTCGAATCTCATGCCCGCGCTGGTTGCCATGCAGGCGCCATACGCCATCGCTTGCGCTCTTGCGTACCTGCCAGTCAACAATGCGCTCCAGCACGACACCCTCTTTGGACCTGACCGCAAACGAAATCCAGGCCGTGATCTTGCTTGGGTCACTATAGTCGATCCGGTGGAGTTCAATGTCCGTGATCGTGCTTCCCACCGGCGTCGTTACATTTGCCATCCAGTCGAAGTAGTTCTGGGCGTTCAAGTCGTCGCTGAGGAAATCGCTGGTGGTGAACTGCGTCAGCGCCGATACTGCTGGCGTGCCGTTCGCGAACTGCGCCATCAAGTCAGCCAGCATCTTCTTGATCAGCGGGCCGTCCGTGATTGCCGTGCTGATGTTGTCGGCAGCCAGCTTCGCTGGATTGGTTTCGGCAGCGGCTTTCTGCTTCAGGTCATCGGTAATGGCCGACGCGCTGGCCAATGTGCTGATCGTCGCGACTGCAGTGGTGTTGTCGACCGACACGTGAATCGCGTCCAATGCCTTATCCAGCGGGCTGGATAGTGGCGTGAACGGCGTGCGCAGCAGGTCGGCGTTGGCCTCGACGCCCAGCGCGCCCAGGACAGCTTGCAGCTTTTCCTTCAGCTTGGCAGCTTCGGCGTCGATCGCAGCCGCAGTCGCTGCTGCCGCATTACCGTTCTTCTCGAACTGGTCGAAATAGTTCGCCGCGACTTGGCCGCCCACGTTCGCGGCGATCAGGTCGGTGAGCTGGGTGATATTGATCTTGCCGGCTGCATCGGCGCTGGTGGCAATCGAGTGTACGGTGTAGGCCAGGCCATTGGCCGAGCCGGACGCGCGGAACACGAAGGGGCCGGTCATGCCGGTCACGTCGACCGAATATGCGCCATTAGCACCGATCTGGGCAACCTTGGTGGCTCCTTTCGAGTCCTTGACCGTCACGCTGCCCTCCAGCGGGGCGCCCACGGCAGCCGTGCCGCTGAAGACCACCGAAACCGGCGACGTCTGTACTGGCGGCGTCGTGGTTGCGCTGTTCGAATCGCTGCCGCCACCGCCGCATGCGGCCAAAGCCATGCTCACGGCACTTGCCGAAATCAGTTTACTGAATTTCATCCTACCCTTAGTCCTTGTTTCATCAAATAGCGACAATTAAAATTTCCATTTGGAAATTAATAATACCATTTGACAATATTAACACAGGCGGGTGGACGGCCTCTATTTTCAGTTCCCATAACGAAAAAAGCGCGCCATGAGCGCGCCTCTTGGGGACGATTTGCCGGTCAGCGTACGCGGCGGATCGACGAGATGCGGTCGCTGAAGTCCCTCAGGTCCGGGTAGCGCCCTGGGCCAAAGGTGCGGCACTGGCCATTGAAGTCAGCGTGTTCGCAGGCTTCCCAGGTGCCGTAATTGACCACCATCGAGTTGGCGTTGTCGTTAAAGTGGACGTCGCGCAGCGTGCCCAGGTCGTTATTGATCTGCACGACGCGGCCGCGGAAGCCGTTGTCGTTGAACAGTTCCACCGCCGGGCCACGCGGCTCTTCGCGATATTCACGGTAGTCGCGGCGTTCTTCGCGGCGCTCATCGCGCCAGCGGTCGTCGCGGTCGTCACGGTTATCGCGGCCCCAGCCCCACCCCTGGCCGCGGTCGCGGCGACGTTCGATCTCGCGGGCGGACGAGAAGCTATTGTTGAACTGGCGCAGGTCCGGGTACTCGCCGCGTTGAAATACGGCGCACTGTCCCTGGAAATTCACGTGCTCGCATAGTTCCCAGGTGCCGGAGCGCACTACGAGGCTGGAAGCGCGGTCGTTGAAATCGAAGTCACGGAAATTGTTGGCAGCGCCGTCGGCAATGACCACGCGCTGGCCGCGGAAGTCCTCACGCGAGAAGAGCTCCAGTTCACCGGCCGCAGCGGCGTGGCCAACAAGTGAAGCGGCCAGCAGGAAAGCGGCACAAAAGGTATTCTTCATTACTAAATCTCCGATATCCAGACATCCTAAGCGCACTAACGCGGCGCAAAGGCCGTTAGACTACCCTACCTTGTAACAAATTCCTACTGTGCAACACATGCCTGACACCATTTTGAGCGCCAAATTACGCAATGAAGCAACTGCACTCTGGAAACTGGCCTGGCCGGTATTGATTGGACAACTCGCTACTGTTGGCATGGCGGTAGCGGACGTCGCCATGACCGGCCACACCAATGCGTCCGAACTGGCTGCCGTGTCGACCGGCGCCGCGATCTGGTCCATCGTGCTGGTGAGCGTGATGGGCACCATGATGGCGATGAATACGCTGGTGGCGCATGAAGTGGGCGCCGGCAGCTACCAGCGCATTCCTCACCTGGTGCGCCAGGGCTTGTGGAAAGGCCTGGGCGTCGGCCTGGTGGCCATGCTGCTGGCCAACCTGGCCACCCTGCTGTTCGACCACCTGCAACTGGCGCCGGAAGTGAACCAGCGCGCCTCTATGTTTGTACACGTCATCAGCATCGGCCTGCCGCCGTTCGCCTGCTATCGCGCGCTGTATGGCTACAGCGCCAGCATCAACCAGACCAAGCCGGTGATGGTGATCGCCTTGATCGGGCTGGCCTTCAACGTTTTCGTGAACTGGCTGCTGATCTTCGGTCATTGGGGCTTGCCGGCCTTGGGTGGCGTGGGTTGTGCAGTGTCGACCGGGCTTTGCATGTGGCTGATGCTGGGCGCCATGCTGGCGTGGATGCGCATTTCGCATGCCTATCGCGCCACCTACCCGTTCACGCATTGGGAGTGGCCGCACTGGCCGGAAATCCGCAGCATGCTGAAGCTTGGCCTGCCGATCGGCGTGACTTACTTCGCCGAGGTCAGCGCGTTCGGCGCGGTGGCCTTGCTGGTAGCGCGCTTCGGCGTGATCGAGCAATCGGCGCACCAGATTGCGCTGAACTTCTCGTCGCTGGTGTTCATGGTGCCGCTCAGCCTGGGCATCGGCATGGTGACGCGCGTGGGCCAGGCACTGGGCGAAGGCGATGCGCGCCGGGCCCGCTCGGCTTCGTGGGTGGGGCTGGGCATGTCGCTGGCGTTTGCCGTGGTATCGGCGGCCTTCATTGCCCTGTTCCGCAACGAGATCGCGGCGGCCTACACCAGTGACGTGGCCGTGCAGCAGACCTGCGTCACCCTGCTGCTGTTTGCCGCGCTGTTCCAGTTGTCGGACGCGACCCAGGTAGCGGCGGCTTGCGCGATTCGCGGCTACAAGGTGACGCGCGGGCCGATGCTGATCCAGCTGCTGGCCTTCTGGGTCTTTGCGCTGCCGGTCGGCTGCCTGCTGGGCCTGTGGAAGGAAATGGCGGCGGCCGGATTCTGGATCGGCCTGGTGCTCGGCTTGACGATTGCTGCCCTTTTGCTCACAGCCTATCTGCGAACACTGTCGAATTCTCGTGTGGCCGAAGGAAAAACGGCATAGGCCATTGCATTCCGAATATCAGAGGGAGCGGGTTCTGGTATCGTCTTGCGATTCGTAAGTAAACCATTCCGGGACAAACAATGCGCCTTATCCTCACCCTGGCAGCCCTGCTGGCTGCCGGTACCGCGTCCGCCGAACGCCTGACACTTGAACGCCTGTACGCCGATCCGGCCCTGTCCGGCCCCGGCGTGCGCGCCCTCAAAGTTTCGCCGGATGGCGCCCGCGTCACCTTCCTGCGCGCCCGTGCGGACGACCAGTACCAGATGGACCTGTGGGAATACAATATGAAGGACAAGACCACGCGCCGCCTGGTCGACTCCAAAGCCCTGGTCCCGGTCGAGAACCTGTCCGACGCTGAAAAAGCGCTGCGCGAACGTGCGCGCACCGCGGCGCTGAAAGGCATCATTTCCTACAACTGGTCGCCGGATGGCAAGCAGCTGCTGGTGCCGCTGGCCGGCAACCTGTACCTGGTTGACCTGTCCAGGCCTGACAGCGCGCGCCTGGTGGCTTCGGGCAGCGTGATCGATCCGAAGATTTCGCCGAAGGGCAAATACGTTTCCTTCGTACGCAACCAGAACCTGTTCGTGATCGACCTGGCGACCGGCAAGGAACGCCAGCTGACCACCGACGGCAAGGGCACCGTGCATAACGGCGAAGCAGAATTCGTGGCGCAGGAAGAGATGCACCAGTTCACCGGCTACTACTGGGCGCCGGACGATTCCGCGATCGCCTTCCGCTGGTACGACGAGGCGCAAGTGCCTGTGGCGCGCCGCTTCGAGATCTACGCCGACCGCACCGACGTGGTGGAGCAGCGCTATCCTGCCGCCGGCGACAGGAACGCCATCGTTGGCCTGAAGATCGTGTCTCCTACCGGCGGCGAGATCCGCGACGTGGACCTGGGCGCCAACAAGGATATCTACCTGGTGCGTGCCGACTGGAGCAAGGATTCCAAATCGCTGTTCTTCCAGCGCCAGTCGCGCGACCAGAAGACGCTGGAGCTGATCGCTGTCGATGCCGCCACCTTGGCACAGCGCCCGGTGCTGACCGAGACTTCGAAGACCTGGACCACCATCAATGACGACCTCCGCTTCCTGGAAAGCGGCAAGGGCTTCATCTGGTCGTCCGAGCGTACCGGCCGCAACCACCTGTACTTCTACGGCATGGACGGCAAGCTGAAACACGCCATCTCCAAAGGCGAATGGGGCTTCGACGACGTGCTGGCGGTCGACGAGAAGGCCGGCAAGGTCTTCGTTTCTTCCAACAAGGACGCGGTCTATGACAAGCAGGTCTACGAACTGAAACTGGATGGCTCCACTGCCGACAAACCAAAGCGCATCACCCAGGCTGACGGCTGGCACGACGCCTCCTTCTCCAAGCATGGCGAAGTATTCGTGGACACCTGGTCCGATCCAACCACCCCGCCACAGGTGGCGATCCGTCGTCCGGACGGTGCGCTGGTGAGCTGGCTGGAGAAGAATGAAGTCAACGAGTCGCACCCCTACTTCAAGTACAAGTCGGACCAGTTGCCGGTCGAATTCGGCAATATGAAGGCGAAGGATGGCCAGACCCTGTACTACTCGATGATCAAGCCGTACAAGTTCGACGCCAGCAAGAAGTATCCGGTCTACCTGTCCACCTACGGCGGCCCGCACTCGCAACACGTGACCCGCAAGTGGGACGGCCAGCAGTTCGACCAGTACATGGCGCAGCAAGGCTATGTGGTATTCCGCCTGGATAACCGCGGTTCTTCGCGCCGCGAGCGCGTGTTCACCGACGCGATTTACCGCAACCTGGGCAAGGTGGAAGTGGAAGACCAGCTGACCGGTATCGACTGGCTGGGCCAGCAGCCGTTCGTGGATGCCAAGCGCATTGGCGTGTATGGCTGGAGCTATGGCGGCTTCATGACCCTGCGCCTGCTGTCGCAAGGTTCGGACAAGATCGCAGCCGGCGTGTCCGGCGCGCCGGTGACCGACTGGGGCTTGTACGACACCCACTACACCGAGCAGTTCATGGACCGTCCATCCGATAACGTGGAAGGCTACAAGCAGTCGAACGTGTTCTACCACATCGACGGCCTGAAGTCGAAGCTGCTGCTGATTCACGGCATGGCGGACGACAACGTCCTGTTCACCAACACGACCAAGATGATCGACGCACTGGTGAACCGCGGCGTGCAGTTCGAACTCATGACCTACCCGGGCGCCAAGCACGGCGTCTCGAACCGCCTGGCCAAGCGCCACGTGCAAACCTACATCGACGCCTTCTTCCGCAAGCACCTGAAGCCGGAATCGAACTGAGGCCGGGCCGGGCGCCCTCGCCGCCCAGCCCGCCCGCGCAAGCCGGCGGGCTGTTTCTTTGCCGCGCCTCAAACCACCGCCAACCCAGCCGCGCTACGCTTCAAGGACGGGCTGGTTCGCGATCAAGTGAGCCCGGCTTTTGTCGAATTGCGAATGCATCATCCGTCGTAGTGGTACGATCAACCACCACCGACGGAGGCGCCATGTCCCTGCAACTGTTCTACCATCCCCTTTCTTCCTACTCGATGAAGGCGCTGATTGCGCTGTACGAAAACGGCACGCCGTTCGAGTACCGCATGTTGTCGCCCGAGCATCCCGAAAACTGCGTGCAGTTCGCCGGCCTGTGGCCGATCCAGAAGTTCCCTATCCTGCTCGATGGCGAGCGCATGGTGGTAGAGGCCAGCATCGTGATCGAGCACCTGGCACTGCATTATCCCGGCCCGGTAAAGCTGCTGCCCGCCGATCCCAAAGCCGCGCTGGAAGTGCGCATGATGGACCGCTTTTTCGACAACCACATCGCGACGCCGCAGCAAAAGCTGGTGGGCGATGTCCTGCGCCCCGAAGGCGAGCACGATGGCTACGGCACGGCCGAGGCGCGCCGCAAGCTCGATACGGCCTATGCCTGGCTGGATAAAGTGATGGCGCACCGCACCTGGGCAGCCGGTGGGGAATTCAGCATGGCCGACTGCGCCGCCGCCCCCTTCCTGCTGTACGCGCACTGGTCGCACCCGATTCCGGCCAGGCATGAGCATGTGATGGCCTACCTGGCACGCCTGCGTGCGCGCCCTTCGTTCGCCCGGGCATGGGCCGAGGCCAAGCCATACCGCCATATGTTCCCGCTCGGAGTTCCCCCGGGAGAAGAGTGAGCGCAAAGTGCTCAGTGCAGACTTTGTATTGACCAAGCATGAACGCGGCAGTGGCGATGGCATCTGCGATGATGTGGTGGCCTTTCATGAGGACTGAACATTATGAGCAACGAAGAACTTGTTCCCCTATCTATCCCGGCGCTTTATCGGGGTAGATTCGTACGCCCGAACTTGTGATAGGGCCAGCGTGCACATCGTGCATGCCGGCCCATGGCAAATACTTTACTGGCGGTTGCCGCGGTCGATCAGTTCGTCCGTGGCATCATCGATGGCTTCACGCAGGTCGCCACGCTGTTTCTGCAGCTTGCCTTCGACCTGTTTGGCAACGCCCTTCACTTGCTGTTTCGAGCTGCCGACCAGTTCGCCGGTTTCTTCCTGGATCTTGCCGCCGATTTCCTTGGCTTTGCCCTTCACTTGGTCCTTGTTCATGATGCGCTCCTCTTAAAAGTTCGCGACGAGCAAATCATACGAACAGGCAGCGCCTCTCACTGTTCGCTCATTAACATTTACGCCAGACTGAAGCCAGCCATGGCTGCTGTTCGCGCGGCAACCCTGCCGGGCGGTAATAATGTGTGACGGGCTCGAAGCCGGCAGCGGCAACCACGGCCGACCACGTTTCGAAATCGAAATAACAGCCGTAGCGCGGGCCATTCCAGCCTTCTTCGTTGTGGCCACGCGGATTGGAACTGAACAGGACTCCACGCGGTTTCAAAGCCGCATGCAGGCGTGACAGAACGTCAGGCAGCACAGCGCTGGGAACGTGGAACAGGGAGGCGTTGGCGAAGATGCCGTCGAACGATGCAGGCGGCAGGTCGAGCGCGATGAAGTCCTGGTGCAAAACCGTGCAGCCGCTCCAGCTTTGCGCCATCTCGACGAAGTGGGCCGAGCCATCGAGGCCTACCGGCTCATGTCCAAGCGACTTGAACGTGCGCAGGTCGCGGCCAGGACCGCAACCGAAATCGAGAATTCGGAACGGTGGCGTTCCTTCAATCGCATCGAGCAGCGCCGCAATATTCTGGCTTACGTCGTGGTCGCGCGTGCCTTCGAGGAAGGCTTGCGCGTTGCGCTCGTAATGCTCCAGCGTGCGGCGGGTGATCTGCTCGATGTCGTCCATTCCCCTACTTTACCAGACGCGCACGCGCTGTTCCGGCGCCAGGTACAGCTTCTGGCCCGGCTTTACGTCGTAAGCCTGGTACCAGGCGTCCAGGTTGCGTACGGTGTAGGTGCGCCACTTGGCCGGCGAGTGGCCGTCGGTCATGACCTGGTTGCGCAGCGAGGCATCGCGCGCCTTGTTAGCCCAGCTTGCGGCATAGCCGTTGAAGAAGTCGCGGTCCTGCGCCGGGGTGGCTTTGCCGCCCAGCGAGACGTGGTAGGCATCCAGCGCCGCGGCCAGGCCGGCCAGGTCGGCCAGGTTTTCGCTCAGGGTCAGGGTGCCGTTCAGCTTCAGGTCAGGGAAGGCTTCATAGGCGTCGTACTGCGCCACCAGCTTGGCTGCGGCTTGCTTGAAGTGCTCGCCGTCTTCCTTGGTCCACCAGTCGCGCAGGCGGCCCTTGGAGTCGAACTGGGCGCCCTGGTCGTCGAAGCTGTGGCTGATTTCATGGCCGATCACCGCGCCGATGGCGCCGTAGTTCAGCGCGTCGGAAGCCTTCATGTCGAAGAATGGCGGCTGCAGGATCGCGGCCGGGAAGTTCAGCGCATTCTGCATCGGCAAGTTCACTGCGTTCACCACGTGCGGCGGCATGCACCATTCGGTCGGGTCGACCTTCTTGCCCAGTTTCGCCAATTCCTGCTTGTAGTGGAACTGCTCGGCGCGCAGGGCGTTGCCCATTGCGTCGTCAGGCTTGATTTCCAGGCCTTCGTAGGAAGTCCATTTATCCGGATAGCCTACGCCCACGTACAGGGTGCGCAGCTTTTCCTGGGCTTCCTTCTTGGTTGCAGGCGCCATCCAGTCCAGCGCATCGACGCGCTTGCGGAAGGAGTTCACAATATTCGACACCATGGTTTGCAGGCGTGCCTTGGCTTCGGCCGGGAAGTAGCGCTCAACGTACATCTTGCCGGCAGCATCAGGCACGACGCCATTTACCGCGCTCAGGCCGCGCTTCCAGCGTGGCGACAGTTGCGGCGTGCCATTCATGGTGCGGCCATAGAATTCGAAGCGCTGCTCGACGAAGGCTTTCGGCAGGAAGCCGCCGAAATGGTTCACGCTGTGGAAGGCCAGGAAGTCTTTCCAGGCTTGCAACGGCATCTCGTTCACCAGTGCCGCGCTGCCCGTGATGGCGGTCGGGTGGTAGACGACGAATTTGTTCTGCTTGCCCAGGCCGGCGGCGCGGAAGAAGGCGCGCCAGTCCATGCCCGGCGCCTTGGCGGCGAAGTCGCGCATGGTCCAGGTGTTGTTGGCTTTTTGAATATTGGCGGAATCTTCGCGGGTGGCGTGGGCCTGGGCCAGCTTGCGCTCCAGTTCATAGACACGGGCTGCGCGGGTTTCCGGCTCGCTGTAGCCGGCCAGTTTCAGCATGGCGGCGATGTGGGCCTGGTAGGCGGTGCGCAGCTGGTGCATGCGCTGGTTGTCTTCCAGGTAGTAGGCGCGGTCCGGCATGCCCAGGCCGCCCTGCAGGATGTAGGGGATGTAGTGCTTGGGATCGGTCAGGCCTTGCGCGATCCAGATGCCGAACAGGTTTTCGGTATAGAAATTGGTGGCGTTCAGCGGGTCCACGTCGGCGCGGATGGAAGCGGCCAGCGCACGCACCAGGGCGGCCTTGTCCTTGATGGCGTCGATTTTTTCCAGTTCCGGCTTGAGCGAGTTCAGGCCATGCGCTTCGATTGCCGCCTCATCCATGAAGCTGCGATAGAACTCGGTCACGCGGCGGGTGTCGCCGGTCGGCGACTTGGCGGCGGTTTCGTCGATCAGCTTGACGATGCGCTCATTGGTGGCGTCGCCCAGGGCGGAACCGGCGCCCCAGCTGCCTTTGTCGGCCGGAATCTGGGTCTTGGCCAGCCATTCGGCATTCACGTGGCCAAAGAAATCGTCGCCCGGCAGCGGGACGGCGTCTTGCGTTTGCGCGGCTGGAGCCGGTGCTGCCTGTTGGGCAATCGCCGGGGCCAACCCAAAAGTGACTCCACAGAAGGCCAGGGTAAGGGCCAGCTTGAGCGGCGTGACGCGGGTGGATGCTTGCATTTTTTGTATCCCTATCTAGTTATAAGTGGCGTAATGAGCCAGGGTGCACTCTAACGGCAACGCAGCCGTGACGCGACGCAATTGCGACAGACTGCAAATTTCCGGGATCAAATGCAGAAAGCCGGGAATGCTGTGCGCTGCCAACGGATGTCAAAAACTTGCTGCACTCCCCTCTGGAAACGCTATATAGTTTCACCCACAGCAACGCCGAATTTAGAGGAGATTTTCATGAAGCTCGAAGCACTGTTCCAGAATCCAACTGCGTTGCCAACCGCCCCGAAGGTTGTTGACGAATTGATCAGCAGCTTCGACAAGGCCAGCGTCTCCACCGAGGAGATCGCAAAGAAGCTGTCGGCCGACCCGGTGCTGAGTGCCAAGCTGCTGCGCCTGGCCAATTCCGCCTATTACCACGTATCGCGTTCGATCGGCACTGTGGAAGACGCCATCCTGATGCTGGGCTTTGTCACCGTACGCACGCTGGTGATCAGCTCAGGCCTGGTGAGCGGCTTCAAGACCGTACCCGGCATGGACTTGCGCCAGTTCTGGCGCTACAGCCTGCGCACCGCGGTGGGCGCCAAATTCATCGCCAAGGCTTGCAAGCAAAATACCGACCTCGCCTTCACCATCGGCATGATGCATGCGATCGGCCAGCTGGTGATCCACGCCGGCATGCCTGAGCAGGCAAAGGCGCTCGACAAGGAAGCCGGCCCGCTGGATGAGCGTCGCCTGGAAACCGAGAAAAATGCGCTGGGTTATACCTATGCCAACGTCGGCGCCGAATTGGCCAATCGCTGGAAATTCCCGCCGACCTTCGCTGAAACCATTGCGGCCATCCCCAAACCGGGGGAAAACGAGCTGGCCGCAGTGATCCACCTGGCTGCCTGGCGCGCCCGCGTCGACGAGAACAAACTGTCCCCTGAGCAAATTGCCGCCTGCTATCCGACCGAAGTGGCGGAAAGCATGGGGCTCGAGGAAAACGCCCTGATTGACCAGATGCCATCGCTGGATGAACTGAGCGCCGGGCTTGACGAACTGATCTCCTGACCGTTTCGCTTGAGATTTGCCGTTGTGACCCTTGGGATGGGGGCGCAACGGCAATTTTTTTGGAAATTTCTCAAATATTTTTCAAAAAGACCCTAAAGTTCTTTCCGAGCCTGACGTTAATCCTGACAAGCGGTACTCCGCGCACAGAATCCAAGGCTCAAAATGTCCTCGACCCAAGTTCT
>DASWTB010000167.1:0-10785 GCA_036402315.1 Pseudoduganella sp. | reverse complement strand
GGAGGATATTTTGAAGCACATCAACCCGAATATGGCTTTGGCAGGCATGCTGGTTGTTCTCGTTTCCGCCTGCAGCAGCAAGGCGGAACAGAAACCCGGCCAGGCCTTGGCCAACGTCAACGGTGAGGAAATCACCGTCATGCAGTTGAACGACGAACTGTCGCGCAGCAACGCTCCAGCCACGCAACAGGAAGCTGCACGCAAGCAGGCGCTGGAGGCGTTGATCGACCGCCAGTTGCTGATCGGTGAAGCGGCGAAAGAGAAAGTCGACCGCGACCCGCGTGTGGTGCAGGCCATCGAAAGGGCACGCTCGGTGATCCTGGCGCAAGCCTATATGCAAAAGCGGATCGGCACGCCCGCCAAGCCTACCGCAGCGGAGGTGGAAGCCTACTACAGCCAGAACCCGCAATTCTTTTCACAGCGCAAGCATTTCGATATGCGCGAAATCATCCTGCCAACGCGCGAGGTGACCGATGAACTGAAGGCGGTGATGGACAAGACCCGTTCGCTCGACGAGGTGGCTGCCTGGCTCGACCAGCATAAGGTCAAGTACCAGAAAGCCCAACTGAGCCGCAGCGGATCGGAGTTGCCGCCCGAACTGTCGGCCAAGTTGCTGGCCCTGGCGAAAGGCCAGCTGTTCATCGTGCGGGAGGGCGAGCGCAGCATGCTGGTGACCATCGCCGACATCCGCTCTTCGCCGGTGGAACTGGATGCGGCAAGGCCGCAGATCGAGCAATACCTGGTCGCCAGGAAGGGCAAGGAAGCGGCAGAGGAAGAAGTCAAGCGCTTGCGCGCCAGCGCCAAGATTGCCTATATCAACCAGCCCTCGCCGGTAGCGGATGCGGGCGCCCCGGCCACCGCCCTGGAACGCGGCGTGGCTGGCCTCAAATAGAACAGACATCGAGGAGCAATCATGAAACGACTACTGATGTGGATGGTGGCGATGGCCTTGGTACTGGGTGCAGGCTTCGCACAGGCAGCGGACCTGACGCTGGGCGCAGGCGACGTGATCAAGGCTTCCGTGTTCGGCAACCCGGACATGGCGACCGAAACGCGGGTCAGCGAATCGGGCAAGATCACTTTCCCTTTGCTGGGGGAAGTCAAGGTGAGCGGGCTGACGGTGCAGCAGGCCGAGCGCGCGATCGGCGAGCAGCTGGTGAAGAAGGGCTACCTGAAGAATGCCCAGGTCAGCATCATCGTCTCGCAGATCCAGAGCGCGCAAGTGTCGGTGCTGGGCATGGTGAACCGCCCCGGGCGCTATCCGCTCGATGGCGGCAAGCGTGGCGTGATGGATATGCTGGCGCAGGCGGGCGGCTTCAATGCGGACGGCGGCGATACGGTGAGCGTGGTGCGGACCCGCGATGGCAAGACCACCAAGACCGTGATCGACGTGGTCGACATGGTGCGCAACGGGGCGCTGGACAAGGAAATCGAGCTGGGCCCCAACGATGTGATCTATGCCGAACGTTCGCCGCGCTTCTACATCTATGGCGAAGTACAGCGCCCCGGTTCCTTCCGGCTGGAGCGCGCCATGACGGTCAGCCAGGCGCTGGCGGTCGGCGGCGGGCTGACTCCGCGCGGCACGGAGCGCGGCATCAAGATCAAGCGCCGTAACGGCGATGGATCGGAACACGTGATCGCCGCCAGGAACGAGGACGTGGTGCAGACCGACGACGTCATCTTCATCAAGGAAAGCTGGTTCTAAGGAGATGTTATGAATTTCGCCCAGTTCCTGCTGATCCTCCAGGCGCGCAAGAAGATCGTGCTGCTGACCTTGCTGGTCACGGTGGCCGCCACCCTCGTCGTCAGCCTGCTGCTGCCCAAGACGTATGAGGCGACCAGTTCGCTGGTGATGAATTACAAGGGCGTCGACCCGCTGACCGGCATGGCCCTGCCGGGCCAGCTCCTGCCCGGCTATATGGCGACGCAGATCGACATCATCAGCAGCAAGAATGTCGCGCTGCGCGTGGTGGACCAGCTCAAGCTGGCCGAAAGCCCGGCCGTGATCGCCCAGTTCAATGAATCGACCGGCGGCAAGGGCACGGTGCGCGACTGGCTGGCCGAGCTGCTGCAGAAGAAGCTGGACATCGTGCCGGCCAAGGAAAGCTCGGTGCTGAACGTGACCTTCAAGGCGTCCGACCCGCAGTTCGCCGCGGCGGTGGCCAACGCCTTTGCCGACGAATACCAGAAGATCAATGTGCAGCTCAAGGTGGAGCCGATGAAGAAAGCGACCAACTACTTCAACTCGCAGTTGAAAGTGCTGCGCGATAACCTGGAGGTGGCGCAGGCCAAGCTGTCCAAATACCAGCAGGAGCACGGCATCGTCAGCGTCGATAACCGGCTCGATGTCGAATCGATGCGCCTCAACGACCTGTCGGCGCAGCTGGTGGCGGCGCAGTCGCAAGCGATGGAAGCCAATTCGCGGCAGGCGGTGGCGCACGGCTCCGGCAGCGCATCGCCGGACGTGACAGCCAGCCCGGTGGTGCAGAACCTGCGCGTCAACCTGGCGCAGCAGGAGTCCAAGCTGGCCGAAATGGGCCAGCGCCTGGGCCGCAACCACCCGCAGTACCAGAGCGCCGCGGCGGAAGTGGCGCGCCTGCGGGCCGGCTTGAACGAGCAGACCGCGCTCGTGACTTCCTCCGTGAGCAACAACGCCAATGTCTTCGCCCAGCGCGAAGCAGCCCTGCGCACCGCGCTGGCCGAACAAAAGGCCAAGGTGCTGCAGATCAATCGCCAGCGCGACGAAATGAATGTGCTGAACAAGGACGTCGAAAGCGCCCAGCGCGCCTTCGACAATGCCTCGCAGCGCTCTTCGCAGACCCGCATCGAGGGCGGGTCCGACCAGTCCGACGTGTCGGTGCTGAATCCCGCCGTGCCGCCGATCGAGCCGGCCGGCCCGCGCGTGGTGCTGAATACGGTGCTGTCGCTGCTGCTGGGAGGCATGCTGGGCATCGGCATTGCCATGCTGTCCGAAATGTTCGATCGCCGCGTGCGGTCGGAAGCCGACCTGGCCGAGGTGGTGCACATTCCGGTGCTGGCCACGATCGACTGGAATCCGCCGCGCCAGCGCCGCTTCGGGCTGCCGCAACTGCATGCGCCGCGCACGTTGCGGCTGAACTGAGGAGGTGCTGATGAACAGCCCATTGCATTTCAATCCCGCCGCGCCGCACGGCGTGGGCGATGCGACCATCGGCGCCCTGTTGCAGGAGGCGGGCAAGCTGACGCCGGAAAACACCGATGCGGTGCTGCGCATGCAGGAAGAGACCGGCATCCGCTTCGGCGAAGCGGCCCAGGCGCTGGGCATGGTCAGCGCTGCCGATATCCAGCAAGTGCTGGCGCGGCAGTTCGACTATCCCTACGTTCCGGCCGGCGAGAAGTATTTCTCTTCGCGCCTGGTAGCAGCCTATGACCCGTTCAGCCGCCAGGTGGAAAAGCTGCGGGCGGTGCGTGGCCAGCTGATGCTGCGCTGGTTCGGGCGCGGCCACAAATCGCTGGCCATCGTCGGTGTCGAACCGGGTTCCGGCACCAGCCTGTTTGCCGCCAACCTGGCCGTGGTGTTCTCGCAGCTCGGTCAGAACACCCTGCTGGTGGACGCCAACCTGCGCCAGCCCTCGCAGCATGAGATCTTCAACCTGCAGGGCAAGACCGGCCTGTCCGACATGCTGGCCGGGCGCGCTACCATGGCGGCGGTGACGCGCATCGATTCCTTCGAATCACTGGCCGTGCTGGGCGCGGGGACGCTGCCGCCCAATCCGGCCGAACTGCTGGCACGCAAGGACTTCACCGGGCTCAATGCCCAGCTCGAGGCGCTGCACGATGTGGTGCTGTATGACACCTCGGACGTGCTGACTGCGCACGATTCGCTGCCGGTGATGGCGCGCGCCCATGGCGTGCTGCTGGTGGTGCACCGCAACGCCACGTCGCTGTACGATGTGGCGGCGCTCAGCGAACAGGTGCGCTATGCCGGCGCCGAAGTGGTAGGTTCGGTGCTGCTGGAGTTCTGACGTGGATCCGGGCCTGGCCATCCGCCCGCAGTCCGCCGCGCGGGCGGCCTTGCGCGACGCGCTGCCCGACTGGCTGCCGGTGCTGCTGGGCATGCTGGTACTGTACGTGCCCACCTTCTACCGCCTGTTTACCGGACTGTGGGCAACCGAAGAGCAGGCGCATGGGCCGATCATTCTGCTGCTGGCGCTGTGGCTGATGTACCGGCAATGGCCGGCCATGCTGGCGCGTACCGATGGCCAGCCTTCCGCCATCGGCTGGCCGGTGCTGGGCGTGGGCCTGCTGGCTTACATCCTGGGCCGCTCGCAAGGCATCGTCGCATTCGAGATTGCCTCCTTCATCCTGCTGCTGGCTGCGGTGCTGATGCTCAAATGCGGCCATGGCGCGCTGCGCGTGCAATGGTTCGCCTTCTTCTTCATGGCCTTCATGGTGCCTTTGCCGGGGCCGCTGGTCGGCATGCTGACCATGCCGATGAAGATGGCCGTGTCCTGGGCCACCGAACACCTGCTGTTCATGGCCGGCTATCCGATCGCACGCAGCGGCGTGATCCTGCAGGTGGGGCAATACCAGCTGCTGGTGGCCGATGCCTGCGCCGGGCTGCAAACCCTGCTGACGCTGGAAGCGCTTGGGCTGTTCTACCTGAACGTGGTGCGGCATTCCTCGGCCTTCCGCAACGTGGCGCTGGCCTTGCTGATCATCCCGATCTCCTTTACCGCCAACGTGATCCGCGTGATCACGCTGTCGCTGGTGACCTATTACCTCGGCGACGCGGCAGGGCAGGGCTTCCTGCACGGCTTTGCCGGCATGGTGCTATTTATCACGGCGCTGCTGCTGATTATCGGCGTGGACGCGTTCCTGCAATGGTTCGTCAGGTGGCGAAACTCATGAAAAAATCAATGAAGGTAAGCATGGTGCTGGGCGTGCTGATGGTGTGTTCCGCTGCAGTGACGCGGGCATTGACGCCGACTGCGCGCATGGCCGATGCGGCGGGGCGCTTCAGCCTGGAGCAGATGGTGCCGCGCGCTTTCGGCGAGTGGCAGGTCGATACGCGCGTGATGCCGCTGCAGGTTGATCCTGCCACGCAGGCCAAGCTGGACAGGATATACAACCAGACGCTGGGCCGCACCTACGTCAACCGCAATGGCGAACGTATCATGCTGTCGATCGCTTATGGCGGCGACCAGAGCGACAACATGGGCGTGCACAAGCCGGAGGTGTGCTATACCGCGCAGGGCTTCACCGTGCGCGACGGCCAGCAAAGCAGCCTCGATACGGGCCTCGGGGTGTTGCCGGTGAAGCGGCTGTTTGCCGTTGCCGGCGCACGCCAGGAACCGATTACTTACTGGATCACGGTCGGGCGCAAGGCCACCATGCCGGGCGTCGAGCAGCGCTTGCAGGAATTGCGCTACGGCCTGAGCGGCACGGTGCCTGACGGCATGCTGGTGCGCGTCTCCAGCATCGGTGCCGAGGCCGGGGCGGCATATGCGTTGCAGGACCAGTTCGTGCGTTCGCTGCTGGCGGCGCTCGACAAGCCGGCGCGCGAGCGCCTGGTCGGCGTGTTTGGCGAGTAAAGGGGGCGAGGATGCGCATGCCATTGTTCCAGCGTTCGCCAGCCGCGGCGGCTGGCGCCACCGGACCGCACGCTCTGGTTCGGCCGAACCGCGGCCTGCCGCTGATGCTGCTGTTCCCGTTCATGCTGCTGGCGATTTTCGTCGGGGTGGTCGGCGGGCTCGATTCGCCGCCGCTGGTGGCGATCGTCGGCACGGCGGTGCTGTCGGTCTTGATGGTGTTTGTGCTGCCGCTGCACGGCATGTTCTGGTGCCTGTTCGTTTTAACCTTCCTGCTGCAAGGTTCGGCTGTCTACTTCCTGAAATTGCGGCCTGCCGCCTGGCTTGCCTTCGGCCTGGCGATCCTGTTTTTCTGCCGCGCGCTGCTGGACCTGGTGGTGCACAAGCGCGAGCATCAGCACATGCGCAAGGGGGACGGATCAACGGTCGAACTGGCGGCGGTGCTGTTCGTGGCAGCCTTTGTCATCAGCCTGGTGTTCAATCGCGTGCCCAAGTCGCAGATCTTTTCGGCGGCGAAGGCCATGCTGCCAATGTTCTCGGTGCTGTTCGCCCTGTACTGGTTCCGCTGGAAAGAGAATCACCTGGAGCTTAGCTGGCGCCTGATGTTCTGGGTGGTGCTGATCCAGGTGCCCGTGGTGCTGTACCAGCATTTCTTCGTTGCCACCGCAACCACCTTCGATTCGATTGTCGGTACCTTCGGCGGCACGCCCGGCTTTGGCGGCAATAGCGCCATCATGGTGTTGTTCACGGTGCTGGCCATGGGGTATGCGGCGGCGCGCTGGAATGCCGGCCAGATGTCCGGCAAGGCGATGTGGTTCTTTCTTGCGACCGGCTTCGCGATCATCCTGCTTGGCGAGGTGAAGGCGGCCTTCATCTGGCTGCCCCTGGTACTGGCCTGGGTGCTGCGGCGGCGCATCCTGCGCAGCATTGGCGCCTTCATTGGCTTCGCCGTCCTGGTCGCTGCTTTCGTGGGAACGACCTACACCGTGTACGAGACCCTCTACTGGGGCAAGAAAGTGCAGTCGGCGCAGAACGTGGCCGAAAAGCTGGACCGTGGCGGCGGCTACTTCTTTGATCCGCACAACGTCAATTACCGCACCGGTGAAATCAGCCGCGCCGCCTCGCTTGCGCTATGGGCGAATGATCCATTGGCAACAGTGCCGCGCCGCCTGGTGGGGTATGGACCCGGTGCATCGAAACCGTCCGGCTTGCTGGGTGCAGGGGAAGTAGCCAAGCGCTACCAGCCGCTGCACCTCGATGCCACGGCACTGGCCATTTTGCTGTGGGATGTGGGCCTATTGGGCGCTCTCGCTTACGCCTCCATGCTACTGTTTTCCCTGCTAGCTGCCTGGCGCTACGTGCGCCGAAAACAAGGTAGCGTGGCCCAGCTCGCGCTGGCCGATACCTGCGTCGCAGCCATGCTGCTGTTCCTGATGATGCTGGTTTATAACCGCGCGCTGATGGATGAACCCACCGCCCAGCTGCTGCTGATGATGTGCATGGGGACGATCGTCCAGTTGTGCCGGTTCGGCGCGTCCCAACGCTAGGGAATTGTGTCATTTTCGAGCGACATTGTTACAAATATTTTGTCGTGCGGAAATGAATTTGTGAAATTCGTGATGTAGACTTTCCTTGTTGTGCTGGATCAAAATGCGGTTAACTTATTGATTCGCAAACGAAATTGTCTGGAGAGTATCACATGAAATTCGTTAAATATTCCCTGTTGCCCTATGCCGTTTTCGCAGCCCTGAGCACGCTGGCCACAGCAAGCCGCGCCGACTGGGCGATCTCCCCCAACATTGAAGCCGTGCGCCCGGCGCCGGACAAAATGCAATTGCAGCCACAGAATCCGCCCGGTTTTTCGTGGTCGCGTTATCCAATTGCCACATCGACCACCTGGTACCTGGTGATCATTCAGCCGCCAGGCACCGCTTCGCCAATCAAGCATGTGGTGCCGCGCAACTGGCTGCTGCCAACCCATGCGTTTGCCACCGCCGGCATCTATACCTGGAAAGTCGCTCCGTTCACGCGGACCCAGGCGATGAACGATGCCGATGCGGCAGCCCGCGCCAAGGCCAAGGCGGCCGGTTCCAACCTGGCCCAGATTGAAGCTGCGGCGGAAGCGGCCGTGGTGCCGCTGGCTGAAGCGGTCGCGAAGGACTGGTCGACGGTGCGCAGCTTTACCATCGACAGCAGCGCCATCAAGTTCGAGGTCTACGATAATGCCACCTTGCGCGACAACGTGCTGCGGCATGGCCGCTCGCGCATGCTGGCGCCGAATTTCCTGCCCTACCTGAAGTGGCCTGCGTCGATGGTCACCGAGCGTGGCGACCAGGTGCGGCGCCTGATCGAGACCGTGCAGTCGCGCATGTCGATGGCGCCGGTCAAGGACAGCGACTGGCCGCTGGTCAGCAGCGGAACCATGACCACCGCGCTGAGCAATCAGAACTCCGATATCCGCAACCGCATCAACCGCACCTCGCACCAGGTGGAAGCGGCAGCCTTGTTGTACCGCCTGAAGCAGGGCGAGGCTATCGCCACTGCCTACCTGAACGAAGCGCTCAAGCGCGGCGATGAACTGGCGGCGCTGAGCCCGACCGGGCCAACCAGCTATGCCAGCCAGGACCAGGCTACCCGCACCATTGCGCTGTCGCTGTCGAAGGCGCTGGACATGCTGTGGAATAACCTCGACTCCACCCGCAAGTCGACCTGGCAGAACTCCATTGCGCGCCGGACCACGGATATCTACACCGACCTGTCGGGCAGCAATGGCCGCATGGACCAGTATCCGTACGACGCCCACGGCGGCAATACCTTGGGCTTCCTGGCGCTGATCGCGGCGCTGAACCTGGGTGACGTGCCGGCGGCCCAGACCTGGTTCGACTTTGCCGTGCGCACGTATGTGCACCAGGTGTATACCTGGAGCGGCCCGGAAGGTGGCTATGCCAACGGGACCGCGTACGGCCAGGCGGCAGCGGACTTCTCGGTGCAGATCTGGGACCCGCTGAGCCAGGCGCTGGGCGTTTCGATCTACCGCAAGCCGTGGTCAGACGGCTTCCTGCGCTTCATGGCGCACTTCGTGCCGCCGGGCACCCCGACCCACGTATTTGGCGACGGCCACGAGGACGTGCCGAACACCTACCTGCTGAAAGCCTTTGCCTCGCGCTTCAATACGCCGGCGGCGAAGTGGTACTACAGCAGCATGACCGGGGTGGAAGATCCGCTGACCCTGTTGCAGGCGCCATCGCCGCTGCCGGTCAATACCGTCGCGAGCGCGGTGCCGCCGGCGAACGGCGCGTTCTACCCGAGTGTAGGCTGGGCTGCCATGCACAGTTCCCTGGCCGATACGAAGCGCACGTCGCTGTACTTCAAGGCCAGCCCCTACGGCTCGTATAACCACAGCCACGGCGACCAGAACTCGATCGTGCTGAACAGCGGCGGCAAGCGGCTGCTGATCGAAGCCGGTTATTACGACTGGTACGGCTCGCCGCTGTGGAGCAGCTGGTACCGCGCAACCAAGTCGCACAACGCGGTCACTTACGACAATGGCGTCGGCCAGCGGATCGAAGGCAATACCGTGAACCTGGGCCGCAACGGCAAGATCACCGGTTTCTCCACTACTGCCGCCATGGACTACGTGGAAGGCGATGCCACGCCGGCATTTGAAGGGGCGCTGTCGCTGAATCGCCGCAAGGTGTGGTACTTCCGCAGCCAGGATGCGGCCGTGGTCATGGACACGCTGACGGCGCCAGTAGCCCATGCCTGGGAATGGAACTTCCATGCCGCGGTGCCGATCACGGTCAATGCGGACGGTTCGGCAACCATTGTCAACGGCGACCGTTCGCTGTGCGTGCGCTCGATCACGCCGGGAACCACGCTGGTCAAACGCGACGGTCCGGCGCCGCGCACCGGCATCGAGGAGCATGCAGCATTCACGCGTCCCGCAACCCTCAAGGGCGAATTCGTGGTGCTGCTGGACGTGGGCTGCAAGAAGCCGGCAGTCAAGCTGACCACGGGCACCACCAGCCGCGTGCTGACGGTGGGCAGCCAGACCATCACGCTGCCGCTGCCTTGAGCCGCCGGGGGGACTGAGCCATGCTATGACAGCACCATACTCAGGCCCCCAAACGCGGCGTAATATTGCCGCATTCCTGGTAGGCAAGGTGCCTACCGCCGTGCTGACAGCCAGCGTGCTTGGGCTGTCGGCGCGGCTACTGCCGGCTGCCGAATTCGGCCACTACGTGGTTGCCATGGCGCTGGTGGAACTCGTCCTTGGACTGTCGAGCTTCGGCCTCGACTGGGTCCTGTTGCGTTTCCTTCCCGAATACCGCTTGCGCGGCAGCCGCCAGGCACTGGCGCGCCTGGTGGTTGCCATCGCGGCTTGCCGCATGCTGTTGCTGGCGCTGGTGGCAGGCGGCTTGCTGCTGGCGCGCGGCCAGGGCTGGCTGCCTGCCAGCTTCCCCGCCGATTTGGCCGGTGTGGTAGCCATCCTGCTGGTGGTGGAAGGAGTGATGCGCATTCTGCGCGACAACACGCTGGAAGCCCTTGCGCTGCAATCACGCATGCAGGTGGTCACGGTATTGCGCGGTACGGTGATCGCTTGCGCCTTGCTGGCCATGAGTAGCGGCACGGCGCACGTGTTGCTGCTGGCGGAACTGGGCGCCAGCGTCGGGGCGCTGCTGCTGGCCGCGGGCTTCTTCGCGCATGCCGTGCGCGGATTGCCGGCGCAGGCGCGCGAAGGCTGGCGGCCACCCAGCGCGGCGCAGATGCGCGCGGTGGCGCTCCATAACTACGCGAGCGGCATTGTTGAGTATCTGTATTCGCCATCCTGCCTGATCCTGCTGCTGGCGCGCAGCCAGGCGCCGGAAGCCATGGCCGGACTGGGATTTGTCCTGCGTTTGACGGATATCATCCGCAACTACATGCCCGGCATGGTAATTTTCTCGGTAGTGCGCTCGCGCATGATTGGCGCCTATGCGGGCAATCGCGACTACGGCGAGTTGCAGCGCTGGGCCCATTTCGTGTTCAAGGTCAGCGTATTGAGTCTGCTGCCGGTGCTGGCGGTGGCGGCGGTGTATGGCGACCTGGTGCTGCAACTGGCCAGTGGGGGCCGCTTCGGCGAATACCGTTTGCTGTTTGCGGTGTTGTGCGGCTGGCTGGCGCTGCGCCTGCACCGGCTGATCCTCAATGTGGTGTGCAATGCGGTTGGCTTGAT
>DASWTB010000166.1:0-3896 GCA_036402315.1 Pseudoduganella sp. | reverse complement strand
CTGAACCCGTATTACTTGCCGGTGTCAGATGCTGACACCGCAAACTCGGCGGTGGGGGGTGAGGCGGGGGTCAATGATGATGCAGGTCGGCGGGCGACACGAGCGTGCACACGCCGTAGAGCTTGGTCAAGCTCTGGAGCTGTCCTGGCAGGTTGCGCAGTTCCAGCTTGATGCCGTTCTGAACGGCAGCGCGCTGCCATGCCAGCATGACTGACACGGCAGCGGAGTCCACGGTTTCCACCTGGCCCAGGTCGAACACATTCTGGCCGGCGCGCAGCGCAGCCAGGCCCTGCGCCAGCGCTTCCGTGGCGTTGGCCACGGTCAGCGACTTCAGCGACAGCTGATTGGAAACAGCGGTATCAGGCATTATTTGGCCGCAGTCTTGAGTGGCTTGGAGGCCAGCTTCTTGTTCTTTTCGGACAGGGTCTTGATCAGGCCATCGATGCCGCCTTTCGAGATTTCCGAAGCGAAGGTGCCTTTGTAGGCTTCTACCAGCCAGGCGCCCAGCACGTTGATGTCATAAATCTTCCAGCCGGCATCGGTCTTGGCGACGCGATAGTTCAGCTGGATCGGCTCGCCGCGCGCCTGGTTCACCTGGGAACGCACTTCCACTTCGGTGTCGCCTGGCGAAGAACGCATTGGCTTGAAATCGACGGTCTGGTCTTTCACCTGGGACAGGGCGCCCGAGTAGGTGAAGATCAGCAGGGTGCGGAATTCAGCAGCCAGCTGCTTTTGCTGTTCCGGGGTAGCTTCGCGCCAGTAGCGGCCGGCTGCCAGCGAAGTCATGCGCTGGAAGTCGACGTAAGGCAGGATCTTGGTTTCCACCAGGTCCATGACTTTCTTCTGGTTGCCGGCCTGGATGTCCTTGTCGGACTTGGCAGTTTCCAGCACTTCGGAGCTGATGCGCTTGACCAGTGCATCCGGCGCTTCGTTGGCAGGAGCTGGAGCGGCAAATGCACTGGTAGCGAAAGCTACCGTTGCGACCGCGATCAGTTGTTTGATCAATTTCATTGTTCTTTACCTATGTAGGGTTGTGTTCCGGATCACAGGCTGGGTTTGGTTTCAGCCGGTTCCGGCATTATAGCCTGAGGCTGCTTTGGAGCCTCGTCCTCCACTTCAGGCTGCTTTTGTTTATCCTTCGGACCGTCTTCGCCATCATAAACCTGGCTATTACGGCGCTGCATCCACCCGTCACGGATGAACTCGTAGCGGTCGAGGGCGGCATCTTCAAGCAACGTGGACGCGTCCAGCAGAGCTGCTCGCTGATCCACAACACGGGTAACGGTGCCGATGTTGCGCACGTTGACAGGATCCTTGTACTGCCATGGATCGGCGGTGATATCCACCGGCAGGGCGGCAGTGTCACGCACGGTCGACGGGCCCAGCAGTGGGAGCATCAGGTAAGGGCCGGATGGCACGCCCCAGGCGCCCAGGGTCTGGCCAAAATCTTCTTTATGTTTTTGCAAACCTGCTTCGGATGCAATATCGAGCACGCCCAGCAGGCCGAAGGTCGAGTTCATCGCCACCCGCATCAGGTCCGACATGCCATCGCCAACCTTGCCTTGCAGCAGGTTGTTAGCGGCGGTCCAGACGTCGGCCAGGTTGCCGAAGAAGTTGCTGACGCCAGTCTGGAAGAAACCCGGGGTCACATCCTTATAGACGGTGGCGGTCGGCTTCAGCGCGTACTCGTCCACCTTGTCGTTGAAGTTGAAGACGGCGCGGTTGTAGCCCTCAAACGGGTCGCGCGGATTCGGGCCGGCGCAGCCGCTCAGCGTGCCCACTATTGCCAGGCTGACGGCAAGAGTACGGAATTTGCTCATTGGGAGTCCTTTCCTTCGGCTGCCTTGCTATAGATGAACTGGTTGATCAGGTCTTCCAGCACGGTTGCGGACTGGGTACGGGCGATGCGGTCGCCGGCAGCCAGGTTCTTTTCGTCGCCACCGGCTTCGATGCCGATGTACTGCTCGCCCAGCAGGCCGGCGGTCAGGATCTTGGCCGAACTGTCTTTCGGGAACTTGAAGCCTTCTTCCATGTCCAGCGTGACTACGGCTTTATACACCTTGTCGTCGAAACCAATCGACGCCACGCGGCCCACCACCACGCCGGAAGCCTTGACGGCAGCCTGTGGGCGCAGCGAACCAATATTGTCGAAGCGGGCGGTCACCTGGTAGGTCTTGCCCATGGTCATGGAGCCGAGGTTGCCGGCCTTGAGTGCCAGGAACATGAGCGCAGCAGCACCCACAACAATGAACAGGCCAACCCAAACGTCGAGAGATTTACGTTGCATACATTTATTCCTTATTTACTGAACATCAGCGCCGTCAGCATGAAGTCGAGCCACCAGATCATCAGGGAGGAGATGACCACAGTGCGCGTCGTCGCACCGGAAACGTCTTCCGGGGTAGGCTGGGCTTCATAGCCCTGGTACAGCGCGATATAAGTGATGGCGACACCAAACACCACACTTTTCACGAATCCATTGAATACGTCTTTCCATACGTCCACGCCGCCCTGCATCTGCGACCAGAAGGCGCCTTCGTCAACGCCGATCAGCCCAACGCCGATCAGGTAGCCGCCGAGGATACCGACCGCGCTGAACATGCCGGTCAGCAAGGGCACGGAAATCACGCCGGCCCAGAAGCGCGGCGCCAGCACGCGCTGGATCGGGTTCACGGCCATCATTTCCATGGCGGACAGCTGTTCGCCCGCCTTCATCAGGCCGATCTCCGCGGTCAGCGAGGTACCGGCACGGCCGGCGAACAGCAGGGCGGTGATCACCGGCCCCAGTTCGCGGGTCAGGCCCAGGGCGACCAGCAAGCCCAGCGATTCAGACGCGCCGTATTTATTCAGCGTGTAGTAACCCTGCAGGCCCAGCACCATGCCGACGAACAGGCCGGACAGGATGATGATCAGCAGCGAATAGTTACCGATCACATGCAGCTGTTCAACCAGCAGGCGCGGACGGCGCAGCAAGCCAGGAGACAACCCCAGCATGGTAAAGAAAGTACGAGCCGAAAGGCCAATGCTTTCGACATAATCGCGTGCGCCACCACCCACGCTCAGCAGGAAACGGCGCATCATTTGCGGACTCCCAGGCCCAGGTCTTCGGCCAGCGATTTACCCGGATAGTGGAATGGCACCGGGCCATCCGCTTCCGCGTGCACGAATTGCTTCACGTAAGGATCAGTCGAAACCATCATGTCAGCCGGGGTGCCGTGGGCAACGATCTTGCCCTGCGACAGGAAATACACATAGTCGGCGATCTGGAACGACTCTTTGACGTCGTGCGATACCAGGATCGTGGTCGAACCGAGCGCATCGTTCAGGTTGCGGATCAGGTTGGCGGTCACGCCCATCGAAATCGGGTCGAGGCCGGCGAACGGCTCGTCATACATGATTAGTTGCGGGTCCAGCGCGATCGAGCGCGCCAGCGCCACACGGCGCGCCATGCCGCCCGAGATTTCGCCCGGTTTCAGCTTGGCCGCATTGCGCAAGCCGACCGAGTGCAGCTTCATCAGCACCAGGTCGCGGATCAGTTCTTCCGGCAGGTCGGTATGTTCGCGCAGCGGGAAGGCCACGTTTTCGTACACGGTCAGGTCGGTAAACAGGGCGCCGTGCTGGAACAGCATGCCCATTTTGCGGCGCAGCATGTACAGTTCGCGCGTCTTTAACTGGTGCACGATCTGGCCGTCCACATTGACCGTGCCCTTCTGCGGGCGCAGCTGGCCGCCGATCAGGCGCAGCACAGTCGTCTTGCCGCTGCCGGAGCCACCCATGACCGCCACCACCTTCCCGCGTGGGAAGTCCATATGGAGTCCGGACAGGATGGACCGCTTTCCATAGCTGAAGTGTAAGTCACGGATTTCGACGAGATTTGGCACAGATGTCGCTCTTTA
>DASWTB010000165.1:0-18861 GCA_036402315.1 Pseudoduganella sp. | reverse complement strand
AGCCGCGCCGCGCCTGGCCAATGCCGTACTCAAGGTCGGCAAAATCGAAGCGGCTGTGGGCATCGGAAGCAATGCTGATCATCAGGCCCTGGTCGCGCGCCGCCCGGCACCAGACATCGTCCAGGTCGAGCCGTTGCGGCTGCGCATTCAGCTCCACCGCGCAGCCGCGCAGCCTGGCGTGCTGCAGGATGCGTCCCATGTCGGCGTCGATGCCAGGCCGTTGCAGCAGCAGGCGGCCGTTCGGATGCGCCAGGATGCTGCAAGCGGGATGGTCCAGTGCGCGCAAGATGCGCGCCGTCTGCTGTGCGCGCGGCAAGCCGAAGGCGCTGTGCACCGCCACCAGCACCAGGTCCAATGTTGCCAGCACCGCTTCCGGCAAGTCGAGCGTACCATCCGGCAGGATGTCGACTTCAGCGCCGTGCAGCAGCACGATGCCTGTCAGCTCACGGTTCAGGCGCGCGATCTCCCTGCCCTGCCGCGCCAGTGCAGCGGGATCCGGTCCATGGGCGATGCGCAGGCCCGGGCTATGATCGGTGATCGCCAGGTAGGACAAGCCCTGCGCCTGCGCCGCCAGCGCCATGGCCCGCAAACTGTCACGGCCGTCGCTGGCCGTGGTGTGCACATGCAGGTCGCCCCGCAGTTGGGCGCGCTCGACCAGCTGCGGCAAAGCATGGCTGCGGGCGGCATCGATTTCGCCGCGCTCTTCGCGCAATTCCGGCGGGATGAAGTCGAGCTCCAGCGCGGCGTAGACCTCCTGTTCGCAGGCTCCGGCCAGGCGCCGGGCGCCGTCGAACAAGCCGTATTCGTTGAACTTCCAGCCGCGTTGCTGCGCCAGCCGGCGCAAGGCGATATTGTGGCCGCGCGAACCGGTGAAGTACAGCAGCGCCGCGCCATAGCTTTCCTCGCGCACCACGCGCAAGTCCACTTGCAGGCCCTGACGCAGGCGGACGCTGGCGCGCGTCGGGCCATGCGCCAGCACCTGCTGCACGTCCGGATAGTCCAGCAGGCGCGCGACCAGGTCGGCCGGGCGCACCGCGCGGGCCACGATATCGAGGTCGCCCACCGTTTCGCGGCAGCGCCGGTAGCTGCCGGCCAGTTGCGCCAGCGCCCCCAGGTCGGCCGCCTGCAGCCATTGCAGCAAGGGCCCGGCCAGCGCGCCGGCAGCGGCGCGCGTCACGCGCGTGGCTTTACCCTGCCGCGTCGCCAGCGCCGCCAGCAAGCGCTCCACGGTGTGGCCGCCGAAACCGCGCAAGTGCTGCAAGCGTCCATCGCGCGCGGCTGCCACCAGGCCGGCCGTGTTGTCGACGCCCAGCGCCTGCTGCAGCAGCGCCACCTTGCGCGGTCCCAGGCCCGGCACATCGAGCAGCTGGTGCGCACCCGGCGGCACGCTCTGGCGCAGGCTGTCGAGCAGCGCGCAGGAACCGGTGGCCACCATGTCCGCCATCTTGCCGGCCAGGTCGTGGCCGACGCCCGGCAGTCCCTCCAGCGCCTCGCCGCGCGCCAGCATATCCTGCACGGCGGGCGCCAGGGTATCGAGGCTGCGCGCCAGGTTGCGGTAGGCCCGGATACGGAACGGGTTTTCGCCACGGATCTCCAGCAGGTCCGCCAGTTCGCGCATCATGGCCGCCAGTTCCGCGTTGGAGACGCAGGCCGGGACATGCTGACGGTCCATGGCTACCCACGCTAGGCCATGTACTGGCCGCCATTGGCGCTGAAGGTGGCGCCGGTGATATAGCCGGCGTCGTCGCCGGCCAGGAATTGCACGATATGCGCCACCTCATCCGGACGGCCCAGGCGGCCCACCGGAATCTGCGCCACGATTTGCCGCAGGATAGCCTGGTCCATCGCGCCCACCATCTCGGTCGCGATATAGCCAGGCGCCACCGCGTTCACGGTAATTCCCTTGGCAGCCGATTCCAGCGCCAGGGCCCGGGTAAAACCCAGCATCCCGGCTTTGGCGGCGGCGTAATTGGTCTGCCCGCACTGCCCGCGCTGGCCGTTGACCGAGGAGATGTTGACGATGCGACCGAAGCCCCGCTCGCGCATATCGCCAATCACGGCGCGGCACATGTTGAAACACGAGGTCAGGTCGGTGGCGACCACGCTGTTCCACTGCTCCGGCGCCATCTTGTGCAGCATGACATCATGCGTGATGCCGGCGTTGTTGACCAGTATCTCGACCGGGCCGAACATATCGCGCACGATTGCGATGCCGCGCACGCAGGCCTGGTAATCCGAGACATCCCACTGCAAGATGGGAATGCTGGTCTCCCGATGAAATGCCTCGGCCGCCGTGAAATTGCCCTGGAACACCGATACCACGCGATAGCCAGACGTCTTCAAGCGATCGGCAATGGCCGCGCCGATGCCGCGCGTGCCCCCCGTCACCACTGCAACCCGTCCCATGATGCCTCCCATTAACCGAGCGCTGTGCCGCTGCCGGCATGCTCATTGATCCGCCCCGTCGCCCTGCATGGACAACGGTATCCCGATACTTTGTGCCAACAGAATGTGCTGGCTCGGGCGCAGTCCCATGGCAACCGCCAGCCGCCCGTGGTCGATCAGTGCGCGCGGCACATTGGCCAGTCCCTCCGCCGCGCACTGCAGTGCTACGTTCTGGCTCATGCAGCCGGCGCCGATCGCCGCCATTGGCAGGCGCGCTTCGGGTTCCACCAGTTGCATGCGTTCGAGATCGGCCACGTACACCAGGTTGAGCGGGGCTTGCGCGACGAATTCCTGGGTACCGGTCAAATGGCGGATGTCTTCACCGTTTACATTCAGCAGCAGGCTGAGGTCCGCGTCGTAGAAGTACAAGCCCTCCCGCAGCGAGACATAGATTTCCGTTTCCTGGTTGTTGTAGGCGCTGGGCGCGGTGCGGTAGCCGGGCCGGTTGATGCCGGCGGCGGCCCATAACAGGCGCGACAGCTGGTACAGCGACAGCGGCGCCGGCGCGAATTCGCGCTGCGAACGCCGCATCGACAGGATGTCGAGCATCGAGATCGCCAGGTCGCTGACGGCGGCATCCTGCGCAAAGCTGGACGGCTTGGGAAGATCGAGTGCGCTGTTGGCACGGATTTGTTCACCCACCATCGCCTCCTTTGGTCACGGTCTCTCCACAATAGGAGACGGCGACCGCCGTGTCATGGGAAAAGATAGCCGGGCGCTGGCAAATCTTGGCTAAACCTATCCCAGATCAAATTTCGCCCAGTCCCGCCAGCTCGCTTGGCAGTAGCTGCTATGCTGGAAGATGGATGTTGAGCCAGGACTGCCGGAGGTAAGATAATGCACAAGCTCCTCGACCAGATCGTTGAAATGACCGGAAATCGGCCCAGGGCACTGGTGGTGGACGACGACCCCGTCACGGTGGCGATCCTGCACATGATCTTCCAGCGCCGGGTCGATATCGTGGCCGCCGCCAGCCACGCTGCCGCCCTGGAACAATGCCATATCCTGCGGCCCGACTTGATCTTGCTTGACATAAACCTTGGCGAGGAAGATGGCTTTGACTTGTGCCAGTTGCTCAAGCAGCAGCCGGCGCTGGCCGGCATCCCGGTCATCTTCATCACCGGCAGCCATAACGAGGCCGATGAGGTGCGCGCTTTCCAGCTGGGCGCAGTCGACTTCATCCGCAAGCCAATTGCCCCCTTCATTGCCGAATCGCGCGTCATCACCCATCTGGCACTGCAACTCCAGACCGCGCTGCTCAAACGCGTTGCCCACAGCGACGGATTGACTGGCCTGAAGAACCGGCGCACCTTCGATGAAGAGCTGGAGCGGGAATGGAAGGACTGCGCCCGTAGCGGCTGGCCGTTGTCGCTCATCATGCTCGACATCGACCACTTCAAGAAGTACAACGACAACTATGGCCACCTGGCGGGCGACGAATGCCTGCGCCGGGTTGCGTCGGTCATCCACGCGGCACTCGGCCGTCCCAATGACTGTGCCGCGCGCTATGGTGGCGAAGAATTTGCCTGCGTGCTGCCCAACACCGGTCTGCAAGGCGCCCTGACAGTGGCCGAGAACATCCATGCCTGCATCGCTGCGCTTGGGTTCCGCCATGACGATGGGGCGACGACGGAGCACATCGTCACCGCCAGTATTGGCGTGGCCAGCTGCCTGCCGGATGCCGAGCATGGCTGGCTGGAGCTGTTGGCAGCGGCCGACCAGCAACTGTACCGGGCCAAACAAAACGGGCGCCATCGCGTCTGCGGCGTGCAGGGCGCCCCCGGCGGGCCGGATGCCGGCCAGGGCCATGCACCCGTCGGCCTGATTGCCCGCAGGGCGGCTGCACGGCGCGCCTTGCCACAGCGAGAACCTGGGCGCCTCTAGCCCACTCCGGGAGAGCGATATGGAACAACTGAATGCTGCAGCGCGCGCACGGGTATCGGATATCCTGCTCCAGGGGCGCGATATGACGCTGGCCACCATCCGGCCGGATGGCTACCCCCAGGCAACGACGGTCAGCTATGTGCATGACGGCCTCACGATCTATTCGGTGATCGGACTGGGCAGCCAGAAAGCGGACAATATCCAGCACAACCACAAGGTGTCCGGCACGGTTAACCTTCCCTACACCAGCTGGAATGATATCCAGGGGGTCTCTTTTGCCGGCAGCGCGGCGTTCGTTCAGGACGCCGCGCAAATCAACGAAATCGCGCAAAAAATATTGCAGAAGTTTCCCGAAGCAAGACAGTTCGCGCCTGCAAGCAGCCCATTACCCTGGCAGGGACTGCTGTTCCTGCGCATTGAGCCGCTCTTCATTTCCTTGCTCGACTACAGCAAGGGTTTCGGGCATACGGAGCAGTACCAGGCCAACTGATGCCGCTAATATGCCTGCCCGGGCCGCTCCGGCCCAGGCAGCAGGACCGCCGCGCCTTGCACACGGCGAGCGCGCAAATCGGCAAGGGCCTCGTTTGCCTGATCCAGCGGATAAGCCTGGATTTCGACCCGGAGCTTGTGGCGCGCAGCGATATCGAGGAAGGCTGCGGCATCGGCACACGTCAGGTTTGCTACCGAGCGCAAGCTGCGTTCCCCCCATAGCAGCTTGTAGGGAAACGCGGGGATGTCGCTCATGTGGATGCCGCCGCAGACCACGCGCCCGCCTTTGCGCACGGCAGCCAGCGCCCGCGGCACCAGCGCGCCATCGGGGGCGAAGATCAGCGCCGCATCGAGCGCAACGGGCGGCGGCTGGGCGGCATCGCCGGCCCAGACCGCACCAAGGTCCATGGCAAAGGCCTGCGCTGCCCGGTCTCCCGGGCGGGTGAAGGCATACACCTCGCATCCCTGGCTGGCCGCCACCTGCGCCACCAGCTGCGCGGCGGCGCCGAAGCCATAGATCCCCAAGCGCGCTGGCCGCCCCGCCATGGCATAGGCGCGGTAGCCGATCAGGCCAGCGCACATGAGCGGCGCGGCATGCGCGGCGTCATAGCAAGGCGGGAGCGGGTAGGTGTAAGCCGCTTCCGCCAGCATGAACTCGGCGTAGCCACCGTTATGGTGGCAGCCATTGAAACGGATCGCATCGCACAGGTTCTCTTCGCCGCGCCGGCAGGCCCCGCAAACGCCACAGGCCCACGCCAGCCAGCCGGCACCAAGCCGGTCGCCTTGGCGCAGGCCGTCCACGCCCGCGCCAAGGCGCGCGATCCGGCCCACCACTTCGTGCCCGGGCACAACGGGGTAGCGGGCCGCGACTTCGCCGTCCACCAGGTGAAGGTCGGTGCGGCACACGCCACACGCTTCCACTTGCAGCAGCAACTGCCCCGCGGCCGGGGCGGGTATGGCTAACCGCTCCGGGCGCAGGGGCTGGCCGGGGCCATTCAGCTGCATCGCCAACATGGTCCCGGCATCACCCTTGCCCCCTGCCATCGCGAGCCCTTCAGCCGGCATAGCCGCTACGGTCGCCATACATGTAATGGCGCGACCAGGCGATATCATGGGGCGTCCTGCCCGCCTTGTGGCACAGGATCTGGTACAGCGAGATGTCGTCACGCTCAAAGGCAAAGGCACATCCAGCCAGGTAAATCCGCCAGATGCGGAAGCGGCGTTCGCCGACCTCGCTCCGGATGGCCTCACTGGCGGCCTCAAAGCGCTCGCTCCACATGTGCAGCGTACGGGCATAATGCCGGCGCAGGTTTTCGATATCGAGCGCTTCCAGGCCCCCGTGCTGCATCGCACGCAGGGCCAGGCCCAGGTGCGGCAGTTCGCCATTGGGAAAGACGTACTTGTCAATGAATTCACCGCCGCCAAAGGCTGCTTCACCGCTGTCGGGATCGCTTGACGTGATGCCGTGGTTAAGAGCCAAGCCGTCGTCGGCCAGCAGCCGCCGCATCTGGGCGAAATAGGCTGGCAGGTTCTTCTTGCCAACGTGCTCGAACATGCCGACGCTGGTGATGCGGTCGAATGTGCCCTCAACGTCGCGGTAATCCTGCAGGCGAATTTGCACATGGTTCTCCAGCCCGGCTGCGGCAACCCGCGCGCGCGCCAGCTCGGCCTGCCGCTCCGACACAGTGATGCCCACGCATCGCGCGCCATAGTCGCGCGCTGCCTGTATCACCAGCGCGCCCCAGCCGCAACCGATGTCCAGCAAGCTCTGCCCGGGTTCAAGCCGAATCTTGCGCAAAATGTGGTCGATCTTCTTTCTCTGCGCCGTTGCAAGATCCTCACCACCATTCTCAAAATAGGCGCAAGAGTAGACCATGGCGGGGTCAAGCCAGGCCTGGTAGAAGGCATTCGAGACGTCATAGTGGTAGCTGATCGACGCCTGGTCCGCTGCGCGCGTATGCGGCAAGTTGCGGATCACCCTGCCCAACCGGGCTGCCGGCGTCAGGGCGCGCTGCGCCAGGGCGTATGCCACGACGATCGCATCCGTGAGCCGCCCTTCCAGGTCGATCAGGCCTTCGATATAGGCCCTGGCCAGCCGGTCGAGCGAAGGCGACATCAGGTATGGCAGGCAAGCCTCGCTATTGGCCTGCAGCACCACCAGCGGCCGTTCAAACCGCCCCAGGTCGAACGACCGGCCGTTCCACAGCACCAGGCGGGCCGGCACATCGATGCCCTGCCCGGCGCGGACAGCCCATTTTTCCATTTTGTTTTCGGCAAACATGTGCTGGTCCCTCCACGATGTGTCGTGTGGTGCCAAACAGCGAACGCCCTTTGGCCCACTAACACCAGCCAATCTAGGCCGTTGCCTGTGCTGGAAACATGATCCAGATCACGAAATGCGGTAATCGCTGCCATTAGCGCGCGTTGTTGCGCCCTTGCAGCTTGGCCCGCGTAAGCCTGCCTCATTTTGCGGCGCGCTTGACCTGAATCAAGCGTGACGATGGCAAAGCCGGCATTGCGTTCGTAAGCTGAAATTATTGAATCTTGCTGCGACAGGAGGTTTTTATGCACATCATCACACGCGCCCGCCGCCTGGCTGCGGCCATCGTCCTGTCCTGGACTGGCCTGGTCCAGGCCGGCGAAATGCGCAAGACTGTCGATGGCCTTATCATTGACTTCGGCGTCAGTTCCAGCGCCGCTGCCTGCCGCAACCCGGGGCACCACGACCCGGCGATGCACGCATCGCCCTGGAGCGCCCGGGGACCACACCACCTGGTAGTCACCGTCGTCGACGCGACGTCCGGCCAGCGCGTTGGGGACGCCAAAGTACGCGCCACCGTCGAGCCCCTTGGCCTGGCGCCCAGCCGCAAAAACCTGCAGCGCATGACAGTACACGGCTGGGTAAGTTATGGAAACTATTTCGACCTGTCGGAGCCAAACCTGCCGGCGACAATCACAGTCAGCGTACAACGCCCAGGGATGCGCACGCCGTCGACCGTACAGTTCCAATATGGCACGCCAAGCCAGCGTTGAAGGCGGCAGACAAGTGCTTTCCGCCTATAAAAGCGAAGGCGATCAATTGAGAAGGTGGATGATGAGCCCGCCCTACCGGGGCAGGCTGTGAGCGCCCAGCCCGAGGGACGGACTTATCACTTTGCTTCACATGCCAACTGCGAAGCGTTTCAAGCAGATCCAGCGCGCTGCCGGCATCGCCATCCTGGGCACGGCTGCCGCTGAAGTCTGCGGCGCCCCCCCACGGGCGGTCTCAATGCCGCACCCGACCGGCTGGCTGCCATCGGTCGGCAGGCACCCTAACAGTTCTGCCGCCGGGACGCGACAGTGCCTCGATCAGCCGTAATGTCCTGCAAGATACTGCCCATCGCATGTTCAAGGCGATTGCCGTATGGATTGACGTGCACCGCGCCGAACGAAAGCAATGGCCACGGATGCCGAACGCACACGCGATCGCCTTCGCGCGCTGCCAGAGCCTGCCCGGCGGCCTCCGACAGTCCCATCTCGCCATACGCCAGATGCGGTGCCCGACCACGTTCAAGGTCGCGATGACAGTGCGCCCGCCATGTGCCGGACGCGCAGGGTATTGCCGCTGCCAATGCCGCACGCGGCCATTTGGTCAATGGCGCTGGTGTGCCCGTGCATGGCGGTCCCCGCCCCAGCGCGGCCAGAAGCCGGGAGTACGCTCGGCGTAGCGGCGGTATGCATCACCGAATTCAACGAGCGCTTCGCGCTCCTCGCGACGTGCGAGCAGCACATACATGACGCACAATACCGGGAACATCAGCAAGGTGACCAGGGTCGGCCACTGAATCAGGAAACCGAACATGATCAGGATGAAGGCCACGTACTGCGGGTGGCGCATGCGCGCGTACCAGCCCGTCGTCGCCAGCAGGTGTTTGCGCTGCGCTTCAAACAGGGTGCGCCATGCGGAGGCCAGCAGCAAGAAGCCGCCAAAGATGAACACATTGCTCAGAATGTGGAATGGGCCCCAGTGCGGGTTGGCCTTCCAGCCAACCACCATCTCCAGCAGGTGGCCGGCGTCGTGCGAGAGCCAGTCGATACCCGGGAAATACTGTTTCAGCCAGGGCAGCAGCAGGTAGATCGTCAGCGGAAAACCGTACATCTCGGTGAACAAGGCCACCAGAAAACCGGAGAACGCGCCAAAGGAGCGCCAGTCACGCGGGCTTTGGGGCTTGTAGAAACTGAAGGCGAAGAAGATGAAGATCGCCGAGTTCAGGGCCACCAGCGACCAGAGGCCGTAGCCAGATTGTGTAGAGTGTTCCATTTAAGCGTCTCCCTGTTCATCGTGGCGATGCGCCTGATGCCGGCTGTGGTCATGCTGGCCGCCATGGCCGTGATGCATGAACAGATGCATCAGCGGGCAGGCCAGGAACAATGCGTACGGCAGGAACGCAAAAACATGGGCGCGGTGCTCCGTCATCAGAAAATAGGCCGCCACGGCGAGGAAGCCGCCCAGCACCCACCTGTATCGCTTGTTTTCCATGATCTGCTCCTAAGCGTGCAGGGACGCAATCTTTTTGCCCTTGAGCAGGGCTGAATTGACAATCACCGACAGCGAACTCAGCGCCATCGCCGCGCCCGCTACAATCGGATTCAGCAGGCCCAGCGCCGCAACCGGAATGCCGATGGCGTTATAGATGAAGGCCCAGAACAGGTTCTGCTTGATCTTGCGCATGGTGGCGCGCGACAGGCGGATCGCGCCCACCACATCGCGCACATCGTTGCGGATCAGGATGATGCCGCCGGTTTCTTTCGCCACATCGGAGCCCGAGCCGATCGCGATGCCGATATCGGCAGTCGCCAGGGCCGGTGCGTCGTTGACGCCATCGCCCACCATCGCCACCACCTGGCCCTGCTGCTGCAGCTCGCTGATGACCTTGGCCTTATCTTGCGGCAGCACCTCGGCCATGACCCGCGCGATACCCAGTTCGCCCGCAATGGCAGTCGCGGTGCGCCGGTTGTCGCCGCTGAGCATGACCACGTCGATCTTCATGCGCTGCAGTTCGGCCACGGCCTCGCGTGCTTCCGGCTTCAGGGTATCGGCGACGGCCACCATCCCCAGCAGCGCGCCTTCGGCCCCCACCAGCATCACGGTCTTGCCCTGCGCTTCCAGCTGCGCCTTGCGCTCCTCGGCCCCGGCGGTGTCAATCCCCATGTCCTGGAACAGGCGCCGGTTGCCGAGAAACACAGTGCGGCCATCTGCCACCCCGCTGATGCCCTTGCCGGGCACGGCCTGCACGCCGGTGGCTGCCGGCCCTGCCAGCCCGCCTTCGCGCGCGCCGCGCACCACGGCCTGCCCAAGCGGATGCTCGGAGCCGGCTTCGACCGCGGCGGCCAGGCGCAACACCCCGTCCTTATCCAGCGCGCCCAGCGCCACCACGTCCGTCACGCGGGGTTCGCCTTGCGTCAGCGTACCGGTCTTGTCGAATACCACGGTGGTCAGGCTGCGCGCCCGTTCCAATACCTCGCCGCCGCGGATCAGGATGCCGCCCTCGGCGCCCTTGCCCACCCCCACCATCAGGGCCGCCGGGGTGGCGATCCCCAGTGCGCAGGGACAGGAAATGATCAACACCGCGATGAATGCCAGCAGGGCCTGCGGGAAGTTGCCCGCTGCCCACCAGCCGAAAAAAGCCAGGAAGGCTACCGCCACCACGGCCGGTACGAAATAGCGGGTCACCTGGTCGGCCAAGCGCTGGATGGCAGCGGTGCTGGCCTGCGCCTCTTCGACCATGCGGATGATTTGCGCCAGCGCGGTCTCCGCGCCCACCTTGGTTGCGGTGAAGCGGAACACGCCGGACCTGTTCAGTGTGCCGCCGATCACGCCTGCCCCCGGCCCTTTCTCGACCGGCATGGACTCGCCGGTCAGCATCGATTCATCGACCGTGGAAGAGCCTTCGGACAGCGTGCCATCGGTCGGTACCTTCTCGCCCGGCTTGACGATGATGGTCTCGCCCACCATCACGCTTTCGGCCGGGATGTCGACTTCCGCGCCATCGCGCAGCACATGCGCCTGGGCCGGACGCAAGTCGAGCAGGCGCCGCACGGCTGCCGAGGACTTGGTCTTGATCAGCTCTTCCATATACTTGCCCAGCAAGACAAAGGCGATGATCACCGCCGACACCTCAAAGTACACGTCGCGCTCTTCCACCTTGACCGGTAGCACGTCCGGGAAAAACAGCACCGCGACGCTATAGAAGTAGGCCACGCTGGTGCCCAGTGCGATCAGGAAATCCATATTGATGGAGCGGCTGCGGATGGCGTTCCAGGCGCCCCGGTAGAAGCCCCAGCCACCGATGAACTGCACCGGCGTCACCAGCAGGAACAGCCACATGCCCCAGGTAAACCAGGGCAACGCCGGGATCGGAACCCAGGTCAGGAGCGTAGCCCCGGCGGCCAGCGCCAGGAACGCCCCTGCACGCAGCACGGCAAGCGCCAACACGCCAGTCATCGCAATGCTGACGCGGCGCTTCATTGATTTCAGTTCTGCCTCGGGCGACTCGAAAGTGCGCTGGCAGCTTTCGCTGCAGAAGTAATAGCTGCGGCCGGCCCGCTCGGTCTTGAGCGCTGTCGCCTTCGGCACCATCATGCCGCAGATCGGGTCCTTGGCCATGCCGCTGACGGCTGCAACTGGCGTGGCCGCTTCCGGCACCGTGGCGGCTTGTGCCGGCGGCGCTGCCGCATACTGTCCCGGATGCGCCAGAAACTCCTCGCGGCAATGCGCCGAGCAAAACCAGTACTGCCTGCCCTGGTGATCGGCCGTCATATTCGCGCTCCCTGCATCGACCTGCATCCCGCAGACCGGATCGGTCACCATCTTGCTGCCTTCCCTCATGACGCCCACCTTTACGTGCATTGGCCCTGTTTTGCACTCTACGCGCGCCAGCGCGGCACGGTCTTTGACCTGGATCAAATTCGCCACAGTGGGTGTCCGACGGCTGGCGCCAGGCTTACAATCGCTCCATGGACCAGCTCATCATCAGCGCCAGCGCAGTGCCGCCATTGGCCGGCCAGGCGGTCGAAATGTGTGAACACAAGGGCACGGGCCACCCTGACAGCATTTGCGACGGCATCGCCGACGCGGCCTCGCAAGCGCTGTGCCGCGCCTATCTCACCCATTACGGCGCCATCGCCCACCATAACGTCGACAAGGCGCTGCTGGTGGGTGGACAGGCGCAGCCGCGCTTCGGGGTCGGCATCCTGCTGGCGCCGGCCCGCCTCATCCTCTGCGGACGCGCCACGCCCTTGCCCGCCCCGCACCAGGTTGAGCAGCTCCTGGAGCGTGCAGTGCGCGCGTATCTGGCCACGCAGTTGAGGGCCCCATCCGAACTGTTTCGCATTGAAGTTGCAGTACGCAGCGGCAGCCCCAACCTGCAGCAGGTTTTCGCGCGCGCCACCGCCACGGCCAACGACACTTCGTTTGGCGTCGGCTATGCGCCGCTGTCGCCGCTTGAGCAGGCGGTGCTGCTGCTGGCCGATGCCCTGCGCGCGCCATCCTTCCGCGCGGCCTTCCCGGCGGCGGGCGACGACTTCAAGATCATGGGCCGCCGCGTGGGCAAGCAGATCGGCATGACGGTCGCACTGGCATTCATCGACCGGCACCTTGCGAATGGCGAGGCCTACCGGCAAGTCAAACAGGCCGTGCGCGCCCATTTGCAAGGGCAACTCGAGCCGGACTGCACCATCCAGCTCAATGTCCTGGACCATGAACCCATGCGCGACGTGGCGGATGGGTTCCTGACCGTGACCGGCACCAGCGCCGAACACGGTGACGATGGCCAGGTGGGGCGCGGCAACCGCGTGAATGGCTTGATCACGCCTAACCGCACCATGTCGCTGGAAGCGGCCGCCGGCAAGAACCCGATAGCGCACGTGGGCAAACTGTATAACGTTCTGGCACAGCGCATGGCAGCAGCCGTGCATGCGGCGCTCGGCGCAGGGGCGGACGTCGAGGTGCAACTGCTATCGGACATCGGCGCGCCGGTAAACCAGCCGCGCCTGGTCCACATCGCATTACGCCAGCCATTGCCGCTGACGCCCGCTGTGCAGGCGCTGGTGCGCCAGGTCGTGGCATCGCAACTGGACGCGCTGCCGGCCCTGACGGATGATATCGTGGCCGGCAAGGTGCGGTTGTTCTAGCGCCTTCAGGCGCGCGATTCCTGCCCGGCCGCCTTGCGCGGCAGCAGCAGCGGCTGCACCGGCGTCGCCAGCAAGGCTTCAATGGCGGCACGCTCCAGCACCTCCTTCTCCAGCAAAGCCTGGGCCAGCACGTCGAGCTGCTGGCGCCGCGCAACAAGGGTATCGCGCACGCGCGCCTGGGCCGCGGCCAGCAGCGCCGCCACCTCGTCATCGGCCAACTGCGCGGTGCGCTCGCTGTAGCTGCGGCGCTCGTGCGGCAAGAGCGCATAGCCGCCCACGCCCGGTCCCTGCTCATAGTTCGCCAGGCCAAGCCGTTCGCTCATGCCATATTGAAGCACCATATGGCGCGCCATATCCGTGGCCTGCTGCAGGTCATTCTGGGCGCCGGTGGAAACGTCGCCAAATACCAGCTCTTCCGCCACCCGGCCCCCAAGGAAAACGTCCAGGCGGTCGAGCAGTTCGGCCTTGCGCAGCAGGAAGCGGTCCTCGGTCGGCACCTGGCGCGTATAGCCCAACGCAGCGATGCCGCGCGGGATGATCGAGATCTTCGCCACGCGGTCGGCATGCGTCCTGCTCTCCGCGATCAGGGCGTGGCCCGCCTCGTGGTAAGCCACCGTTTCCTTTTCGGCGCGGCTCATCACCCGCGTTTTCTTTTCCAGCCCGGCCAGCAGACGGTCGACGGCATCCTCGAAATCGTTCATGCCGACCTGCTCCTTGCGCTTGCGCCCGGCCAGCAGCGCCGCTTCGTTGACCAGGTTGGCCAGGTCGGCGCCGGCAAAGCCCGCAGTGCGCGCCGCGAGCCCGGGTACGTCGACATCGGGTCCTGCCTTGATGGCGCGCAGGTGCACTTCGAGAATGCGCTGCCGGCCCGCCAGGTCAGGCCGGTCGAGCGCGATCTGCCGGTCGAAACGGCCTGGACGCAGCAGGGCCGCATCGAGGATTTCAGGCCGGTTGGTCGCGGCCAGCAGGATGACGCCCTTGTTCGTGTCAAACCCGTCCATCTCGACCAGCAGCTGGTTCAGGGTCTGCTCCTGCTCGTTATGGCCGCCTTCCAGCCCGCCAATGCCCCGCGCGCGGCCTAGTGCATCCAGCTCGTCGATGAAGATGATGCATGGCGCCTTTACCACGGCCTGCGCGAACAGGTCGCGCACCCGTGCAGCGCCGACCCCAACGAACATTTCCACGAACTCCGAGCCGCTGATGGAAAAGAACGGCACCCCGGCCTCCCCCGCGACCGCCTTGGCCAGCAAAGTTTTGCCGGTGCCCGGCGCGCCGACGATCAGGACGCCTTTGGGGATTTTGCCGCCAAGGCGGCGGTAGCGGTCAGGATTGCGCAGGAACTCGACCAGCTCCATCAATTCTTCTTTCGCTTCATCGATGCCGGCCACGTCGGCAAAGGTTACCCCGGTGCTGGCGGCCATGTAGACGCGGGCATGGCTCTTGCCGATGCCTAGCAATCCTTCACCGAATCCGCCGCCGCCCTTGCTAAGCAGACGCGGCAGGCCGAACAGGATCAGCAATGGCAGCACCCACCAGGTCAGCGAACCAAGCCAGTTGCTGTCCTGGCGTCCCGCGTAAGGGATGGCGGCCTGTTCAAGCTCAGCGACCAGGCCGGGGTCGGCGACCCGCACGGCAATAAAGCCGCATTCCTGCCCGGCACGGCAACTGAGCGCCTGCGTGCGGCTGGCCGGCAACACCTGGCCGATGCCGTCCGGTTTCACCGTGCCGCGCACCAGCTGCTCGCTGAGCGTCACTTCCTTGAGCTTGGCGGCCTTGACCAGCTGCTTGAACTCACTGTAGCCCAGTTCGTCGCCGCGCCATCCACTAAGCACGCCAGCGGCCAGCGCCGCCATGACCGGCAGCAGGAGCAGCCAGACCCACGGGCCGGGCTGTACACCCGGGCCTTTGGGTTCCTGGCCCGAACCGGTCGGTCCGCCTTCGCCTGGAATGGGGTCCATCGTGTCACCGAGGGGCGATTATTGCTTGGGAACGGGCTTCTGGCCCTCCCGTTCGACCATCTGCTCCATCATCATCTGCATCATGTCCATGCGCTTTTCCATCATCTCCAGGCGCTCGCCGGACGATGGCTTGGGACGCGCGTTGCCCATCATCGGGCACGTCATGGCGTCGTTCTTGTCCTTCGCTTCCTTTTCTTTCATCATCTGGCAACCCATCATCTGCATCGCACCGCCGCCAGTCGGCCGCAGGGCCTGCAGTCCCTCATGCATGGCATCCATGTGCTCCTGCATCAGCCGCTGGCGCTCCTGCGGATCCTTGGTTGCCTTGATTTTGTCCATCTGGCCCATCATCTTCTTCATCTGGTCATACGCAGCGGTGAAGCGCTTGTCCGCGGCCGCCGGGGCCGGGGCTGCTTGTTTGCCTTGCGCCGGCTTGGCCGCGGCTTCGGGAGGATGGTGCTTGTCGTCGGCATAGGCATGGGTGGCCAACAGGGTTGCCATCATCATCGATACGAGAGTGCGCATGGTAGTCTCCTTTCAGGTCGAATAAGCGGATCGTGCGCCGCTGGCATCCTCCCTTCCATGATCCAAGTCAAGAATCGCATCGCCGGCTCGCACACAACACGCTGTATGCATTTGACATGGATCATTTCATCTCGCCTCCGGCCGGCGTAGCCTGCATGGCACCGGGTACCACACACGGAGGATGTCGTGAAACTCTGGACCTTTGCGTTATGTGCGGTGATCGCGATAACGGTTGCAGGCTGGACGCTGTACTATTTCGGCCTTTCGCCCTGGACACTACTCGCGACAGCTATCCTCCTGGCCTGCCCAGTTGGCGTTGGCTATTACGCTCTATGGCAATCACGCCAAACGCGGTTGGACATTGAGGAAGGCATGGGCTCGAATCGCACCACACCCCCTTGAAAGTCTCATGTCTCGCTTCCGGCAAGGCGGAAGGTCTGGGCCGGATGCTTGAGCATTCGGAAAATTTGATCAGGATCATAGCCGTGCCCTTATCGGCCGCACACACTGTTCTTGTTTGACGTAATTCCCAACCCGGGAGGAAATGATGTTCAAGACGATTATTGTTCACGTCAGCCCGGTATCCGGCATGCCTGCGACCTTTGCCGCTGCCGCCAGCCTGGCAAAGTCCCATGGCGCGCACCTGGTCGGCACGGCAGTCAGCGGCTTGGCCGAAATGGCCGAACTGATGGCGTCGAGCGCTGCGGTGGCGGTCATGCCAGCGTTCGATATTGAATCGCTGCGCAAGGATGCGCAAGGATATTTGGATGCCTTTCAACGCCAGTGTGAAAATGCCGCCGTCCCTTCTTGCGAAACCCGTTTGTTGGACACCTCGGCGATCGATGCACTCATGCTTCAATCGCGCTACTGCGACCTGCTGGTGGCCGGCAACCAGGATGTGGTGGAAGAGAACCTGTTCGCATCGGCACGGCTGCCCGGTCATCTGGTAACCCGTTGTGTCCGTCCGGTTCTGCTGGTGCCGCCGACTTATCAAGCCAAAGACAGCTTTAGCAAGATCATGATCGCGTGGAATGGCAGCGCTGGCGCCAGCCGCGCGCTCGCCTTTGCCTTGCCGCTCTTGCTGCGCGCCGCCCAACTGACCATTGTTGTCTGCAATCCTGCGAATGAACGGATCGACATGGGTGCAGAACCGGGGGCCGACCTCTCGACCTATCTGGCACGCCATCACCGCAACGTCCAGTTGCTGCGGATCGACACCGAGCAGGACGTCAGCGCGGCATTGTGCGAGATCGCACAGGAACGGCACTTCGACCTGGTGGTTGCCGGCGCATACGGGCACAGCCGGCTGCACGACTGGGTGGTTGGCAGTACAACTGGTGCGCTGATCGAGCAGTGCCCTGTGCCTCTGCTGATGTCGCAGTAAGCACAGGCCGCGCAACCCGCATGCACGGCGAGACTTATCACTTGCTGCAACTGCTGCATCTGATGATGCCAATATACGTGGCGAATATGGCGCCACCGTTCCTCAAGTTTTGGCAAGGCTGGAACTTACCGATCTCCGAACGGTATCTCGGCCCTCACAAGACGGTACTGGGATTCTTAGTTGGACTCATAGGGGCCATCGTTTGCGCCGGAGTACTGGCGTACATCGACTGGTCCGGCAGCCTCATCCGCAGAGCTAACTGGAGTTATAGGCATGACGCGCACAGCAATGCTTTGGCCGGGGCTGGGCCACTTATACCAGGACCTGGCGGGTCCCCCGCATGTAGCGATATATTTTCTCTTCCAACTTCGGATCGATCAATATCTCAGGGCGTCTACCGTGCGGACAAGGAAGGTCTGGCGCGGTCCCGAACAAGCGGCAAATCAATGGCCGCTCCGGGTAGGCAGTACATCCATGCTCACCCAAATGCGGACAACTCCATGCCGCCAGGGCTTGCGCGTACTCGGCCTCGCTCTTAACCGGCAGGCGCGCCATTTCTTCCGGCGAAGCTGTGACAGGACCACAGCAGTCATGACATCCTGGGATGCACGCAAATGCCGGAATGCGGCGGCGGAAGAACCGGATTATCTGACTATCGTCAATCATCGTGCCGCAGGCCTTTCCTGTGAGTTTCGTGCCATGCCCTTGGATATCTGTTCATGCCGCATGAAGCTAGTCTAGTCGATCCGCGCCCAATCTTCCTAGCGTTCCGCCGCCTGTCTCGCGATACCTGGGGCGAATCATCATATGCGGCGCACCGCCTTAACGGCATGGTTGCTGGCTAACAGGCCATTGCAACAGAATTGCTCGCGAAACTGTCATGCTGAGAACACACCAGCATCCAGTTGACACGATTCGCTGGAACTTCTAACCTGCCAATTCGGCGTCGGAGTGCTCCGCTCACCCAGGAGTCCACTATGATTTTGCAAGGGAAACGATGCATTATTCACGGCGCTGCGGGCGCTATTGGCAGTGCAGTCGCACGTGCCTATGCGCGTGAAGGAGCCCAGCTGTTCCTGGCTGGCCGCACGCAGCAAAGGCTCGATGCCCTGGCACAGGAGCTGCGAGCAACAGGTGGCAGTGCCTACGCCGCCCAAGTCGACGCACTCGATGAAGAGTCCGTCCGTCGGCATGCCGATGCAGTGGTCGAACAAGCGGGCGGCATCGATGTAATGCTTAATGCTGTAGGCTTTCCGCATGTCCAGGGAGTGCCGTTTGCGGAATTGTCGTACAACGATTTCCAGCTACCCGTGCAAGCCTATACCCGTTCAATCTTCGTCACCGCTCAGGCTGCAGCGCGCTATATGGTGGCGCAGAAATCGGGCGTCATCCTGACCCTGTCCACCCCAGGCGCTCGTCTATCCGGTGCCGGCTTTCTCGGCAATGGCACCAGCAGCGCCGCTATCGAAGCCATGTCGCGCATCCTGGCCGGAGAACTAGGGCGCCAAGGCATCCGTGTGGTATGCATTCGTTCCGATGCGATTCCGGAGGCCGTCCCTCTTTCGCATTCGAAGGCGGCATTTGAAGGCATGGCGGGCAAAATGGGCATCAGCGTGGAAGAATTTTTGCAAGCGCGCGCAGACGGCGCCACCTTGCTCGGACGTTTGCCAACGCTCGCTCAACTCAGCGCATTCGCTGCATTTGCCGCTTCTGACGGCGCGGGCGCCATGACTGGCGCCATTGGGAATCTTACTTGCGGATCAATTCCAGATTAAGCGATTCGGGGACAGATCTGTCAGTGGAACGTGCACCCAATCCCTAAATCCGCCATCGACATGAACGAATGGCCCGCTATGCGTTCGTGCAAAGTCTGTTCGGCTCAGTGCTGAGCGAAAAGGACGCAGGCTAACGCACTCTTGCGATAAATTTGATCAATCTAACCTTGACCGAACTGGAGGCCAGCAAACTTTTCACTGGTTTGCAGGCTTCTAATGACAAAAGGGC
>DASWTB010000164.1:0-7667 GCA_036402315.1 Pseudoduganella sp. | reverse complement strand
GAAAAAATCGGGCGCTAAGCCCTGTTACCGATTCTTGAAGTCCGCAGCGGCCGATATTTTTCTCATCAACCTTCTTGCTCTTCCTTCAAATGTAATATCCGGTCCCGTAGATGTGCTCCCAGGCCAACGAGGACACGAAACTGCAGCATACTGGCGTCGGGGTGCTGCCAGGACCGCGCGCAACCTGTGTCGCCCGCTCCAGAAACACCGCATGCCAAAGAACGATGGCGCCCGTCACCAGGTTTAAGCCGCGGTCGCACATATCACCTAAGCGATGAATCAAGACCGCTCTGGCAAGCGCATTGCGCGACTGCTTGCCAAGCGTATCAGACTGTAACTTTCTGCAATACCACCAAGTTTCTCGTATTAAAAAAATACAGATCCTCGATTTCTAACGGTAGCCGCTAATCGGGCAGTGCTTCAAACGATGCCGAGCATTTTTATCAGGAAAAAACTGATGACTGCCAACGCCAGCAGCGACAACACGACAACTGCGGCGACCCGGCAACCGGCCCGCATGACTGAGCGCGCATCGACGCCGAGTCCGAGTGCGGCCATCGACATAATGGTGAGGAAATTCGCCGTCACGTGCATCGGCGCAATTGCCGCCTCTGGAATGGCGCCGAACGAGCGCAAGGTCAGCAGTAGCAAAAAGCCGACGATGAACCACGGGACCATATGCGACAGCGCAGGACGACGACCACCTTCGCGCCGACCAATCAGCGACAGTACCAGCACGACTGGGCCCAGCATCAGCACCCGCACCAGTTTCACCAGGGTGCCGATGTGGACGATGCTAAGCGATATCGATGAGGTCGCGGCCAGCACCTGGGGCACCGCGTAGACGGTCAGCCCGGCAAAGACACCGAACTGCGTTGGTGAAAACGACAACAGTGACACCATTAGCGGCAGCACCAGTACCACGACAACGCCAAGCACGGCAGTGAAGGCGATCGCCGCAGCGACGTCCTTTCCATCCGCATCGATAACCGGGGCCACCGCGGCAATGGCAGAGTTACCGCAAATCGAATTGCCGCAGGCAATCAAGATGGCCATCTTGCTCGGCAGACCAAAAGCACGGCCAAGGGCAAAGCTGAGCGCAATCGCGATGGCGACCACTGCCGCGATGCCGCTCATCAGACCGATGCCGTTTTCGAGCAGCGCACCGGCGCTGACCGAAGCGCCCAGCAGCACGACCGCGATTTCCAGCAATAATTTCGCACCGACTTGGATGCCGTCTTCGAAGCGAGTATCGAGCCGATGCACCGTCCGCACGGCGGTGCCTAGAAGAATGGCCAGCACCAGGCTTTCGAGCCATGCGTGGCCAAATAAAGCGCTTTCGATGTTTTCCATTGCGTAAGCTATCGCAGTAACCACAGCGCAAAGTGCCAAGCCTGGCAGCGCGTTGCGAACGAGTTTTAGTGGTTGCTTGACCATTTGCCGCTCCTGATTCTCGAATTCAATAGAACGATTATCAAGTCGACAGATTGTTATGTCCATCTTACAATATCGAATATATCGTTCAATAGAATTGAACAATCAGATGACACTAGAACAATTGCGGATTTTTGTTGAAGTCGCCGAGCGACAGCATTTGACCCAGGCCGCCGCAGTGTTGGCGCTCACCCCTTCAGCGGTAAGTGCTTCGATCAAGGTGCTGGAAGAACGCTATGGTACTGCCCTATTCAATCGCGTCGGCCGCGGCATCGAGATCAGCGAAGCGGGCCGTATTTTCCTGATAGAAGCACGCCGCACGATCGCCAGCGCGCGCGCCGCCGAACTGACATTGGCCGAGCTGGGTGGAATGAAACGTGGCACGCTGACCATTCATGCGAGTCAGACTATCGCCAGCTATTGGCTACCCGAGTACCTCGTGCAATTTCGCCAAGCGCATCCGGCGATCGCACTGAGCGTGACCATCGATAACACCCATAATGTCGCCCAAGCAGTGCTTCAGGGGGGCGCCGACCTTGGCTTTGTCGAGGGCGCCATCGACGAGCCGACACTATCGGTCGATGCCATCGCATCCGACCAGATCGTCGCTGTAGTCGCAGCGCACCATCCATGGGCTTCAGGGAGGAGGCTGCTGCACGCGGATCTTCTTGAGGCACAGTGGATCTTGCGCGAAAAGGGGTCCGGCACGCGCTCGGCGCTCGAGTGCGCACTTCAGGCGATGCATGTCGACTTCGATGCACTCGATATCGCACTCACATTGCCGTCCAACGAAGCGGTCCGCTCCGCTGTGATGGCCGGCAAGTTCGCCACCGCCATGTCGGAACTGGTAGTAGCCTCGCATCTGCGGGCAGGTTTGCTGGCGAAAGCAAACATCGACTTGCCGGAGCGCGCGTTCTACATGTTGCGCCATCCCGAACGGTACAAGACAAAGGCATCTCTGGCGCTGGAAGCGATGATCCGCCTCTCCCAAATAGCGCGCGACGAAACGCCTGCGAAAATTAATTTGAAATAGATGGAATAAATCATCCGCAGATCCGTTCACCTCGATAACACCGGTTTTTTCCGTCCGACTGACCCAACCAGGGAGAATTTCATGAAACAAGCGATCTTCGCCGTCATCCTCGCTATTGCTTCGATCGGCAGCGCTGTCGCCAGCCCGATGAGCGATGCCGCGCAGATTCACTTTAGCGCCATTGGCGCCGGTGACACGTCCGTCATCATGCGTGGCTATGCCGACAACGCCCAGCTGACATGGGTCGGCGGGCCGCTTGACGGCATGTACGCCGGTTCCGATGCCATTCGCGCCACCTGGGAAAAGTTCGGCAAGGCTGTCGGGCCGGCGCGCGTGACTGTGCTTGCTCTGGAGGAATCGGCGAACCCAAAGGGTGCGACGATCGTCGCCAAGGTGCAGTTCGAAGGCAAGGCACAGGTCAATGTGCGCTATGTGCTGACCTACCGCGATGGCAAGCTGGTCAACGAAACCTGGCAGATCGATCCGAAACTGACCGCAGCAGCTTATTGATTAATCGACCGATACTCCAGTGACATCCATGCCCAATTCGCGCGACCAGCTGCTGGCCTGCATTCCCCGTCTGCGCCGCTATGCGCGGGCATTGGTCGGCGATCGGGCCGGCGCCGACGACCTGGTGCAGGACACGGTCGAGCGCGGATGGGGGAGACTGGCGTCATGGGAGGGTGGTAGCGATATGCGCGCATGGTTGTTCAGCATCATGCACAACCTGCGTATCGACCAGGCGCGGCGGCCTTCAGTGCCGACGGAAGCGCTCAACGAGGAGACATCGATGGCACTAGCACCTGGCAGTCCTTCAAGCGGACTCGAACTGCGCGACATGGAAACGGCCTTGCGTGCGCTGCCAGAGGAACAGCGTGAAATCCTGCTGCTGGTGGCCTTGGAAGAAATGAGTTACGACGACGTCGCGCAAACGCTCAAGATTCCCATCGGTACGGTCATGTCGCGCCTGTCGCGCGCGCGTGAAAAAATGCGCGCGAATATGGAAGGGAGAGCGTACATCGCACCCTTGAAGGTGGTCAAATGAATACCCTACCCATCACGGAAGCCGACTTGCACGCCTTCGTCGACGGCAAGCTGCCTGCCGCGCGCCGACTCGAGGTCGACGCCTATCTGGCGCAGCGCCCGGAAGAGGCGGAGCGGCTGCGCGCCTATACAGCGCAAAACGATGAACTGCGCGCGCTTTTCAATCCCGTGCTCGACGAAGCGGTGCCGGAGCGCTTAAGCGCAGCGCGACCGCGCCAGTGGCAATGGCAGCGGCTGGTAGCCGGTCTTGCCATCGCCCTGTTCAGCGGCACGACAGGGTGGCTGCTGCATGGCCAGCAGGCAGGCGAGATTCAGTACGCCCAAGGTGATTCCATGCAGGCCAGGCCGGCGCTGTACGTTGCCGGCTTGGCCCATCAGGCCGCAATCGCCCACGTTGTCTATAGCCCGGATGTCAAGCGGCCGGTGGAAATCGGGGCTGACCAGGAAGAGCAGCTAGTGGCATGGCTGTCCAAACGCCTCGGCACGGCAATTCGGCCACCCCGGCTGGGCAAACTCGGCTACGAGCTGATCGGTGGTCGCCTGCTCCCTGGCGCCCAAGGCGCGGTGGCGCAGTTCATGTACCACGACGCGACCGGGCAGCGCCTCACCTTGTACGTGTCGACCGACCAGGCGCACAACAAGGACACAGGTTTTCGCTTCGCCCAGGAGGGACCGGTGAATGTGTTTTATTGGATCGACGGCAAATTCGGCTATGCGCTGTCGGCTGGAATTAACAAGGCCGAACTGGCGCGCGTTGCCACCGCCGTGTACGACCAACTGGAGAAACCGTCATGACCTTAATGAACCGTCCCTTGTACCTTCGACGCTTGGCCACGTTCGCCGTTGCCGCCCTGATTGGCGCTAGTGCTCTCGGACAGGCCATGGCCCACCATCATGGCCAGTCGCCAGCGGCAAAGCCCCCCGTATTTATCGCCAGCACGGCCAAGCCGTTTGCCGCGCTGACGGACGATGCCATGGCCGTCATGGATGACGGCATGAAGCGCGCGCCAATGAATGGCGTTGCGGAACATGATTTCGTGACGATGATGATTCCGCACCACCAGGGCGCCATCGACATGGCGAAAGCGCTCCTGCTCACCACCAAGGATCCTGAATTGCGCAACGTCGCCCAAGGCATCATCACGGAACAGCAAAACGAAATCAACATTATGCGGGCCTGGTTGCAGCGCTACCAATCGGCTCAGGCAAAAGTTGCTCCCACTTCGATCACCAAGAAAGAATAAATCATGCAACTCCGTCACTGCGTTTTCTCGTTGACCGTCAGCAGCCTGCTCACCGCCTCCGCGTTTGCCGCTCCTGGCGCGCAAGACCGCGTCTACACCGCTGACCAGAATACCAATACCGTTTCAGTGATCAACCCGGCGACCAATTTGCTGCTCGGCCAGATCAAACTGGGCAACCAGCGTCCGGACGTGTTGTCGCCGCTATACAAGGGCGAGATCAATGTGCACGGCCTGGGCTTTTCGCCCGACCACAAGACCCTGATTGCCATTTCAAACGGCTCTAACTCGGTGGCATTCATCGACACGGCGACCAACAAGGTCAAAGGAATCACCTATATCGGTCGCTCGCCCCATGAAGGGTTTTTCACTGCCGACGGCCGCGAAGTCTGGGCGGTGGTGCGCGGCGAAGACTACATCTCGGTGATCGACCCGGTCACCTTCAAGGAGAAAAAGCGGATCGAGACGACCGCCGGCCCCGGCATGGTGCAGTTCCTGCCGAACGGCAAGCTGGCGTTCGTCGTCTCCAGCTTCAATCCCGTGGTCGACGTGATCGACATGAAGTCGCACAAGGTCATCAAGCACATTAAGGTCGTCAGCCCGTTCTCGCCGTTCCTTCAGTTCACCCCTGATTTCAAGGAAATGTGGATGACGCACAAGGATGCCGGCAAAATGACGCGCATCGATACTGCCAGCCTGGAAGTAAAGGGCGTCATCGATACCGGCTTCATTACCAACCACTTGGCGTTCGCGAAGACTGCGGCTGGCACCCGTGCTTACGTAACGATCGGCGGTGAGAATGTCGTCAAGGTGTACACCACCGACGCCACGCCGACGCTGGTTGCGACGATCCCTACCGGCGCGTTGCCCCACGGCATCTGGACCTCCGACGACGGCACACGTCTGTATGTGGGACTTGAAAACGGCGACGCGGTCGATGTCATCGACAGCGCCACCAACAAGGTGATTGCGCGCGCACCGGTCGGCCAGGCGCCGCAGGCACTGGTGTACGTTTCGAACGCCGTGCCGCACGGCGACGGCATGACCAACCTGGTCCCGCGCGCCAACAGCGAGCCAATCAACATTGCGCTTAAACCCGCTGCCGGCGAGGCCAAGGGATTCGTTGTGGCCCGTAACCTGGGCGTGGTGGACGCGCTGGAAGTGTCGCTGTTCAAACTCAAGCCGCAGACCGCGTACAGCGTGTACGTCACCGGCCAGGCCGCGCCGGTGGCCAGTTTCAAGACGAATCCGATGGGGATGGCGAACGGCACTGCGATCGGACCGATGCGCGCCGTGAGCAACAGCCTCAACGACAAGGCCGCGACGGCGAGTCGCATCCTGGTGATGGAAGGGGACGTGGCCGTCGATCCACAAAAAGCCGTATTGAGTAGCGTGCAGTAAGCAAATCACGACAATACTGTGGCAGTATCGAGCTAACCGATTTCACAATAATAACGGAGACCAGTATGGCGAAGAACTCGTTGATATTGACGGCGGAGGCGTTGCGGCGCCGTTCCTTTATGAGGCAGGCCGGCACGCTCGGTGCCGCCGGCGTGTTCGGCAGTCCGGTATTGAGCGCGCTCGCGGCGGAGGCAGGCCACGTCACGCTGCCGTTTGAAAACGGCGAGCGCGAACTGGTCGTGTATCCTCAAAAGCGGCCGCTGATCCTGCTGACCGCCCGTCCGCCGCAGCTGGAAACTCCGTTCAGTGTGTTCAACGAATCGGTGATTACGCCGAACGATGCGTTTTTCGTCCGATATCACTGGAGCGGCATTCCCACCGCGATCGATGCGCAAACATACCGTCTCAAAGTCGGCGGCAATGTTAATACGCCGCTGGAGCTCTCGCTCGCCGACCTCAAGCAAATGGCTGACGCCACCGAACTGGTTGCCGTGAACCAGTGTTCCGGTAACAGCCGCGGCCACCTGTCGCCGCGCGCCAACGGCGGCCAGCTATCGAATGGTGCCATGGGCAACGCACGCTGGACTGGCGTGCCGCTACGCAAGGTGCTGGAAAAGGCCGGCGTCAAGGCCGGGTCGGTACAGGTCTCGTTCAACGGCCTTGACACGCCGCCCGTTGGCGACGGGCCCGATTTCATGAAGGCGCTCAATATCGACCATGCGCTCGACGGCGAAGTCATGTTGGCCTGGCAAATGAACGGTGCCGATCTGCCGATGTTGAATGGCTACCCACTGCGCCTGGTGGTGCCCGGCTACTACGGCACCTATTGGGTCAAGCATCTGTCCGACATTACCGTGACCGACAAGGTATTCGACGGATTTTGGATGAGCACGGCCTATCGCATCCCCGACAATCAGTGCGCCTGTACCGAGCCGGGAAAGGCGCCGACCAAGACCGTCCCGATCAATCGCCTCAACGTGCGCTCGTTCGTGACCAGCCTGACCGACGGCATGCACGTCAAGGTCGGGCGCCAGACGGTGGTGCGCGGGATTGCGTTCGACGGCGGCTACGGCGTGAATGAGGTGGCGTTTTCATCCGACGGTGGCAAGAACTGGCAAGCCGCACAACTGGGCAAGGACCTGGGGCGCTACTCTTTTCGAGAGTGGAGCGCGGCGTTCACGCCGAAACAAAAAGGAAACCACGAACTGCTGGTTCGGGCGGGCAACCGGATCGGTCAAGGCCAACCCGCGAGCGCCCTGTGGAACCCTGCCGGCTACATGCGCAATGTGGTCGAATCGACGCGCGTCGTCGCGGTATAAGGGGAACCACATTGAAACATCCACTGATTTGCTCTCTGTTCACCATCAGTCTGATGGCTGCGGCCCCAGCTTTCGCCCTCGACATTCAGCTTCCGCCTGAAACTGCTGTCTTCAAACCCAGCGAGTTGCCGGGATATGCGCTGGCCCAGCGCAACTGCATGACATGTCACTCGGTCCATTACATCCAGTCGCAGC
>DASWTB010000163.1:0-9841 GCA_036402315.1 Pseudoduganella sp. | reverse complement strand
CGCGCATCATCAACTGGTGGCTGACGATCTCCGCGTCAGATGGGGCTTCCTTGAGGGTTGAAATAAAAAAACGAGATGCACGCATATCGGTGAATTCTTTTTAAAAAGAGAGAGTTATAATCAACCTAATTTTAAAGGATTAGCTGGCCCGATGCGTCCAAACTTTATACAAATGGCGCTATTGCTTTGGATTTGTAGTCAAAAATATAAGAGGACGCCTCGGCCACAGAAAGTTTGAGGTGCAATATGCTCGATCGTGAAGGGTTTCGCCCCAACGTCGGCATCATCCTGCTCAACTCGCATAACGAGGTGTGGTGGGGAAAGCGGGTGCGCGAGCATTCGTGGCAGTTCCCGCAGGGCGGGATCAAGTACGGTGAAACGCCGGAGCAAGCAATGTATCGCGAGCTCGAAGAGGAAATCGGACTGCGTCCGGAGCACGTCAAGATCATCGGCCGCACGCGCGACTGGTTGCGCTATGAGGTGCCAGACCACTTCATCAAGCGGGAAATCCGCGGCCATTATCGTGGCCAGAAGCAGATCTGGTTCCTGTTGCGCATGTGCGCGCGCGACAACGACGTGAACCTGCGCTTGACCGACCATCCCGAGTTCGACGCCTGGCGTTGGCACGATTACTGGGTTCCGCTGGACGTGGTGATCGAATTCAAGCGCGAAGTCTACCAGCGCGCCTTGCAGGAGCTATCGCGCTTCCTGACCTGGCCGGCGCATGGCGACCGCCGCCACTCCTCGCGCTACCTGCGCCAGCCGCACGGCCAGCGTGGACAGCGCAGCAGCGACAAGCCGCAGCAGCCCGCAGTAACCCCGCCGCCGACGGAACTGGTGACGAAGGAATAGAGAAGCTGCCCGCAAGGGCGGCTTTTTTTACGGCTGCCGCAAGGCCCAGCGCTGCGACACGTAATCGATCACCAGCACTTTGCCAAGCATGTGGTGCAAGCCCACCACGCCCGCCAGGGGTTCGCAAGGCTCGAATCCCAGGCCTTCGCAATATCCCCCCGGGAAGCGCGGCAGCTTGACGCTGTCGCCAATCTCCAGCGTGCGCTCCAAGGTCCCCATGACGCAAGGCACCTGGCGTCCCCACGCGTTGGCCGAAAAGCGCCGCTCATCCCTTAGCGGCGCGCCTCCGGTCAGCGCCTCCCACGCTTGCGCCGAATGGCCATTGATGCCGAAGGCGGCGGAGCCCGTGTCGAGCAGTGCTGCCTGCGGCGCCCCGCCGGCCACGCGCACCGTCACCAGCGGATGGCCACCTGGCCCGCCCCAGCGCACATAACGCATCGCTTGCGCATCGGGCGCTTCCCGCAGCACAGCTCCCTGCTGCCAGCGGTAGCGCGCGCCAGCCAGGTCAAGTTCCAGCGTGCCCTGCTCAAAGAACTCATTGCCGATCGTGGCAATCAGGTCGCTGGTGCAGCGCCCCTGTTCCAGCAAGGCCAGGTTGGCGGCATCGGCGCTGGCGGTGCGGCGCAGCCCGGCCAGTTCGATCGTCACTTCCTTGCGCAAGGCGCCGTCCTTGCTTTTGCCGTGCCAGATGACAGCGCTGGGGGCGCCGGTGTCGAGCTGCGCGTAACAGTCGATTCCGTCGACCGTCACCGGCAGCACGATGGCGGCAGGCACTTTGGGCGCGCCTTCATAAAGCGCGTGGTCGACCAGGAAGAAGGGCAGGAAAACTGGCATTGTCAAAAAAACAGCAATAAAGGGGCCGCAGGGTACACCATCGCGCCGCAAGGTACAATGGCAGGATGTTTACCCCGTCTTCCCACGACGTCCGCCGCTTCTTCTGCGACGTCTACCGCAAAGCCAACGCCAACGAAATCATGGATCCGATCGAGCTGATCGCCCGCGACTGGATCATGGCGCACCCCGAGTACCACGACCAGTTGAAGGATGTGGAAGCTGCCATTGCGCGCGACTACTCCGTAGAGGGCAGCGAAGCCAATCCCTTCCTGCACCTGTCGATGCACCTGTCGATCACCGAGCAGCTGTCGATCGACCAGCCGCGCGGCATCCGTGAAGCCTTCCTCGGCCTGGCCCGCAAGCTTGGCTCCGAGCACGAGGCGCACCATGAAATCATGGAGTGCCTGGGCGAGATGATCTGGAATTCCCAGCGCCGCGGCGTGCCGCCGGACGGTGCCGCCTACGTCGAAGCCGTCAAGCGCCGGATCTGAGGAACAAGCGCGCGGCGCCGGCCAAGCCGAAGCCTGCCGCCAGCAACAGCGCGACACGCACGTCCGACATTGCCCGGGTAAGCAGCCACACGATCGCAGCCAGCAGCAGCATGATGCCCGCAGTGGCGAACAGTCCCAGGACCGCGCGCTTCCGCCTTACCGTTCGCGTTTGCCAGATCGCCAGGGCGGCCATGCAAAACGCGGTAAGGTAGGCGATCACGCCTCGTCCACGCGGACGATGGGCATATGCCAGATCAGGGCAAACACCAGCGGGCTGGCAATTGCCGCGAAGATCACTGAATGCATCAGGTGGTCGGAACCCACTACCAGCGCCGGGCCGACGTTGATCAGCCACGGCAAGGTCGCCGCCAGCAGCGCCTGCGACTTGCGTCCCAGCCGTGCAATCAGGCAAAGCATCAGCACCGCCACGCCAGCCAGCAATGCCGTGAGCAAGTACATCATTTCCCGTACCTCCGCGATTGTCGATACGGCATCATAGACCAGCAGTTCCCCGCGGAAACTCTCCAATAATCGCGAAGCGGAAAAATAATCAGCAGGGCTTCCTGAATACGCAATAACCGCCCGCCAGGCGTGCAGCGGGGGACGCAGCGAGGTGGCCATCCGGCATCAGGTGGATGCAGGAACCGGCGCAAGCCTCGAGGTGCGCCAGCATTTCCGCCAGCGTCGCATCGGCCGCGAAGTCTTCCCATGCGGCTGCGGCGCCAGGACCGCCACGTGGCGCGACGATGGCGTGGCTGGAGCCAAATGCCGATGCGAGCCGCAGCGCTAGCCCCGCCAGGGCGGCACGGCTGCCCACACGCTGCAAGACACACGGCCAGCAGAAAGCGTCATCGCGCAGTTCGATCGCCACAACATGCTGGCTAGCCTGGCGCAAACTGGCCGGCAAGCCACCCACCCGGCCCAGCGCCTTGTCAACGCGCCGCTGCAAGCCTCGCGGCGGCAGCGAGTGGCTGACATAGATTGTCGAAGTTTCCATAGTCATTTCCTCCATGCATCTAGCCTTACTTCAGCATAGACCATGGATGCCACGTGGAAACTATCAAATAATTGCAGGGATGCCGGTCGTCAGGCGAGCCTCAGTCCTGCTTTTGAAAGCGGGAGCGCGGAAAAGCGCTTGCCCATTGCGGCGAACAGGGCGTTGGCCAGGGCCGGCGCCAACGGACCGACCGCTTCCTCGCCGACGCCGCCGGGCGCTTCGTCGCTGTCGACGATCACCACTTTCATCTCCGGCGTTTCGGCCAGCGACAACAGCTTGTAATCGGTGAAGTTCGACTGCTCCACTGCGCCGTCCCTGATCGTGATCTCGCCATAGAATGCCGCGCTCAAGGCGAAGATGATGCCGCCCTCCATCTGCCCGCGTACATTGCGCGGATTGACCGTCATGCCGCAATCGAGCACCGTGGTAACGCGGTGCAGCTTGACGCGCGATTCGGCATCAACCGACAGCTCGACCACCTGCCCGATATACGTGCCGTTGGCCCAGGTGAAAGCCATGCCGCGGTGGCGTCCGGACGGCGGGGCGGTGCGCCAGCCGGAACTGGCCTCGAGCCGGTCCAGCACGGCGCGTTCGCGGCTGGCCGTCTTCATCAGGCTGCGGCGGTAATCGAGCGGATCGGCGTTGGCCCGCAGCGCCAGTTCGTCCATAAAGGACTCGGTGGCGAAGATGTTCTGCGACGCGGCGACCGAGCGCCAGTAACCGAGCGGCACGCCGGCATCGATGGTATTGGTGCGGTGGGCGAAGCCGGGCAGGCCGTAATAGCGGGTGAACAGCACGCCGACTGCGCTGCGGTCGAACGGCTTGGCGTACTGCTTGTCGGCGCCGAAGCGCGAATAGCTGAACAGGGTATCGCTCGCGCTGTCCATGCGCACCACCGACAACGCGCCGCCAGGATCGAAACCTGCGCGCAGGCGCAGCACCGCCGCCGGGCGGTGATAGCCGTGGCGCATGTCTTCTTCGCGGCTCCACAGCAGCTTGACCGGCGCCCCGGCCTCCTTCGCGATCAACGCTGCCTGCACGGCGAAATCTGCCTCGATGCGGCGGCCGAAACCGCCGCCGCTCAGGGTGGTGTGGATAGTCACCGCTTCCGGCGCCATGCCGAGTGCCTGGGAAACAAAGGTGCGGGCCGTGTCCTGGGCCTGGGTTGGCAGCCACAGCTCCGCCTTGCCGTCCTTGACGCTGGCGGTGCCGTTCATGGGCTCCATGGTGGCGTGCGCCAGCAGGGGCACGGTGTAAGTGCGGTCCAGCCAGGAGGTGGCCTTGGCCACGCCGGCACCGTGTGCGGCGCTGATGTCCTCGGCCTTGCTGTTGCGCGGCACCACCAGCTCGCCATCCTTCAGCACTGCTGCGCGCAGCATGTCGCGATACGGAGCGCTGGAATGCTTGCTGGCAGTGGCGAGGTCCCATTCCGGCTTCAGCGCGTTAAGGGCCTGCTGCGCGCGCCAGTAGCTGTCGGCCACCACCGCCACCGCGTCCGGCAGCCGCACCACCTTCTTCACGCCGCGCCTGGACAGCGCTGGCTGAAGATCGACCGCCGCCAGCTTGCCGCCGAAGTGCGGGCATTGCAGGATCGCCGCATACAGCATGCCGGGCACTTTCACGTCGATGCCATACAGCGCGCTGCCATCGGTCTTGGCCGGCAGGTCGAGGCGCGCCACATCCTTGCCCATATGGCGCCAGCGTTCTTTCGGCATCAGCGGCGGATCGGCCGGCACCGGCTGCAGCGCGGCCTGCTGCACCAGCTTGGCGTATGGAAGCTTGCGGCCGGTGGCCTGGTGCAGCACGGCTCCCAGCTGGGTATCGCATTCTGCAGCCGGAACGTTCCACTGCGCCGCCGCCGCGCCCACCAGCATGGCGCGCGCCTGCGCGCCAGCCTTGCGCAGCGGCAGGAACTGGCGCGCCACGCCGCCGCTGCCGTAGGTCGCGTACTCACCCCAGCCGGCATTGATGAACTGTTTCTCGACCGGCGCCATTTCAATGCGTACGGTCTTCCAGTCCAGGTCCATTTCATCGGCTAGCATCTGGGCGATGGCGGTGCCGGTGCCCTGCCCTATTTCGCTGGTGTTGGAGAGGATGGTGACGCTGCCATCCGGCGCAATGCGCACCCAGGCTGGCGGAGGCGGAACCGCAGCCGGCGCCTGGGCGGCGGCAGGGCCGACCGCCAGCAGCAGGCCGCCGGCGGCAAGCGTCTTCAGGAAATCGCGACGGTTGCTCATGCCACCTCCTCCAGCTGCATGCCCGCCGCACGCCTGATGGCGCGCCGCACGCGCGGATAGGTCCCGCAGCGGCACAGGTTTGTCATGGCTTCCGCGATCTGCGCATCGGTCGGCCTGGGGTGGGATTTGAGCAGCGCCGCTGCCGCCATCAGCATGCCCGACTGGCAGTACCCGCATTGCGGCACCTGCTCCGCGATCCAGGCCTGCTGCAGGGCGTGCGAGCGGTCCGGCGACAGCGCCTCGATGGTGCGCACCTTGCCCTTGCCGACCGCGCTGACCGGCATCACGCAACTGCGCACCACCTGGCCGTCGATGTGCACCGTGCAGGCGCCGCAAACGCCGGCGCCGCAGCCGTATTTGGTGCCGGTCAGCCCCAGCGTATCGCGCAGCACCCACAGCAAGGGTGTATCGCCCTCGACGTCCGCCGTGCGGGCGACGCCGTTGATATTCAGTTTGTAAGCCATGGTCTCCCCCATAAGGTGGGGGAAGCTTATCAGCAGCGCGGACGCGTGGATCAGCGCTGTGACGAAAACCGGCAACCGTGGTTTAAAAGTAAAAAAGCCCGCACGTGGCGGGCTTCTCTTCAAGCAGCGCTGCGATCAGCGCTTCAGGACCAGCGAACCTGGCAGCGAGTGCAGGTAAGCGGCGATGTCCTGGATGTCCTTGTTCGACAGTGGCTTGACCTGGCCGGTCATGATCGCGTTGGAGCGGCCGTTCGGTGCATCGCCGCGCTTGTAGGCGGTCAGTGCGTGCTGCAGGTAGTCCTTGTGCTGGCCAGCCAGCTTAGGATAGCTCGGGTCGATCGGGGAGTTGTAGTCCTTGCCGTGGCAGGCAGCGCAGCTGTACTTTTCAGCCAGGGCCTTGCCATTTTCGATGTTGCCGCCAGCCAGGGCGCTGAACGAGACCGCGGAGCAGAACAGAGCAATAATCAGTTTTTTCATGGTTCAGGGCCTTATTTCTGCTGGGAGTAGAACGCGGCGATGTCGGCGATGTCCTGGTCGGACAGGCTGACTGCGATACCCTTCATGGACGGATGCTTGCGCTCGCCCTTCTGGTAGCCCTTGAGCGCATTTTCGATGTACTTGGCAGATTGGCCGCCGATCATCGGCACCTGGAAAACTTCGGGGAAGGTAGCTTTGTAGCCTGGAATTGCGTGGCAACCGATGCACATCTCGATCTTGCCTTTTGCGTTCTTGGCGTCGCCAACGATGTCCGCGGCTACGGCTGCCTGCGCAACTGCGGTCAGCGCGAGGAGTGCGAAGATTTTTTTCATAGGTGTGGGCTTTAGTCAGTTGAAATCGGACACTGCATTGCGCAACAAAACCGCTCCTTTGCGCCCTCAACCTACAATTTTACCTTAGAAGTTGGCCAATCGTCCATAAGATGGAACAGGCAACAGTTTGAAACTGTGGTTTGCCAGGGCTTGCCATTACAGCAAGCCCTGGCTGAACCTTAATAGCCGGCCGGATAGCTGGCAGTCGCGCTCATGACAACCGGCTGCCCGACCCCGCTTCCCGAACTGGCCAGGTCATTCATCGGGAAGAACAGTTGCGCCGCCGCCGGCAAGTTGTAGGCTGCCACCTGGGCTTCTGCGGCAGCACTGACCGTAATACCCCACAGCTTGAACACCGCACGCATGTCACGGCCAATCAGGAAAGAGCTCGAGACCAGCATGAAGTCGTTGCCTTCCATATTGGATGGGTAACTGGTATAGGTGCCAAAGCCATAGCTGGCCGCCACGCTGGCCCATTTGCCCGAATTAGCGCTCATATTGCGGTCCAGCAGGTACTGCAGGGTGAACAACTCCCAGCCATCGACGTAGCTGCTGTTGTAGTAGCGCGCGTATTCCACCAGCTGGCGATAGAACATGATGCGTGCCGAATTGTTCGCCGCATAGCTCCCATCGGACCAGGTGCTCTGGTACATGGCAGCGACCGGGTCAGCCGCAGCCAGCGCTGTCTTCATGGACGTGAAGACGGCGAAACCGATATCCGTGCGCGCCTTGAGCGGCGCAGCCTGGCCGGCAGGCGACTGATTGAACTTGATCATCTTATGTGTCGGGAAGATGTTGTTCGACACCTCAGTTGACCGGTCATCATAGATCTTCATGCGGCCAACCTGGAGATTATGGCCAATCTCGTGCGATTCGCCCCAGCCAAGCGGATCGAATGCCCAATCCTGGTCATAAGGATTGCCGGAACAGCCATTACCGCACGCCGCATGCGCATCAACGATCACGTTCTGCATGGTGTCGCGGCGGTGCTGCGTGCCGGAGCAATCCCAGCCCAGGCTGTCGCATTTGGCCTTGGCGCTTGGCGCCAGGCTAAGGAAGCCACTCGATGCGTTGAAACCGGCCAGCTCGTAGGTGTCCTTGATGGTGTACTTGAAAGTGTAGTCCGCCAGTCGCGACATATTGCCCTGGTAGTTGGCGATAGTCTGCTTGAACTTGTCCTTCTGTGACTGTACGGTCAGGGTGTCGGTGGCAAAGGCGATCCAATTGGTTGGCGTGGTGTTGACGGCATCCCGGAAGCTTGCGACTTGTACCGGGTCATAGGCGTCGCGCAGGATAGGATGCGTGATCACGCCGTCCACCTTCACGCTGACCGACTGCTCGCCTGCCTTCGGTGCGTCGATGAACAGGATCAGCGGGCCGCCGTACGGGCTGGTGATCGTCACCGGCTTGTTCGGTTGCAGCGCAAAGCGTTGCGAGCTGATTTGCGATGGACGGTCGTAGGTGTTGAAAACGCGGGTGGTGTCGCGCAGCATATTCACGCCGAAGCGAACGGTGTTGCTGCCACCGTCAGTTCGGGTCAGCGTCACTTTGGTGCCGGGCATGACGTACAGGCCCGTCATGTATTGCTTGCTGCCGCTGGCCGGCAGGCTCGCCGTGACCGTGCTGGAAATAGCCGGAGTACCAGCCGGGAACATGTCCGAGAAGTTGCCCAGGTTTTTCGCAACGGTGGTGAAACTGCGGTTGTTCATCACTGTCATATCGGAGAACAGGCCGCGGAAGAAGTCCTGCCGGTTGCCAGATTTGGTCATTGGGTACGACAAGGCCGCGCGGTACTTGTCGCCCAGCAGGATCAGCAGCTTCTCCATCTGGTAGCCGGCTTGCGCAAACAGCGGGGCATCCGGATCATCCAGCTCCTGGACCATCTCCCGCACATCGCTGACCGGATTGCCGAATTCGGCCATGTAAGCGGTGTCGCCCGAGCAGTCGATGCGGCCGCCCGTGCTGCATCCGCTCCAGCTAGTGCTAAAGCTGTTCTGGTTCAGGCGATTGAGCAGCGCCTGGAATTTCGACAGCTGCGGCGAAACTGCAGGCAAAGCCGCAGGGTCGAAAGACAACAGGCCCTGGCGCGCCCAGTAGTTGGTTTGCTGGCTGAGGCCGAAGTAATTCAGCATGCGGGCCGACAGGTCGTCGTTGTCGCGATAGTGGTGCAGGTACAGCACCGGAATGCCGCGCTTCTGGGCATCGCTCACTGCTTGCATGACAGCCGCGCCGTCGTAGGCGCCCGGCCCCTGCTCGCGGCCAATTACCAGCAGGTCGGCGTTCTGCAGGCAGCCGGCCAGCGCCGCGCCGTCGCACACATTGTCCTTTTGTGCTGCACCAGCTGCCAGCCCATTGACGGTGGCCGTGGGAGACTTGGCAAAGATCCAGTCGCGCACTTTTTTCTCATGCGGGAACCAGTAGGTTTCAGTGCCGGGAAGATGGGCGGTAACGACTTTCAGGTTGGCCAGGTCGGTACGTGCAGTCAGCCAGGACACGACATTGACCATGAACTGGTCCATGTTTGCATTGCCCGGCACGCCCAGCGGATTGCCGCCAAATGCGGAATAGCGTGCCTTGCCATCCAGTGAATAGCCCGCCACCGCCAGGGTCGCATTGCTGCCACCCGATTTGCTGCCGTAGTTCCAGTTGGACGGCAGGATGACGTGGTTGCGCTCACTGTCCTTCACGCCAAAGGTCGATGAATCCCAGCTTGGGTCCCAGTCGATCAGGCCGACACTGGAACTGCTGCGGGTGCCGTCCGGGTTGAGCTTGAAGAGTGCCTGCTTGACTTCGCCGTACTTGGCCGCCTGGCCCGATATCAGTGCCAGCGCCGCTTGCATGACTTCCTCAGTGGTGGCGTATTGGGCATCGCCCGCTGCCAGCGCGGCGCTGACGCCGGTCTGCGCCGCCGTCTGGCCGCCCGGCGGAGTGCCCGGCTGGCTGCCCGGAGTGGCAGGCTGGCCGGCCGCAGGAGCGGCACTGCCGGATGAATTACCGCCCTCGGTGGAGCCGCCGCCGCCACAACCGGCAAGGAGCAGGTACAAGCCAGCCACAGGGATCAAATGGAGAAAATTCTTTTTCACGCCCATCCTTTGTTATGGAATATCAGCAGTCAAACAAATGATTGCCTTATGGAAATATTGCAAAGTATATCGCA
>DASWTB010000162.1:0-2637 GCA_036402315.1 Pseudoduganella sp. | reverse complement strand
CGGCCCAGCGCCGGCTCTTCTTTTTCTTGTATTAATGACGATCATCATTTAAGATGCTTTGCATGATAGCCCAAACTCTCTCCCAGCGGTTGCAACGCCGCGGCATCCACTACGCGTGGGTCATCGTTGCCTTGACCTTCCTGACCGGACTGACGTCGTCGGCCGCACTCGGTTTGCCGGGCGCGCTGTTGCAGCCGCTGAGCAAGGAGTTCGGCTGGGGTGTCGACCAGATTTCTTCCGCGCTGGCGGTGCGCTTCGCCTTGTTCGGCCTGATGGGGCCTTTCTCGGCGCTCCTGATGGAGCGCTTCGGCTTGCGCAAAGTGGTGGTGACTGCGCTTGGCCTGGTCACGCTGGGATCGCTGCTGGCGCTGGTGATGACGCAGTTCTGGCACCTGGTGCTGCTGTGGGGCGTGATGCTGGGCGTCGGCTCCGGCATGACGGCGCTGGTATTGAGCGCGGTGGTGTCGAACCGCTGGTTCGAAACACGCCGTGGCCTGGTGGTCGGCCTGCTGACCGCCAGTTCGGCAACCGGGCAGTTGATCTTCCTGCCGGTGGGCGCGTGGCTGGTCGAGCACTTCGGCTGGCGCATGGCAGTGGTGCCGGTGCTGGTGGCTTGCGGCCTGATCGCAGTGGCCGTATTCCTGCTGATGCGTAACCGTCCGGCGGATGTGGGCCTGGCGCCGTTCGGCGCAACGCAGCCTGCAACAGCGGCAGCGCCGATGACGATCGGATTCGCAACGCCGTTCCGCATCTTGCGCGAAGCGTCCGGCAGCCTGGTGTTCTGGCTGCTGGCCGGCAGCTTCTTCATCTGCGGCCTGAGCACGAATGGCCTGATCCAGACCCACTTCATTTCCCTGTGCGGCGATGCCGGCCTGGGACCGGTGCCCGCTGCTTCGGTGCTGGCGATGATGGGCGCCTTCGACCTGGTCGGCACCATCCTGTCCGGCTGGCTGTCGGACCGCTACGACAACCGCAAGCTGCTGTTCTGGTACTACAGCCTGCGCGGCCTGTCGCTGCTGTGGCTTCCGTATTCGGAGTTCACGCTGTACGGGCTGTCGGTGTTCGCCATGTTCTATGGCCTGGACTGGATCGCCACTGTGCCGCCCACCGTGCGCCTGGTCGCGACCACTTTCGGCAAGGAAAAGGCGGGCATGGTGTTCGGCTGGATTTTCGCGGCCCACCAACTGGGCGCAGCGGTCGCCGCGTACGGGGCAGGGCAGGTGCGTACCTTGCTGCTTACCTATAATCCGGCGCTGTTCACTGCCGGCGCGGCGTGCCTGGTGGCTGGCTTGATGGTGCTGGCGATCCGGCTGCGGCCGGCCGCCGCTGCGGTTCCGGCCGCAGCCAGCGCTGCATGAAGGATCGGGATCAGGCCTGGGCGAGGATCGCCAGGCTGACGCCCATCCCCGCGAGCCAGACCACCGTGCGCAGCGTGGCCAGGTTGCTGATGTAGATGATGCTGTAGATTACGCGAATCAGGACGAAGGACATCGCAAGGATGTCGATGCGGTCCTGGTTGGCGTGCGCCTGCTGTGCGAGGATGACGGCGGCAATGAACAGCGGCAGTGCTTCAAAGCCGTTCAAGTGCGCTGCGTTGGCGCGCTTCATCCAGCCGGCCTGGCGGTTGGCCCAATCGCGCGGATCGGCGTTGTCGTAGCGGTCCTTGCCCTTGACCGAGGCGACCTTTGAGGTCATCGCGACCATCATTGGCAGCATGCAGGCCGCGGCGATACACCAGTTTGCAACCGTCATCTTTTACTACTCCTTCTTTATTTGAGGTACCTGGCGAGCCAGCCATGCACCTCGTTGTAGAAGTAGCGGCTGTTTTCACCTTTCAGGATCCAGTGGTTTTCGTCCGGAAATACTACCAGCTTGCTAGGAGTATTCAAACGCTGTTGTGCCGCGAAGTTCATCAGCGCGTTGTTGACCGGTACGCGGTAATCCAGTTCGCCGACGGTAATCAGGATCGGCGTCTTGAAGCCTGTGCCTTTTTCATGGTTCCCGGCTTGCATGATCGGGCTTTGCTCGCGCCACACCGGCAGGTTGCTCCATACCGGGCCGCCGCCATTGACTTCGCGGCCGTAGATGCTGTCGCTGGTACCCCATTGCATCACCAGGTCCATCTCGCCTGCATGCGACACGATGGCCTTGTAGCGGGTGGTGGTGGCCTGCAGCCAGTTGGCCAGGTGGCCGCCGTAGCTGGCGCCGCCGGCTGCCAGCCTGGTGCTGTCGATGAATGGGTATTTTTTGATCGCTTCGTCGACTGCCCAGTTGATCTCGTCGCCAGGACCTTTCAGCGGGTCGTGCTGGATCGAGCGCGCGAACTCCTCGCCGTAACCGGTGGAGCCTTTATAGTCGGTCAGCAGCACCACATAGCCTGGCTTGGCCAGCAGGTGGTAGTTCCAGCGCAGCACGAACTGGTCGCGCCACATATTCGCCGCGCCGCCGTGGATTACGGCGAACAGTGGATATTTCCTGTTCGGGTCAAAGCCGGCTGGCTTGACGATCATATTGTGGATCTGGCGGCCGTCTGGAGTCTTGTACCAGAAGTGTTCGGGCGCCTGCCAGTCGATCGCTGAGGCTTTTTCCACGTTGAAGGAGGTCAGGCGCTTGGGAGCGCCGTTGAAGGCGTAGACT
>DASWTB010000161.1:0-5663 GCA_036402315.1 Pseudoduganella sp. | reverse complement strand
TTCGATGGTCGAAGGGGTAAGGTTACGTCCTGCCAGCGGGATTGCTCTCCGGTGACCGGCTGCCTACGGCAGCACTAAACGGTCAGGAGGTGGGGGATTTTGACCCGGCCAGGGGTGGGGGATTTTGCCCGGCCAACGGGGTCTTCTTCGACTATTTCAAAAACCAATACACGAGGGAGGAGCGCATCAAAGGCCTGTGGGAAGGGCGCAAGCACGGTCGGCGGCTGGCACGCGAGGCTGGACGGCAGGAAGGTCGCGAGGAGGGACGACAAGAGGGCCGCCAAGAGGGGCGCCAAGAGGGCCGCCAAGAGGGGCGACAAGAGGGCCGCCACGAAGCACGTCAGCAGATGGTTTGCCTGATGCTCGAACGTAAAGGCATTCAACCATCGTGTGCATTGGCTGAGCATCTTGCGCGTGCCGATCTGACAACACTGGATAGCTGGATCGAACAGCTGCTGGCGAATGAAGTGCCGCCCGAGCTGGGCGATTAGGCCGCCGCGATCGGCGCCACGCGCAGCACGTGGCGGTCGAACAGGCGGTCGTGGAAGGGCAGGGCGATCACGTTGATGATCGGCTCGAGCACCGCAGCCAGGCCGCCGAAGGTGAGCGATCCGGTAGCTGCGTACAGCGTGGCAAACGCAACCAGTGCATGCATCAAGGTTTGCGACGCTTTCTCCGCAGCGATGAGCGCCAGGCGGCGGGCCGTACAGCACGCGCGCAGTGCGTGCCAGGCCCGTTCGTGGAAGGGCAGGAGCACGACATTGAGTACCGGCTCCAGCACGGCAGCCAGGCCGCCAAACGCCACCGAGCCGGTCAGCGCATACATCAGGCCAAACGCAATCCCCATGTGGGCGGTGACTTGGCTCATTTTCTTTGCTGCGATTGCCACGATCGAATTCCTTTCCAGTTGAGCCAAATGGTAATGATTCGCATCTAAGAGGTAAAATTGATTATCTCTACTGAATCGATAGCATTCCCTAAATGAAACTAGCCACCCTCAAAGACGGCACCCGCGACGGCCAGTTGATTGTCGTCTCCCGCGACCTGAAGACCGCCGTGGTCGCCGATGGCATTGCCCGCAGCCTGCAGCGCGCGCTGGACGACTGGGCTTTCATCTCGCCGCAGCTCGATGACCTGTCTCGCCAGCTGAACGAGGGCAAGGCCCGCCGCAGTTTCGATTTCGAGCCGAAAAACTGCATGGCGCCGTTGCCGCGCGCCTACCAGTGGGCCGACGGTTCGGCCTACGTCAACCACGTGGAGCTGGTGCGCAAGGCACGCAACGCCGAAATGCCGGCATCGTTCTGGGAAGACCCGCTGATGTATCAGGGCGGCAGCGACGACTTCATCGGCCCTTGCGACGATATCGAGTTGAAGCACGAAGAGTGGGGCATCGACTTTGAATCGGAAATCGCCGTGATTACCGACGACGTGCCAATGGGCGCCACGCCTGACCTGGCCTTCCAGCAGATTCGCTTGCTGGTGCTGGTTAACGACGTTTCGCTTCGCAACCTGATCCCGGAAGAACTGGCGAAAGGCTTCGGCTTCTTCCAGTCCAAGCCGGCCAGCAGCTTCTCGCCGGTGGCCGTGACGCCGGACGAGCTGGGCGAAGCGTGGAAAGACGCCAAGGTCCACCTGCCGCTGCGCTCAACCTGGAACGGCAAGCTGGTGGGCCATCCGAATGCCGGCGTGGACATGGTGTTCAATTTCGCCCAGTTGATCTCCCACCTGGTCAAGACCCGCAACGCGCGTGCCGGCACCATCGTCGGTTCGGGCACCATATCCAATAAGGATGTGAAAAAGGGCTATTCCTGCATCGCCGAGAAGCGCTGCCTGGAAATGATCGCCGATGGCAAACCGACAACTTCCTTCATGTCTTTCGGCGACACCATCAAGATCGAGATGCTGGATGCCGACGGCAAGTCCATCTTCGGCGCCATCGACCAGCAGGTCTGGCAACAGGGCCGTCCGAAGGCAGCGCCGGCGGAAGCGCCGGAAGCTCCCCCCAGCGAGTAAAGGCGGATTTACCTGCCTTTTCCAGCGATAGCTCTTGCCCGGCCGCAGAGATAATGGCACGGTCGATAACAGGAGCGGTCAATGGCTGAAGACAGCGAAGCCGAGAAAACAGAACCCGCGTCACAGAGGCGCCTCGAGCAGGCGCGTGAAGAAGGGGACGTACCCAGGTCGCGCGAAGTCGCGACCTTTACCGTTCTCATGGCAGCGGGTGCCGGCCTGTGGATGACCGGTTCCAGCCTGGTGCGCGAGTTGAGCCGCAGCCTCGCCTCGGGGCTGTCGCTGACGCGCGAGCAAGTCTTCAATCCTGACGTCCTGACGACCCGCATCCTGGTCGATGTGGTACACGTGATGCTGGCCTGCCTGCCGATCGCCGTCGCCGTGATGGTGGTGGCACTCGCATCGCCGCTGCTGGTTGGCGGCTGGCTGTTCTCGGCCAAGGCCTTCACTCCGAATTTCATGAAGCTGAATCCCATCACGGGCATCGGCAATATGTTCTCCACCAACTCGTTGGTGGAACTGGTCAAAGCCATTGCCAAGTCCATCCTGGTGGGCGTCGTGGCCTATATGGTCATCTCGCGCCAGCAGCAGGAGGCGATCGGCCTGATGGTCGAGCCGCTGCATACCGGCAGCACCCACGTGATGAATATGCTGGGCTTCAGCTTCATCGTGATCGTCGGCGCGCTGGGCTTCATCGCCCTGATCGATGCGCCGTACCAGATGTGGCATTACGCGAACAAGCTGAAGATGACGCGCCAGGAGGTGATTCAGGAGTCCAAGGAATCTGACGGCAACCCGCAGATCAAGGGCAAGATCCGCCAGCTGCAGCGCGAGATGGCGAAGAAACGCATGATGCAGGAAGTGCCGACCGCCGACGTCGTGGTGACCAACCCGACCCACTACGCGGTAGCGCTGAAATACGCCGAAGGCGGGCAGGGCGCGCCGCGCGTGGTGGCCAAGGGCACCGACGCAGTCGCGGCCAAGATCCGCGAGCTGGCGAAAGAACACCGCGTCGCCATCCTGGAAGCACCGCCGCTGGCGCGTGCCCTGCACAAGCATACCGAGATCGGCGATGAAATTCCACCGCGCCTGTACGCCGCCGTGGCGGAAGTGCTGGCCTACGTGTACCAGATCAAGGCCTATCGCCCAGGCCTGCGATACCCGGACCGTCCGACCAAGCTCGATGTGCCGGACGATATGGATCCACTGAACAAGAAATAACGGAGTAACTGAGAATGAACGCCCTGAACATGCCGCCATGGATGAGAGGCATTGCCGGTAACGGCCAAGCATTGGCTGCACCGATCCTGATCATCATGCTGCTGGCGATGATGATCCTGCCCTTGCCGGCGTTCGTGCTCGACCTGTTCTTCAGCTTCAATATCGCGCTGTCGATCATCGTGCTGCTGACCAGCCTGTACACGGTCAAACCGCTGGATTTCATGGCCTTCCCGACCGTGCTGCTGGTGTCCACCATGCTGCGCTTGTCGCTGAACGTGGCGTCGACCCGCGTCGTGCTGACCGAAGGCCATACCGGCCCGGATGCCGCTGGCAAGGTGATCGAGGCTTTCGGCCACTTCCTGATCGGCGGTAACTACACCGTCGGTATCGTGGTGTTCGTGATCCTGACCATCATCAACTTCGTCGTGGTGACCAAGGGTGCGGGCCGTATCGCTGAAGTGGGCGCGCGTTTCGCCCTGGATGCAATGCCGGGTAAGCAGATGGCGATCGACGCCGACCTGAACGCAGGCCTGATCGGCGAGGCGGAAGCAAAGCGCCGCCGTAACGAGGTGTCGCAAGAGGCGGAGTTTTACGGCGCCATGGACGGTGCTTCGAAATACGTGCGCGGCGACGCGGTAGCGGGCATCCTGGTGACCGTGATCAACGTGGTGGGCGGCCTGCTGGTCGGCATGATCCAGCACGATATGGCCTTTGCCGATGCGCTGAAAAACTATGTGCTGCTGGCGATTGGTGACGGCCTGGTGGCGCAGATTCCTTCGCTGGTGATTTCCATTGCGGCCGGTATCGTGGTGTCGCGCGTGGCGTCCGAGACCGACATCGGCACCCAGGTGATCAGCCAGTTGTTCGCCAAGCCGCAAGTGCTCTTCATCACTGGCGCCATCATCGGCGGCCTGGGCCTGATTCCCGGCATGCCTAACCTGGTGTTCATCCTGCTGGCATCGGCGCTGATCGGCTCCGGTTACCTGTTGCAGAAGAAGGCCAAGGAAAAGGCTGAGGCGGGTGGCGCGCCAGAAGCCGGCGGCCCGGGCGGCGCTGGCGGTGCGCCTGGCGCCGCAGCCGGCGCACAGGCGGCGCCGGAACAGGAGGAAGCGACCTGGCAGGATGTACTGGCGGTCGATACCCTCGGCCTGGAAGTGGGCTATCGTCTGATTCCGCTGGTCGACAAGACCCAGGGCGGCGAACTGCTGAAGCGTATCAAGGGGATCCGCAAGAAGTTCGCGCAGGAGGTGGGCTTCCTGGCCCCGCCGGTGCATATCCGCGACAACCTGGAGTTGAAGCCTTCTGCCTACCGCATCACTTTGAAGGGCGTGGAAGTAGGTACCGGCGAGGCCTTCAACGGCCAGTACCTGGCAATAAATCCGGGCATGGCAAGCGGCACGCTGCCTGGCATGGTAACGACCGATCCGGCTTTCGGACTGCCGGCCATCTGGATCGACGCTTCGTTGCGCGACCAGGCTACCGGCATGGGTTATACGGTGGTCGATGCGGGTACCGTGGTCGCGACGCACTTGAACCACCTGATTACTTCACACGCTTCCGAGCTGCTTGGCCGCGCGGAAGTGCAGGCGTTGCTGGATCACCTGGGTAAGGATTCGCCGAAGCTGGTGGAAGACCTGGTGCCGAAGATGCTGTCGCTGTCGACCCTGCAGAAGGTGTTGCAGAATCTGTTGGCGGAGGGCGTGCATATCCGCGATATGCGCACCATTATTGAGACGCTGGCCGAGTTTACGCCGCATACGCAGGATCCTAACGAGCTGACGGCGCAGGTGCGTGTGGCGCTGGGCAGGGCGATTGTGCAGCAGCTGTTCCCGGCGGGGGGCGAGTTGTCGGTCATGACGCTGGATAACCGGCTGGAGCGCTTGCTGATGCAGGCGATGACCAGTGGCGCGGGCGATGCCGCCGGCATCGAGCCGGGGCTGGCGGATACGATTGCGCAGCAGGCGGCGGCGGCAACGCAGCAGCAGGAGGCGCTGGGTGTGACGCCGGTGCTGCTGGTGCCGGGGGCGTTGCGTCCGTTGCTGTCCAAGTTCCTGCGCCGGGCGTTGCCGCAGCTGAAGGTGCTGTCGCATTCTGAAATTCCGGAGACGAAGACGATTCGGGTTACTTCGCTGGTGGGCGCGCAGTAAACCGGTAAACCGGGGTCTGACCCGCAGGGTCAGACCCCGTCTGATCAACTGCCGCGGGGTTGGTTCTGGGCTTTTGACTTTCAACGAGGATCAACGGCGCACAACCAACACCGTTGGCCGTCGCACTGACAGGGTCTGACCCTGCGGGTCAGACCCTAATGCCGTTAAGTTAAGACAGATTGGTGTTGTAAACCTCCTGTGATGCTGTTAACCTTCGGGCACGATGCTGTCCGAAGTTCTTCCTCTCACCACCGCCGACCTGCCGGCGCCCGATTGGGCGCGTCT
>DASWTB010000160.1:0-35802 GCA_036402315.1 Pseudoduganella sp. | reverse complement strand
GCGCTGATCGCGATCTACGACAACTGCAACTCGCTGCACACCAACGCTTACGACGAAGCGATCACCACGCCGACCGACGAATCCGTCCGCCGCGCACTGGCGATCCAGCTGATCATCAACCGCGAATGGGGCCTGGCGAAGAACGAAAACCCGAACCAGGGCGCCTTCATCATCGAAGAGCTGACCGACCTGGTGGAGGAAGCTGTGCTGCAGGAATTCGAACGCATCGCCGAACGCGGCGGCGTGCTGGGCGCGATGGAAACCGGCTACCAGCGCGGCAAGATCCAGGAAGAGTCCCTGCTGTACGAGCACAAGAAGCACGATGGCTCGCTGCCGATTATCGGCGTAAACACCTTCCGCAACCCGAAAGGTTCGGAAGCCCCGGCCACCATCGAACTGGCCCGTTCCACCGACGATGAAAAGCAATCGCAGCTGACCCGCCTGGCCGACTTCCACGCTCGCAACGCAGACGTGGCACCAGCCGCCCTGGCAGCGCTGCAGAAAGCCGCCATCGATAACGAAAACGTGTTCGCCAAGCTGATGGACGCAGCCCGCGTCTGCTCGCTGGGCCAGATCACGACTGCGCTGTTCGAAGTCGGCGGCCAATACCGCCGCAACATGTAATCTCAAATCCCGTCTGACCCTGCGGGTCAGACGGGACGGCCATCCGGCCGGTTTACCGGTTTCAGTGGAAGAACAGCCACACCAGCAGCAGCACAATCCCCGGCACCCCCAACAGCCAGGCCAAAAAATACTTCCCCATGACAGCCTCCGTTAAAAAGAGCATGTCATCAGGCTAAAGCCCGCACCGCAGGCCGTCAGTTAGCTGAAGCACTTCCAGCCATCCTCTTCCTCGCCGGCTCGCGCCGCGTTAAGTTATCATTTGACTATTTATCAATGATGCGGGGAATGCAATGGCAGTAGTGTTGGGACCTATCCTGAAGTTCTGCGGCTGTGCCGACGGCATGTGGTCAGTCAGCGCACTGGTAGTGTGGACGGGCGATGCGCCGCCCGCTGTAACAGCTGCAGTGCTGCCCGGCGCCGCCGCCGAAGTTCGCACGCTGTCCGTCGAATCCAACCGCCTGCGCACCCGTTTGCACAAGCGCATCGTGCATGTCGTCGAGCACTGGAAGTTCGCCATCGAGCAGCACCCCACACGCGAACAGCAGGTCCAGTACATTGTCGACGGCCAAGCCTTCACCTTTATCGTGCCGGCGCGCGACAGCGCCCCTACCTGCGCCTACACCTCCTGCAACGGCTTCTCCGACTACAAGAAGATGAAGGACATCCCGCAGGACCCGGTCTGGAACAAGATGCACGCCAACCACATGCAACGTCCCTACCATCTGCTGCTGATGGGCGGAGACCAGATCTACAGCGACGCCATGTGGACCACCACCGCCCTGCACGACTGGGCCGCCGCGCCAAACGACAAGAAGCTTGCCAACAAGCCCGTCACCAAAACGCTGCAAACCGAAATCGACGATTTCTTCTTCGGGAATTACCTGAAGGTGTGGGCCTATCCGCACGTGGCCCGCATGTTCGCCACCATCCCGACAGTGATGATGTGGGACGACCACGACATCATCGATGGCTGGGGTTCGTACCCCGACAAATTCCAGCAGTCGCCGGTATTCAAGGCGATCTACAACGTAGCACGCGACTACTTCCTGCTTTTCCAGCAGCACAGCACGTCGGAGGCGAACGTGCCGATGCGGCTGCCCGCGCAGCCCGGCTTTACCAAGGCCGCCCGCTTCGGCAATTATGGCTTGCTGGTGCTCGACCTGCGCAGCGAACGCACGCCCGACGTCGTCATGGGCCAGCAGTCGTGGGACGCAGCCTATGCCTGGCTGGAAGCGCAACAGGACTGCAAGCATCTGCTGCTCATGTCCAGCATCCCAGTCGTGCATCCCGACTTCAGCACGCTGGAGATGCTGCTATGCGCCCTGCCCGGCCAGCAGGAGCTGGAAGACGACCTGAAAGACCACTGGCTAAGCCGCACCCACCAATGGGAGCGCCTGCGCCTGATCCACCGCCTGCAGGAATGGTCGCAACGCACCGGCGGTCGCGTAACCATCCTCTCCGGCGACGTCCACGTTGGTGCTATCGGCGCCATCGAATCGAGCCAGAAACAGTACCAGGGCAAGCCGATCACGATTCATCAGCTGACATCATCCGGCGTGGTGCATCCGCCGCCACCGGCGATGGCGCTGTTCTACCTCGAACACGTGGGCGACAAGGTCGAGCAACTGGAGGGCGGCATCACGACCTCGATGTACAAATTCCCCGGCACTTCGCACCGCTACATCGGCGCCCGCAACTACCTGAGCCTGGAGCCCGATCGCGCCGAAGACGGCCGTTCGTGTAACCGGCTGTGGGCCAACTGGTACGTGGAGAGTGAGGCGCAGCCTTACCGCCAGGCGATCCTCCCGCTGGCAGAGTAACTAGCGCGCGGCGGGGCCGGTTGTCGCACCGGCCAGCAGGGCCGGCTGCCACAACTCCTGCAGGCTGGAAGCGGGTTTGCCGTTGATAAGCGCGAGGAGCATGTCGGCCATTCTGGCGCCGGCGGCGCGGGCGTTGGGCTGGTCGATGGTCGTGACGTCGATTTCGGCCAGGGTGTCGGCCATGCTGCCCCAAACGATCAGCGAGATATCCCTGCCTATCGCGATACCTGCGTCGAGCAATGCGCGCACTGCGCCTACTCCGGCGAGGTGGTTGTCGACCACGATTGCGGTTGGACGCGGCGTCGTGGCCAGCAGCGCTTGTACGGCGGCGTGACCGGTGCGTCGCTCGATGCAGTCGTCGACCAGGTAGCGCGTATCCGCGGACAGGCCGGCGCCGGACAGCGTTGCGAGGAAGCTGGCCCGGCGCTGCGCGGCGAAATTCAGCGCGAGCGGTGCGCTGACCATGGCGATGCGCTGGTGGCCGAGCGACAGCAAGCGCTCCAGCGCCATGCGGATGCCGGCCTCATTGTCGTAGTCGAACCACGCATAGGGCGCCTCGAGCTGGGTACGGCCGTGCGCGATGAAGGGGAAGCCGGCCCGCGCGAGGTAAGCGATTCGTTCGTCGTGCACCAGGGTGCGGCTGACCACTAGGCCATCGACCCGGCGGCCGCGCACCATCTGCTCGTAGGACGGCATCTCGTTCGCCGGAGAGACCGGTGCAATGATGAAGTTCATGCGCTTTTGCTCAAGAGCCTCCGACATGCCTCCCACAACTTCCAGGAACATGGCGTCGCCCAGGTCGGCGGGCAGCAGCGGGTAGATCGTGCCAAGCACATTGCTGCGGCCAACAGCCAGACTGCGCGCCATCGGATTGGCCTCGTAGCCTGACTCGCGCGCCGCGCGCAGCACACGCTCGCGCGTCAACTCGCTGACTTCGGGGTAGCCGTTCAGCGCGCGGCTGACGGTTGTCTTCGACATGCCGAGTTTGTCGGCGAGGCTCTTCAGGTTCATCGCGAAATTATAGCCGGTGCCTCCAGCCCACCATCGCTGCCATCGACGGCCCGCTTGAAGAAGTACAGCGTAACCAGCACGATCGCAATCGGCACCAGCGTCAGGTAGAACGCGAAGTGGCCGCTGAAGGCGCCGAACACATAGCCGGTGATCAGCGAGCCGGTGGTGCCGCCCAGCGCGGAAAAGATCACCAGCAGCCCGGTCATCGCCGAATGCTGGTGCTTGGGCAGGGAGCTGAGCATCACGGAATTGATGCCGGGGTAGACCGGCGCCATGAACAGCCCAATCAGCGGGAACAGGAAAGCCGCCAGCGGCGCATCACTCCATCCCGCGCCTGGCGCCACCACCACGTCGTGCGTCATCGGCAGCGCGAGCAACACGACGGCGCCCATGCCGAGCAGGCAGGCGTTCATTACCGGGTACCAGTTCATGCGGCGCATCACGACCCCGGCCGACAAGCGTCCAGCGGCCAAACAGGCGGCGAAGATACTGGTGACCTGCACGCTCATCGCAGCCGGCAGGTGCAGGATCTCGTTGTTGAAGGTTGGCAGCCAGGTGCCCACGCTCTGCTCGATCAGCACATACAGGAAGGCGGTCAGCACGAATACACATACCAGCGGCTTGAAGAACAGCTTGAGCATTGCGGCAAACTCCTGCGGCAGGCTGCGTGCTTCGGGTGGCACGGCCAGCCGCTCGTCGAAGGGAGTCGCCAGCAGCAGCACGAAGGTCAGCGCGCACAGGCCAGCCAGCACCCAGTACACATGCAGCCAGCTTTGCGAGCGCGGATCGGCCGAGTCGATGAAGAAGCTGAACACCCAGTAAGCGCACAGCACGCCGACCATGAAGAAGCCTTCCAGCGTATTCATGATGCCTGCATGCTGGCGGCGGTCGGCAGCAACCAGGCCAAGCGTCGAGTAGACCGATACTTTCACCAGCGCGAAGGACACGCCAACGCACAGGAACAGCATCTTGGTGGTGAAGAAGGAAGGCAGCAGCGGCATCGACAGGCAGGCGGCGGTGACGATGGCAAGTCCCGCCAGCATGGCCTTCTTATACCCGATGCGCGGCAGGAAGCTCGCTACCAGGAAGGACACTGCGGCAATCGGCAAATCCTTGAAACCTTCCAGCACGCTGGCGGCGGACTTGCTGACGCCGTAATTGTTGATGACCTGCAGGATCACCGTGCCAACGCTGTTCAGCAGGATGGCGAAGGTGAAGTAGATCAGGAACAGGATCCAGATGATGCGCCGGTTTTGCATAGTGTCTCCATTATATTTTTGAATTGTTCCAGTCCCGGGATCACCGCGTCCGCCTGCCACAGCGTGGCCGCCTGGCCAACACCGATGGCGTACATGCCGGCCGCCTTGATGGCGGTAACGCCGGCTACGGCGTCCTCCACGCCAACGCAATCGGCCGGGTCTACGCCCAGTTCCGACGCAGCGCGCAGGAAGATTTCGGGATCGGGTTTGCCGCGCGCGATCGTCGCCGCGTCTACGACATAGTCGAATTTCTCAGTGATGCCGAGGCTTTCCAGCACCGTGAAGGCGTTTTTGCTCACCGACGCAAGACCCACCTTCAAGCCTTGCGCGCGGCACCAGTCGAGTGCATCGACTGCGCCCGGCAGGAGGTCGGCGGGCGACATTTCTGCGATCAGCGCCTTGTAATGCTCGTTCTTGGTGTCGGCCAGCGCCAGCTTTTCCGCTTCGCTGTAGCTGCTCGGCGCGCCCGCCAGGATCAGCTCCAGTGAACCCATGCGGTCGATACCCTTCAGGTTCTCATTGAACGCTTCGTCGAAGTGCACCTGCTGCGATTGCGCCAGCTTTTGCCAGGCCAGGAAGTGGTAATGGGCGGTGTCGGTGATCACGCCATCGAGGTCGAAGATAACGGCTTTCATGCAAGCTCCTGTACCGGCGCGGCCGGGGTAACGGTGACGGGCGCGCCGCGGTGCTGGAAGGCCAGCGCTTCGCCGCGCAGCAGCGTGTATTGCGTGCCAGCGGCGGTAACGCGCACCTGCAGCAGGCTGCCATGCAGGTGGATGCGGAACTGGTAGTGCTGCCACTGCTTCGGCAGCGTCGGCGCAAAACGTACTTCGCCATTCACCACGCGCATGCCGCCGAAGCCGTAAGCCACGCCCAGCCAAGTGCCGGCCATGGCGGCGGTATGCACGCCGTAGTGGGTATTGCCGTGCGTGTTATCCAGGTCCAGCCGCGCGGTTTCCATGAAGTAGTCGTAGGCCTTGCCTTCATAGCCCACTTCGGAGGCGATGATGCTGAAGATGCAGGACGACAGCGAGGAATCGTGGGTGGTCACCGCCTCGTAGTAATCGAAGTCGCGCTTCTTGTCTTCCAGCGTGAACTGCTCACTCAGGAGCAGCAGCGCCAGCACTACGTCGGCCTGTTTGCAGACCTGGTGGCGGTAGATCACCATCGGGTGGTAATTCAGCAGCAGCGGGTATTTGTCGGCCGGCGTGCTGGCGAAGTCCCATACTTTCTTGTCGAGGAAACTGTCGTCTTGCGGATGGATGCCAAGCTCCGCGTCGTACGGCAGCAACATGGCGGCAGCGGCGCGATGGAATTCTTCCAGCTCTCCGTCTTCCAGCGCCACGGCAGCAGAGATGCGTGCCCATTCCTGCGGGTGTTCGCGCGCGATGCGCCCGGCAACAGAAGCAGCGAACTGCATGTGCAGCTTCGCCATCGCGTTGGTGTAGTAGTTGTTGTTCACCAGCGCGGTGTATTCGTCCGGGCCCGTCACTTCATTGATCACGAATGCACCAGCGCGGTTGTAGCTGCCGATGCCGAGCCAGATGCGTGCGGTTTCGAGCAGGATCTCGGCGCCGTACTGCAGCATGTAGGCATCGTCGCCGGTCGCGTCCATGTATTGCTTGATGGAGTACGCCACGTCCGCGTTGATGTGGTATTGCGCGGTGCCGGCCGGGAAATAGGCCGAGCATTCCTCGCCGGCGATGGTGCGCCATGGGTACAGCGCGCCCTTCGCGTGCGACATCTGGCGCGCGCGCTGACGGGCGGCGGGCAGTCCGGCATAGCGGTATTCCAGCAGCTTGCGTGCGATCTCGGGCTTGTTGTACAGGAAGAACGGGAAGATGTAGATCTCCGTGTCCCAGAAGTAGTGGCCTTCGTAACCCTCGCCCGTCACGCCCTTGGCCGAAATATTGGTCTTGCCATCACGACCCACCGATTGCAGCAGGTGGAACTGGTTGAAGCGGATGCCCTGCTGAAGGGCGTCGTCGCCCGCCACTTCCACGTCGGCCTGCGCCCAGAAGTCGGCCAGGTAGGCTTCCTGCTGCGCGGCGAGCTTGTCGAAGCCCAGGCCGCGCGCCGCCTCCAGTTCGGCACGGGAGCGTGCCAGCAATTCGGCGGCGGCGTAATCGCGCGAGCTGTAATAGCAACCGTACTTCACCAGGCGTACGGCCTGGCCATCATGCGCATCAACTGTGTAGGACTGCACCAGGCGCGAACCTTCGGCGCGCTGCGCGAAGATGTGCTGCGCATCGATCACCTGCGCCGCGGCTGTCACCAGCGTGAAGCCGCTGTTGTGGGTGCGCTGCTGCAGGGCGGCGAAATGCGGCGCCAGTTCGGTGCCCGCCAGCGCCAGCGCCGGGCCGGTCGTGGCGGAACCGACACGTGGATCGTCGCCCGCTTCCAGGTTGCGCACCACGCCGTCGACCGTGCATTCCAGCCGCAAGGCGCCATCGAAACCGAGCGGCGTTACCGTGAACTCGAGCGCAAACAGATGCTTGCTGGCGAAGCTGACCAGCCGGCGGCTGCGCACTTTCACGCGGCGGCCCGATGGCGCCTGCCACACGATATCGCGCTCCAGCAGCCCGGTGCGGAAATCGAGGCGGCGCTCATAGCTTTCGACGCGCCCTTGCAGCAGGTCGAAGCGTTCCTCGCCCACCCACAGCGCAATGCCCTTGGCGTTCGGCACGTTCAGCATGAACTGGTTGTTGCGCGCCAGGCCGTAGGCGTTTTCCGGGTACTGGATCGGCTCCGATTCGTAGAAGCCATTCAGGTAAGTGCCGTCCAGCGAGGTGCCGGCCGGGCCGCCATAGCCTTCTTCCGGCGTACCGCGCAGGCCGATGTAGCCATTGCCCAGTGCGAACAGGGTCTCATCCAGGAAATTCGACGCCGCATCGAAGGACGTTTCGCGGATACACCAGGCGTCGGGGGGGTAAGTGTGCTGCATCTTCATCCTTCTTCTTTATTCAAACCGGTTTGGATTCGGTATAAAAAATTTTAAGTGGCACGGACGATCAGCGCCGTCGGCAGGGTTTCGGAAGTCACTGGACGCCCCTCCAGCAAATCCAGCATCTTCTTCGCCAACAGCACGCCGCCATCGCGCAGGTACTGGTGCACGCTGGACAGCGGCGGCACAAAGCTCACCGCGCCCGGCGTATCGTCGTAGCCGATGACCGACACCTGCTCCGGCACGCGTACATCACGCTCTGCCAGCGCACGGATCGCGCCCATCGCCAGCAAGTCGCTGGCGGCAAACACGCCGTCGAACGACAAGCCTTTCTTCTTCAGCAGGGCATCCAGGCAATCGAAGCCGGCTTCGAAGGTAAACGCCTTCGGCCGCATGATGTGCACACTGCCCTGCCCGCCCAGCGCGTCGATAAAGCCCGCGCAGCGTTCCTGCACCTCGGCGTGGTCCACGTCGCCAAGGAACAACACTTTCTTGCGACCCAGTTCGATGAAGCGCTGGGCGACACTGATACCGCCTTTGCGGTTGTCACTGCCGACCACCACCGTGTCGGAGCCCGCCTCCGGCGCGCCCCACACCACCAGCGGCTGGCTGCGCTTTTTGAGCGCGGTCACCGCCTCGCCATGCGAACCCTGGCCCAGCAGGATCAGGCCATCGGCGCCTTGCACCGGCGCCGTGTCCAGCAACTGGCGCGAGGTCAGCACCACGCTGTAGCCGGCTGTCGTCAGCTCCTGCGTGATCCCGCCCAGCAGCTCCAGCGGGTAGGGGTCGGACATCGGCCGGCCCTTTTCGGGTGTCATTTCCACCACAACTGCCACCGAGTACGAACGCCCCATGCGCAGGTTGCGTGCGCTCACGTTCAGGCGGTAGCCCTGGGCTTCCGCGATCTGGCGCACTTTCTCCCGCGTTTCTTCCGTGACGAGGGGACTGCCACGCAGGGCGCGCGACACGGTAATTTTCGAAACCCCTGCCAGTTTAGCGAGGTCTTCCATAGTTTTATTGACAGCCATGCGGGGCATTATGACAGATTTCCAAACCCTGCAACAAGAAAATGACATCGATAACATTTCGTTTGACATCGATATCATTTCTTGTTTCAATGGTCAGGCCTTGGAAGCCGAATCACATAAAACGAAAGAAGAGACACGTATGAAAAACCATCGGAAGTTCCTGTTGTCGTCCATCTCCATCGCCGTACTGACCTTGATCGGCCAGGCCCAGGCCGCGGAACAGGAAGGCCAGCAAGCCACGGCTGAAGCCGCTCCAGCCCCTGCTGCAGCCGACGCGGCGGTCCAGAAAGAAATCCAGCAAGTGGTCGTGACCGGCGTGGCTTCGGCCCGCGGCGTGCGCAAGCTGGACTCCGCCTTCTCCATCACCACCGCCTCGGAAGAACAACTCAAACAAGCCGCCCCGATCAGCACCGCCGACGTCATGAAGCTGGTGCCGGGCGCCTTTGCCGAATCGACCGGGGGCCAGTCCGGCGCCAATATTCAAGTGCGCGGCTTCCCGTCCGGCTCCGATTCGCCGTTCGTGTCGGTGCAGATGCAGGGCAATCCGCTGTACCCGGTTTCCACCCTGTCGTTCTTCGAAGGCTCGTCGGCCTTCCGCCTGGATGACACCATTGAACGCGTCGAAGTGCTGCGCGGTGGCCCGAGCACCATCTTCTCCAGCGGCCAGCCAGGCGCCACCATGAACTTTATCCTGAAGAAGGGTTCGGACACGCCGGAAGGCTCGGTGCGCTTCACCACCGGCACGGGCGAACTGCGCCGCGTGGACGTCTTCTACGGCGGCAAGATTTCCGATGGCTGGTACGGCACCATCGGCGGCTTCTACCGCAACACCCACGGTGTGCGCGATTCCGGATTCCCTTCCGATGACGGCGGCCAGGTCACCGCCACCCTGACCCGCAAGCTGGACCAGGGCGAGGCGACCTTCTACGTGCGCCGCACCGACGACAAGAACGCCTTCTATACCGGCGTTCCGCTGATCTCCAGCAATGAAGGCCGTACCATTAGCGAATTCCCGGGCTTCGATCCGCTGAAGGGCACGCTGATGAGCAACGAAATGCGCCGCTTCACCGTCGAAGCCGCACCGGGCAAGACCCTCAATTACGACCTGGGCGATGGCCGCGGCCTGAAATCCACGGTGCTCGGCATGGAATTCGACCAGAACTTCAATGGCTGGAACGTGTCCAACAAGTTCAACCACTTCGATGGCGACTTGAACACGATCGCCATGTTCACCGGTAACAATCCGCTCAGCATGTCGGCCTATAACAGCGCGGCGCTGGCAGCGAATGGCGGCACCACTGCCACTGCAACCTACCTCGATGGCACTGCAGTCGCGGGCAACCAGCAAGTGGTGCAGGCCGGCTTGTGGGCAGTCGAGAAAAAGCTGAAATCCTTCACCGACGAAATCCGCGTCAGCAAGGAATGGATCAAGGACAACACCCTGACCGTGGGCGGCTACTTTGCCAACTACTCTTCGGATGATGTGTGGTACCTGGGCAGCAGCCACCTGATGACGGCCGTGCCGAACGCACGCCTGATCAACGTCAAGCTCGACAATGGCGTGATCGTCTCCAACAACGGCAAGGACGGCAGTGTGTTCTACGCGCCGGTCGCTTCCTACGACGGCAGCAATACCGCGCTGTACATTGCCAACGAATGGAAGGTCAACGACAAGATCAAGATCGACGGCGGCGTGCGCCGCGAGCGCCAGAAGCTCGATGCGACGATCTCCAACCTGGCGTCGGGCGACACGGACAACAACCCGCTGACCGTCTACAACAACAATACCTCAATGCCGACCGGCTCCAGCACGGCGCTGAGCCGCACCGATTCCGCCAACAGCTTCACCGTCGGCGGCAATTACAAACTGGCCAAGGACATGAGCGTATTTGCCCGCGCCAATATGGGCCACACCTTCATCGCGTTTGACGACTTGCGCAATGCCGGCACCCAGGCCAAGGTCGATGACCGCAGCTTCCTGCCAACGCCGAAGATCAAGCAGTACGAATTGGGCTTCAAGACGGCCGGCCAGTTGTACAGCGCGTATATCAACTACTTCCATACTGACTTCCAAGGCATTGCCTTCCAGCAAATCCTGTCGAACGGCACCATCCTGAACTCGGTATCCGGCTCCAAGGGTGACGGTGTGGAAGTGGAGCTGGCGGTGCGACCAATCCGCGACCTGTCGCTGAGCCTGTCGGGCAACTGGCAGGATTCCACGTACAAGGACAACCCGCTGACCGAAGGCAAGCTGGTGCAGCGCCAGCCGAAGCTGCAATACCGCTTCACGCCGACCTACCGCATCCCGATGGGCGAGAACAATTCGCTCAAGCTGTACGGCACCTACACCTACGTGGGCGACCGCTGGGCCGACCAGGCCAACCTGCAGTACCTGCCTTCGTATAAGACGGTGGACCTGGGCGCGCTGGTCACCATCGGCGACAAGATCGAAATCCGCCTGAGCGGCAACAACGTCACCAACGAACTCGGCCTGACCGAAGGCAACTCGCGCCTGACCACCGGCGGCAGCGGCCCGATCAACGCCCGCCCACTGTTCGGCCGTAGCTGGGAGCTGTCGCTGGCCTATCGCTTCTAAGTGGTACCCTCCCTCGTAAGCAGTTCCCCTCCGGGCGTCGCAGGATTTTCCAAGGCTGCGGCGCCCTTTTTTTGCGCTTCCTCAATGCCGCGGGTCAACGCATCGCCAACACTGGGCAGATGCCGCAGCGTTCCCCAACCGCCCGCTTCGACTCGCCCTGGAAGGTGGTGCTGACACATGCCTTTCATGCGTTCATGTCGTTCTACTTTGCTGAACTCGAAAAGCAAATCGACTGGTCGCGCCGGCCGCGTTTCCTCGACAAGGAACTTGCCCAGGCCGGGTTCGGGGACGAACCAGATGGCAGAATTGCCGACCAGCTGGTCGCCGTTTTCCTGCGCGATGGAAGGGAACATTGGGTGCTGGTGCACGTCGAAGTGCAAGCCCACCACGACGACTCATTGGCGCGCCGAATCCTGGCCTACAACTATCGCATCTTCGAGCAGCACGGGCAGCCAGTGGCCAGCCTTGTCCTGTTGGCTGACGATGACGCTCATTGGCGCCCAAGCGCGTTCCACAATGAGCTTCTTGGCACCCGTATGGGCATCTCATTCGCCACGGCCAAGTTGTTGGACTATGCCAATTGCATGGATGAGCTTCGAAACTCCAGGAATCCTTTTGCATTGGTCACGCTGGCACACTTGTACACACAGCAGACACGAAAAAATGCCGATGCCCGCTTTGCCGCCAAATGGCAACTTACCAAATTGCTTGTTCAACGGGGTTGGAGCAAGAAGCGCATAATCATCCTGTTCAAGGCGATCAACTGGATGATGACTTTGCCGGTCCCGCTGGAAGAGCGCTATTGGAAGTCCGTCCGCAAGCTGGAGAGGGAGCGCAAAATGGAATGGATCAGCCCACTGGAGCAAATCCTGATGAAAAAGGGCCTGCAGAAAGGAATCCAGCAAGGCTTGGAACAAGGGCGCGAGGAGGGCGCCGCCATGCTGCTCGAGAAAATCCTCACCCAACGCTTCGGTCCCCTGCCCCCGACCACACGCCGCAAGCTTGCAAAAGCCAGCCTCGAGCAGCTGGCGGCCTGGGGCGCGGCCGTGCCCGAGGCGCGCACCCTGAAACAAGTGTTCGCCTGATCAATTATCAAAGATGCCACACAACTCTAGCATTCGACCTTGATTTGGCCTAAGCTAAGGTTGGTGCCTAGGTGAAAGGTTGCTTTCGAGGGTAGATTCGTGGCCGCGCTAAATTCCATCAATTCCTTGCAGTCTGCGGTGGCCTTTGCCGAGCGCAAAGTGCAGCAGGATCGCGACCAGGTCGCACTGGACGAAGACCGCCTGGACCGAAGCCGCACGGCGCTTGAGCGTGACCAACAGGAACTCGCCCGTACCCAGCTCGAAAGCCGGCGCGCCGGCGCCGCAGCGACGCCGGCCCAACTTGCACCGCGCCTCGACGCTGCCATTGAGCAGCGCATCCCTTCTGGCATACTGCCGACGCCACCCACCGTCAACACCTTGGGCCAGGCGATCGGCAAGCTGATCAGTGTCGCAGTCTGATCATTGTTTAGCCGGCAGCAGCAACCGACCGAGGGCGCGGGCCGCCGGAATGTAGCCGCCCGCAGCCGACCGGTTGTACAGGGCCAGCGCGCGCGAATTGTCCTGAGGCAGTAGCTCGCCCTTCTCCAAGGCTTCGCCCAGGGTAAACTGCGCGAAACGGTCCTGTTTGTCGGCCGCCTCCTCGAGCAGCTTCAGCCCCTGCTGCGGTTCGCCGCCATCATGCACCAGCCAGGCGCCCAGCAAGCCCATCGCCATGGCATTTCCCTGGGCGACCGACTTTTCCAGCAATTCGCGGCCTCGCGCCGGATCTTGCTCCCGGCCCCGCCCGCTCAGCAGCGACATGCCCAAGAACATCTGCGCGTCGGCGCGGCCCTGGGCAGCAGCTTTCTCGAGCCAGGCCCAGCCTTCCTCGGGCTTCCTTTCCGCGCGGTTCCCCATGATGAGCGCATGGCCCAACGCCTCCTGGGCGGGGGAATATCCCTGTTCGGCCGACTGACGCAGCCAGTGCGTGGCTGCTTCTTTATCGCGTTCCGTGCCTTTGCCATTCGCATACGCGTTGCTCAGGCGGTACATGGCTCCGGTATCGCCTTGCGCCGCCAACGACTGGTCCTTTTCGAAGCCGGCTTTCAGCTGCGCCGGCGTCTTTGCGGGCTGGATGGTCCAGACATACTGCATCTTCGTCCAGGTCGGTTCGGTGCGGCCTACGCTGGACGGCGGCGTGAAGGCGCACTTGGCCAAGCCGTCCTGCGCCGCCAAATCCAGCTGCACGTGGCCGCTGGATTTTTCAACCCGCGATTCCAGCACCGTGCCGTCCAGCCCGATCAGGAAGCCCAGGGTAACTGTCCCGGTCTCCCCCTTGCGCAGCGCTTCTTTCGGCCATTCAGGTTTGGCACAAGTCTTCAGGTCAGCGGAGATCTGCTTCGCGGCGCTCCGGTCGGTGCGTCCAGTTGCATCCGCCTGTGCCGGCAGGGTAGCCAGGCTGGCCAGCAGCGCAGGTAGGATCCTCAGTAAGGTCATGGTAGTTACTTATCAGGAAGTTAACGTTTAACTTACTGTAACACGACTCCGCTTGTTGCGGCAGGGACCACAACTTCAAAAACTGCTGGTAGGGCTTCATGGCATCCTCCACCAGGCCCCGGTGGCCTGCGGTTGGGCAATATCAAGGGCTTCACCGATCATCGGCGTTGCCAGGATTTGGCTGCGGGCGGCGGCCAGGGCGGCGATCTGTTCGAACGGGTCGTCCCAGCTGTGCATGGCGAGGTCGAAGGTGCCGTTGTGGATCGGCAGCATCACCTTGCCGCGCAGGTCGATATGGGCCTGCATGGTCTCCTTCGGCTGCATGTGGATGTCTGGCCACTGCGGGTCGTAGGCGCCGGTCTCCATCAGGGTCAGGTCGAAGGGGCCGAAACGTTCGCCGATTTCCCTGAATCCCTTGAAGTAGCCGGTATCACCGCTGAAGAACACCTTCAGGCCGCCGCTCTCGATCACCCACGAAGACCACAGCGTCTTGTTGCTGTCCCACAGGGTGCGGCCCGAGAAGTGCTGGGCCGGCGTGGCGGTCAGCTTCAGGCTGCCAGCCGAGGCCGACTGCCACCAGCCCAGCTGCTGCACCTTGGACGCCGGCACACCCCAGGACACCAGGGTGTCGCCCACGCCCAACGGTGCCAGGAAGTGTTCGGTCTTGGCTTCCAGCTCGCGGATGGCGGCGTAATCGAGGTGGTCGTAGTGGTTGTGCGACAGGATCACACCCTTGATCGGCGGCAGCTCGGCAATGCTGACCGGTGGCGCGTGGAAGCGGGCCGGGCCAGCCCACTGCACCGGCGAAGCACGCTTGGAGAACACCGGATCGGTCAGCCAGAACTCGCCATTGAGCTTCAGCAGGATGGTCGAATGGCCGAGGCGGAACAGGGTATTGTCCGGCGCAGCCAGCAATTGCTCATGAGTGAGCACTTGCACCGGCAGCGCTTGCGCGGGCACGTTATCGGCTGGCTTGTTGAAGGTGAAGTCCCAGAAGATCTTCAGCGTCTTGAGGAATCCAGGCTGCTGGCGCGGCGCATCATTCTGGTACGCGGGGCGGGAATCGGCGGCATTGTAGGCTAGGCTGGTCATGATGAAGATCGCTCCAATCAGCAGGGTTCGTTTCATATTCGGTCCGGGAACGGCAAATGAATTACACTACACAGTGTAGTTTCGACTTTGAGAAAAGTAAACTACCCGGTGTAAAATATTCTTTATGAACCAACCCGACAAACTCACCGACCGCAAGCGCGCCGCCATCATCACGGCCGCCATTGCCGAATTCCGTGCGCGCGGCTTCGAAGCCACCAGCATGGACCGCATCGCGGCCGCCGCCAACGTCTCCAAACGCACGGTCTACAACCACTTCGCCAGCAAGGACGAGCTGTTCGAGCAGATCCTGCAGGAGTTATGGGATTGCAGTGCCGCGCTGAACGCCATCGGCTACCAGCAGGGCCAGCCGATCAAGCCGCAGCTGATGGAACTGATGCGCCAAAAGATGGCCATGCTGCGCGACGCTTACTTCCTCGACCTGGTGCGCGTGGCCATCGCGGAAGCGATCCATGCGCCGCAGCGCGCCGGCGACATGATGACCAAACTGGGCAAGAAGGAAGAAGGCGTGGCCAGCTTCCTGCGCGCGGCACAGGAAGACAAGGTGCTGAAGCCGGGCGACCCGGCCTTCATGTCGCACATGCTGCAAGGCCAGTTGAAGTCGTTCGCCCTGTGGCCGCAAGTGGCAATGGGCAAGGCGCCGCTGACGCCGCAGGAACAGGAGGCGGTCATTACCGCCACCGTTGAAATGTTCCTGTCCTACTACGGCGTCAATTGAAGCGTACCGCGTACACCGGCGGCAGCGTGGTGGAAATGGTTTGCCAGTGTTCGCCGCCGTTGGTGGACAGCCAGGCGCCGCCCGTGGTCGATGCCATCAGCAGCGTCTTGCCATCGTCCGCCACCGCCAGCCCGTGGCGGTACACCAGGTCGTAGCAATGCGCTTGCGGCAGGCCGCCGCGCAAGGTATTGAAACTGGCGCCACCGTCGGTTGTGCGGTTGACCGCCAGCGCCGCCTCCACCGGCACCCGCTGCTGGTCGGCCACGGCTGGCGCAAACCAGGCCGTGTCGCCGTCGCGCGGATGCACCGCCACCGCGAAACCAAAGCTCGACAGCGGCGCCGTCACTTCTTCCCAGCTTTCCCCGTTATTGCGCGAACGCCAGATGCCGTTATGGTGCTGGCACCACAGCACGTCCGGCTCGGCGGCACAGCGCACGATGCGGTGCGGGTCCTGCACCGCGCCCACGTCCTGCATCTCCGGCGGCATGTAGCGCGCGGCCATGCCCTGGGTGCGCAGCTGCCAGCTGGCGCCGCCGTCGCGCGTCAGCCAGGCGCCGCCGCAGGAGACACCGACCAGCACCGAATTGCTGTCGCGCGGGTCAACGCAGATGCTGTGGATGCCCGGCACGTCGTAGCCGCCGCCAAACCACTGGGTGCGCTCGGGAACGTTCCACAGCGATTCCACCAGTTGCCAGCTGTCGCCGCGGTCGTTGGAGCGGAACAGGCCGCCCGGCAGGGTACCGGCCCACAACACCCCAGGCTGGTCCTGGCCGCCCGCTTCCAGCGACCAGATCTGCTTGAGGGTCCAGTCCACCTTGTCGCTGCTGTCCTGCGGCTTGGGAGGATAGGCCGGCACCGCGATTTCCTTCCACTCGTTGCTGCCGGCATCGCGCCGGTGCAGCTTGGCGCCGAAATGCCCCAGGTTCAGGCAGGCATAGGTGGCGCCGTCGCGGGCATCGTGCAACACCATCGACAGCGGGTCGCCGAAGAAGGATTTGTCCTCTTCCAGCGCCCATTCGCCGTTGCGGTAAGCCAGTTCGAACAAGCCTTTGCGGCTTGCAATAAATGCGCGGTCTGCCATGTCATCCTCCGGATAAGGCTTGCAGCACGTAGATCTTGGAATCAGCGCGCAACGGCTCGTCGAGCTCACTGCGCCTGCCGTCGATGAACACCACGACGTTGGCACGCAGGCGGCCTTGCTCATCCAGCACGTAGGCCCCCAGGCGCGGGTTTTCAGCAAAGGCCCCGTCCAGCGCGGCGCGCAACGTGTCCGCCTGGGTCTCCAACGTCGGAACCGGCAGGAAGCGCGCCAACTGCTGGGTGAAGATGATCTGGGCCATGGGAAAGCTATTCTAGCGCGCTTTGGCCTACAATAAACCCGTGTGCATAACCGGAGCCACACATGGGCATCACCCCGCAGGAACTCGAGCTGTTGATGCAGGAAGTGGAGCAGGAAGACCCGATCGACTTCGGCGACTTGCCCTTCAATGAACAGGAATTGCGCGAACTGGTCGCCAACCACTTGTGTGAAATGGCCGACGCCATGGAGAGCTTCAGCGAAGAGGACCGCCGCCTGACTTTGCTGGCGGTGGCGGCCAAGCTGGTGCTGGAAAACCTGGTGCTGCATGTGCAGCTGTTGCGGCGCCACGGCCTGCCCCTCAACGAACAGGCTGCCGCTCTGCTGTCGCGCCTGCGCAGGGGCGACAGCAGCGGCGATTAAACCCGCTCGGCCGGCTGCAGCATATTGCGGGCCAGGCGCAGGCCGAACTTGCCGATGCCCTGGTCCCAGGGCGTGAAGCGCGGCAGCTGGTACCAGTCGGTGTCGCCGCGGCTGGCGCCCCACGCGGTCGACACGGCGGCGTCGAACCCCATTTCACGCACCATGGCGACGTGCTCGGGCAGGTAATCCTGGCCCGGCTTGCCGTTCGGGTAGGCGAACACGCGCACCGGCGCATCGAGCGCCGCCTCCAGCGCTGCCCTGCCCTCGGCAATTTCGCGCCGCGCCTCGTCGGCCGGCAGCCTGGCCAGGATCGGATGGTTGACGGTGTGGCCGCCAATGCCCATGCCGGCGCCATGCAGCGTGCGCAACTGCGCGCTGCTCATCATCAGGTCGCGCGGCAATTCGGCGCCGGACAGGCGGGCCACCTTGCCGACTTCCTGCAGACGCTGTTCCATCGGCAGGTATTTGAGCTGGCCAACCAGGGCGCGGATGGCGCTGCGGCGCGCATCCCAGCTGCCGATGGCGTGCCGGCCCAGGCCCAGCGCAGTCGCGTCCAGGACCTCGCCCGGCGCGCGCCGCACCGCCTCGATCACGGTATCGTTCCACATGCGGCCGCCGTCCAGGAAGCCGGTCGCAATGAAAAAGGTCGCATGCAAGCCATGCCGCTGCAGCACCGGCAGCGCGACTTCGGCGTTGTCGGCATAGCCGTCGTCAAAGGTGATGCAGGCACTGCGCGCGGGCAGCCGGCCCTGCGCCGCCAGCCGCACGGCATCGAGCAGTGGCAGCACATTGAAGCGCGACTTGAGCCAGCCCAGCTGGCGGTCGAACAGTGCACGATGCACCTCGCCCGGGAACAGCGGGTCCGCCTCCGGCAATACGCGATGGTAGATCAGGATCGCCGGCGCCCGGCTGCCGCCGCCCGACAGCAGCGACAGCGCGCCCCGCTCGAGCTGCTGCTTAAGCCACACCTTGCGCCTCCTCTTGCAGCACTGCCGGCGGACTGGCAGCGCGTTCCTTCAGCGTCCGCTCCACCAGCAGGCGGGTCGCCACCATGATCACCATGATGTAATAAGGCACGTCGAAATAGGCCAGGCTGAGGAAGGCCCCGCCCACCATGAAACCGACCAGGCTGACCTGCAGCATGCGCACCAGGCGCGCCGCCCACTCCAGTTCAGGCATCTTGCCGGCATGGTTGATCACCCAGGAGCCATTGCGCCACACCACGATGTAGATCAACAGGTACAAGGCCAGGCCGACGTAGCCATGCTCGCCGAGCACCTGGAAGTAAATGCTGTGCGCAGCGTGCACATCGTCCGGATTGGGGGCGTACAGCTGGAAGATCTGGCGGTTATAGATCTGGAAGCCGCCGCCGAACAGAGGATGGTCGGCGGCCAGGTTGATGGCCATCTTCCACGCATTGATACGGCCCATCGCGGATGTGTCCTGCTCATAATTGTTGATGGTGTCGATGCGGTTGTGCCATTGTTCCGGCATGAATACCAGTGCCAGCGGCGCCAGGACCAGCAGCAGCATGCCCAGCCTGGCCTTGTGCTGGCTCTTCAGCCACAGGAAGCCCAGCATGACGCCCAGTGCCAGCGCCGCACCGCGCGAATAGGAGCCCAGTGCAGCCAGCGCGCACAGGCCGGCCGCTCCCCACATGGCGCGCTTGCCCCACTTGCTGGCGATCAGCGGCAGCAAAGACAGCATCAGCGGGATCACCATGATCAGGGCCAGCGCGATCTCGTTGTTCCCTTCGATGAAGGTGCCCATCGGACCCCACACGCGGTAGGAACCGCCGCTGCGGATGGTGAACAGCCCGCCCTTCACGCCATAGTAGCCCAGCGAAATCACGATGGTCCAGACCAGCATTTCGATGTCCTTGCGGGTGCGAACCAGCATGGACACGATCACGGTCATGGCCATGATCTTCAGCACCTTGTTCATCAGCGGCAGCGGATTTTCCGGGCCGATGGCGAACAAGGTGGTCAGGCACATCCAGCCGGTAAAGGCGATCAGCAGCCAGGTCAGCGCCGTATTCGGGAAATTGACCTCCTTCGGTCTGGCCATCATTGCCAGTACTGTGGTCCCGGCGATGATGGCGGCAAACGGCATGGTCTGCGCCCAGCCCCAGCTTTGGGTATGCGGGTTCATCACGCTGATCCAGATCCACAGCACGGCGCCGTAAAACGGCCGCTTGAATACAAACGGCAGCGCGCCGAATACGATCAGGGTAATGATTATGTCGCGCATGGCGCCTCCCAGCTTACTTCGTCAAGGCGTTCCATGGGGTCTCCAGCTTGGTCACGCAATAGCGGTATTTGCCGCTCTTTTCCGGCAGGATTTCAGGCACCAGTTCGACCTCGATCTTCACCTGCTTGCCCATGCGCGCATGAAAGCCGGCTTCGACGGCTTGCCGTGCCTTGTCGTCGAACTGTCCATCGTACACGATCTGCACCCGGGTCCAGTCCAGCGTTTCCTGGATCACCTTGAAGGCGCGCACTGCCGGCAGGTCGCGCATGATATAGGCCAGCGCGGCGCTGTGGATCAGGGTGCCGTCCTGGTTGATCAGGAAGTCAGTGGTGCGGCCGTGAATTTCCTTCAGCACCGGCAGCGTGCGGCCGCAGCTGCAGGCCTCGGTATCCAGCGCGCCGACGTCGCCCGTGCGGTAGCGGATGAAGGGGAAGTCGCCCGATTGCAAATGGGTCACCACGATTTCCCCCGACTCGCCGGCCGGCAGCTGCCGCCCTTCCGGGTCCAGCACTTCGATCACGATGTCTTCGCTGGTGATGTGCAGCTTGCCCGCCGGGCACTGGTGGGCGATGAAGCCGGAATCGCGGCCGCCGTAGCCATTGGCCACCGGGCAGCCGAACACGCGCTCTATCTGCTCGCGCTGCGACGGGTACAGGCATTCGGACGTGACGAACGCCACGCGGATGCCCAGCTTGTCGAGGCGAATGCCCCGGTCTTCGGCGTGCGAGGCGATGCGCGCCAGCACGGTCGGATAGCCGAACAGCATTTTCGGCTTGCGCTGGCGGATGCGCTCGACGTGTCCATCCAGCCCGGCTTCGGTGGTGGCAAAGGCCGACATCAATTCCGTGCGCATCAGGGTATCGCGCACCATGCGCACGCGGTCCTGCGCGCTCAGCTCGATGGGCGAACCCCAGATCACGATCTCGCGGTCGCCGATATCGACATCCCACCAGCGCGTGGCGCGCCACTTGGCAGCCACGTCGTGGCTGACGCGGTGGCGACCGACGAAGAAAGTCAGCGGCGCGCCGGTCGAGCCGCCGGTGTTGTAGCGCACCAGGTTCCGGGCGTCGTCGGCTTTCAGCGCGTCGATGTTCTCGCGGATCGTGGCCTTGTCCAGCAACGGCAGGCGCACCAAGTCCGGCACGCCCTGGAAGTCGCGCGCGGCGTCGAAGCCGATGCGGGCAAAGGCTTCGCGGTAATAGGGAACGTTGCGCTGGGCGCGCAGCAGCAGTGCACGCAAGCGTTCAAGCTGCAGCTCCTGCAGCCTGGCCGGCGGCCAGTACTGGGTCTGCTCCATATGGCGGCGCACCGCCACGCTGCTGTGCTTCTTGAGCTTTTCATGCAGCGGGAACAGCACGCCGGACACCAGGGCGGTATAGATCATGGGCGGCGCCCTCCTTTGCTTGCGATTGCCTGGCGGTAGACTTCCAGCAGGCGCGGCTTGACGCTGGACCAGGCGTACTGCGCCACGCTGGCGCGGCCGGCGCTGCGCAGCGCCTCGGCCAGCACCGGTTGCTCCGCCAGGCGCAGCACGGCTTGCGCCATGGCGGCCGGATCGGCCGGCGGCACCAGCAGCGCCGTCTTGCCGTCTTCCACCACATAAGGCACCCCGCCGACATTGGTGCTCACCACCAGGGCGCCGCTGGCCAATGCCTCCAGCACGGAATTGGGCATATTGTCGACCAGGCTGGGGTTCAGCATGATGTCGGCACTGCGGTACAGGGCCGGCATGTCGGCGGTGTCGACGCGGCCGGTGAAGTGCACGGCATGTGCCACGCCCAGTCCCTGCGCCAGGTGTTCCAGCTCGCCGCGCAGCGGGCCGGAACCGGCGATGGTGAGCTGGGCCTCGGGGTGGGTTTGCCGGACGATCGCGAAAGCGCGCAGCGCGCTGGCGTTGTCGTAGATATCTTCCAGGTTGCGCGCCACCAGCAGGCGCAGGGCGCCGCGCGCACGCGGCGCGCCATCGGCGGCAAAGCGCTCGAGGTTGACGATATTGGGCACGATCACCGATGCGATGCCGTGCTGGCCGAAGACATGCGCCAGGAAGCCCGATGGCACGGCCAGCGCCGCGCAGCGGCGCAGGCTGGGGCGCATCCAGGCAGCGGCCTGCTTCAGGAAATTGGCGGCTTCGCCGCCGCGGTAATTGACCACCACCGGCGTGCCGCGCAAGTGCGCGATCCAGATCGCCGGCGCGGCAAACAGATGCCAGGACCAGCCGGAATTGGCCATCACGTGGAATACCTGCACGCGGCCGGCAGCACGCCACAAGCCGGCCACATACGGCAGCATGCGGAACAATGCGCGCACGCCGCGCAGCTTGCCGGCCCAGGCCGGGCGGTACGGCGCGTTGGTCTGCACGAATTCGACCGCGATGCCGGCGTCGCGCAGCAGGCCCGCCAGCTGCAAAGCCTGGTTGGCCATGCCGCCGGACGGCGGCGGCAAGGGGCCGACCAGCGCAATGCGCTGCACCTCCGGCGCATCGTCGGCGCGCGGTGCGGCGGCAAATGCTTGCTGCGGCGCGTTCATGCCAGTGCCTTCTCCGTGATGCTGCCGTACACGTTGCGGTAGCGCGCGACGCTGGCGGTCCAGTTGCGCTCCTCTTCGACGAAGCGGCGGCCCGAAAGGCGGAATTCCTGCCATTTCTGCGGCGCTTCCAGCAGCGCCAGTACCTGTTTCGACAAGGCTGCGGCATCGCCGGCGGCAAACAGCACGCCGGTGCGGCCGTCGTCGATCAATTCCTTGTGGCCGCCGACGTCGGAGGCCACCATCAGGCGGCCCTGGGCCATTGCTTCCAGCGGCTTCAATGGCGTGACCAGGTCGGTCAGGCGCATTTTGTGGCGCGGGTAGCACAGCACGTCCACCAGGTTGTAGTAGCGCTGCACCTCGCTGTGCGGCACGCGGCCGGTAAATACCACCTTGTCTTCGATGCCGAGCGCCTTCGCTTGTGCGCGCAGCGCGGCATCCTGCGGCCCGCCACCCACCAGCAGCACGCGGATCTCAGGGCGCTGCTCCAGCATGGCCGGCAGCGCGTTGAGCAGAATGTCCAGTCCTTCGTAGGCGTAGAAGGAGCCGATGAAGCCCAGCACGGTCTTGCCCTCCAGGCCCAGCTGCTGCGCCAGCACTTCGTCGCGCGCGCCGCCGACGGCGAAGTCGGCGATGTCGACCGCGTTCGGGATCACTTCAATCTTCCTGGCCGGGATGCCGCGCCCGATGATCTCGCTGCGCAAGCCTTCGCAGATGGTGGTGGCGGCGTCGACACGCTGCAGCGCCCAGGTTTCCATGGCCCGCGTCAGGCGGTAGCGCAAGCCCCACTCCTTGCTGGTGCCGTGGTCGACCGCGGCGTCTTCCCAGAAGGCGCGGATCTCGTACACCACCGGAATGCCCAGCTTGCGGCCCACACGCAGCGCAGCCACCGCGTTCAGTGCCGGCGAATGCGCGTGCAGCACATCGGGTTGCACTTCCTTCGCCACTTCCAGCAGGCGCGCGGCCAGGGCGTCGATCACGGCGACCTGGTTCAGCACCGGCAGTTTCGACAGCGCGCCGCTGGCCGGCGGGGTGCGGTAGAACTCCAGCCCGTCGACGGTTTCCCTGGGCGCCGTGCAGGCGCCCTGCTTCGGACTGGTGATGTGGAAAGTCTGCCAGCCGCGCGCGCGCTGGGCCTGCAGGATGGAACGCGTGCGGAAGGTATATCCGCTGTGCAGCGGGATCGAATGGTCCAGCACGTGCAGGATACGGATACTCATGCCTGCATCTCTTTTTTCAGGAAGGCTTCAAACATCAGCAGCGTCCAGATCGGCGCGCTGTAGTCGCGCCGGCCGGACAGGTGCTGCTCCACCAGTTCGCGCAGGTAATCCTGGTTGAACATGCCGGTGTCGGCCAAGGTGGGGCCCAGCAAGGCTTGCTGCACGCGCTCGCGCAGCGGGCCGCGGAACCAGGCCGCCAGCGGCACCGCAAAGCCCTGCTTGCGGCGGTACAGGATATCGTGCGGCAGGTACTTTTCCATCGCTTTCTTGAAGATGTACTTGCCTTCGCTGCCTTTCAACTTCATTTCCGGCGGCAGGCCGGAAATCCACTCGACCAGCTTGTGGTCCAGCAGCGGCACCCGCACTTCCAGCGCGTGCGCCATCGACGCGCGGTCGACCTTGGTCAGGATATCGCCCGGCAGGTAGGTCTTCATGTCCAGGTACTGGATCATCGACAGCGGGTCGTCGGTCGGCGACTTGGCGGCGTGGCCGCGCATCACGTCGATCGCGCTGTAGCCTTGCAGGCCGGCGCGGAACTTGGGCGAGAACAGGCGCGCCCGCATGGCGTCCGACATGATCGAGACGCCGTGGAAATAGCCTTCCACCAGGTCGCGCGACAGCGCTTCGAAAGTGGTCTTGGCGCGGAATACGCGCGGCGCCCAGTCGGCTTTCGGATACATGCGGCCGAGGGTGCCGAACACCGGCTTGCGCAGCGCTTCCGGAATGCGGCCGCGCACGCTCTGTTCCGCCATCGCATACCGGTAGCGGCGATAGCCGGCCAGGTTCTCGTCGCCGCCGTCGCCCGACAAGGCCACCGTGACGCGCTTGCGCGCCAGCTGGCACACCCGGTAGGTCGGGATCGCCGAGCTGTCGGCATACGGTTCGTCGTACAGGTGGGCCAGCGTGTCGAGCAGGCCGTAGTCGTCGGTATCGACGGTTTCCACGAAATGATCGGTCTTGTACAGCTGCGCCACCTGCTGCGCGTATTCCGATTCGTCGAACGCCTTGTCCTTGAACGCGATCGAGCAGGTGTGCACGGCGCCTTCGTCGAGGCCGGCCATCATGGCCACCACGGCGGACGAGTCAACGCCGCCCGACAGGAAGGCGCCCAGCGGCACTTCCGCCACCAGGCGGATCTTCACCGCTTCGCGCAGGCGCTCCACCAGTTCGCCCTGCGCATCGCTTTCCGTCATCTTCTCGTGCAGCTTGAACGGCACGTCCCAGAACTGCTGCGGCGCCGCCAGCGGCGCGCCGACTTTCTGGGTCAGGCGGAAGCCCGGCGACAGCTTGAGCGCGCCCTTGTAGATGGTTTTCGGCTCCGGCACATAACCGTAGGCGAAATAGTCTTCCACCGCCTGCGGATCGATCTCGCGCGGCAGCGAAGGATGCATGCGCAGCGCTTTCAGTTCAGAGCTGAAGGCAAACCAGCCGTCCGGCGTCATGGCGTAGTACAGCGGCTTGACGCCCAGGCGGTCGCGCGCCAGGAACATCACCTGCTGGTTACGGTCCCACAGGCCGATGGCGAACATGCCGCGGAAGTGGTGCACGCAGTCCTCGCCCCACTCTTCCCAGGCGTGCACGATCACTTCGGTGTCGCTCTTGGTCTTGAAGGTATGGCCAAGCGCCTTCAGCTCCGCGGTCAGTTCGCGGTAGTTGTAGATCTCGCCGTTGTAGCAGACCATCACGCTGCCGTCCTCGTTGCCGAGCGGCTGCTGTCCCAGCGCGATGTCGATCACCGACAGGCGGCGGTGGCCGAAGCCCACGCCCGGTTCGATGTAGACGTCGCCTTCGTCGGGCCCGCGATGGTGCTGGGTGTCGTTCATGCGGCGCAGCAGCGCCTCGTCCACCGCGCGCCCGCCGCGCGCATCCATGATCCCTGTTATTCCGCACATGATGGTACTGGCTTTCTTATCTTGAGCTTGCGTTCGCACAAGCTGTCATACATGTCCTGGTAGCCGGCCACCATGGCCGGCATGCTGTATTTGCGCAGCACCCGCTCCCGCCCTGCCTGGCCGTGACGGCGTGCCAGCGCAGGCGCTTCCACATAGTGCTTCAGCGCGGCCGCCATGGCCGCTGCATTCGACGGCGGCACCAGCTGTCCTGTGACGCCGTTCTCGATCACTTCCGGAATGCCGCCCACGCGCGTGCCCACCACCGGCAAGCCGCTGGCCATTGCTTCCAGCGCCGAACCTGGCGTGCCCTCGGCGATGGAAGACATCGCGAACACGTCGAAGCTGCGCAGGATGTCCGGCACATCGTTGCGCGCGCCCGGCAGCCACACTGCATCGGCAATGCCGGCCGCCGCGGCCTTGTCGCGCAGCTTCTGCAGCAGCGGCCCGTCGCCGACCACCGCCAGGCGCAGGCGCTCGCGCTGCTGCGGCAGCATTTCGCGCAGCAGCAGGAAGGCATCCATCAGGGTGGCATGGTCTTTCACGTCCTGCACGCGGCCGACACTGCCGATCACGATTTCGCCATCGTTGAAGAAGGGGCGCGCCTCGCTGTCGCCGCGCACGCGGAAGCGCTCGGCATCGATGCCGTTGGCCAGCATGCGGCTCTTGGCGGGCGGCACGCCGATCACATCGCGGTTCCATTGCTCCATGGCGGCCGAATTGGCGTAGCACACGTCGTAGAACGGCAGCATCAGGCGGCGCAGCAAATTGTGCTTGCGGTTGCTGCCGTCCGGATCGGTGTGGTCGCGGCCATGGGCGCCGTTGACGCGCACCGGCACCCCGGCCAGCAGCGCCGTTGGCGCATATTCGATGGCCGAGAAGTTATAGGTGTGCAGCACGGCCGGCTGCAGTTGGCGCAGCAGGCGCCACAGCACGCCGTGCGTGGCAGGCGACAGGCCGGGCTGCTTGCCCAGCGTGTGCACGGCCACGCCCGGCTTGCTGATGCGCTTGACGAAGTCCGGATTGACACGCGTCAGGCACACGATGGCATGGCGGTAGCGCTCGGCAGGCATGCGGTTGATGCGCTCGACCATGAGGTTTTCCATGCCGCCAAAATCTAGCGCATACGTCAGGTGGACGATGAGAGGGATGTCGTTCATGGCAGGGAATCACGGACGGCGCGTGCCGGCCAGGGCCTGGTCCAGCGGCGCAAGGTTGCTATCCAGGAAGCCACGCATGGCGGCACGCGCCACGGCGGGGTCTTCGTCATACGGCGCAAATACCATCACGGCGGCGCCATCGCCGTTGCCGGACAGGAGCTTGCCCTTGATCTGCAGCAGCTTGCCGACGTAGTTGCTGCTGGTCATGCTGCCATTGACCCAATACCATTGCCACACCAGCAGGCGCCGTCCTTCGAAGCCCAGCATGGCTTCGCGCACGGCCATGTGGCGTCCGCCAAAGTTCTCATCGCGCAGGTCGGCACTGTTTTCGCGGTAAGCGGCGCGTTGCTGGCCGATGCGGTTGGTCGAGCTGATCAGTTTGGCGCTGCCCGGCGCATCGCGGTAGAACAGCACGGTCAGGCCGACCGGCGGTTGGCCGGCAAAGGCCTGGCGCAGCGTGGTGCTGGCCGGGGCATAGTCGGGCTGCCAGCCGGTGAATTCCTGCCCGGCCGGCGTCGGCGAGGCCAGTGCCAGCGTGGCTGGCGCGGCGGCAGGCGTGGCCTGGTCGGCGCGCGCGGCCAGGGCCGGCCAGATCGCCAGGACCGCCAGCACGGCGGCAGCGCCGCCGATCAGCGGGCGCAATGGCAGGGGCAGCGCCAGCTGGGCCTGCGCCTGGGCAGCAGCATCCGCCTGGCCATCTTCGCGCCAGAAGCTGCCGACCCAGAACAGCAGCAGCATCACAATGCCGAAGAACACCCAGCCGTAGATCAGGTGGTCGACGCCGACCGCCAGCGTCATGCCGCTCAGGTGGCCCATCATCACGATCATGTAGGCGCGCACGCCGTTGGCCGCAATCGGCACCAGGATCGATGCCAGCACAAAGGCGGCGCGGCGCCACGCGGTGCGGTAGCTCAGGTAGGCAAACAGGCAGCCCAGGGTGATCGACGAGATCAGGTAACGCAGGCCGCTGCAGGCATCCACCACCGACCAGTTGCCGCTCGGGATGGAGAAGTTGTTACCATCGCGCAGGACCGGAATGCCGGTCAGGCGCAGCGCATCGACGGTGAAGTTGGCGGTCAGGTCGATCAGCGGCGGCACCAGGCTTTCGCCCACCGGCACCGCAAACAGGATGAAGGCCAGCGGGAACAGCAGGGCGCCGGCAATGCGCTTGCCCAGCACCGCCAGCACGGTCAGCGGCAGCATGGCCGCCAGCGCGTACTGGCGCACGATGCCCACTTCGGCCAGGTCGGCCAGCAGCCAGGCCGCGCCGCACCCGGCCAGCAGCAGCAAGGCTGGCCAGCATGGCTGCAGCGCTAGCTGCTGCAGCGCTGCACGCTGGCGCCACACCAGCCACAGGCTGATCGGCAGGATCAGGAAGCCGTGCGCAAAGGTTTCCGAGCGTTCCCAGATCTGCACCACGCTCCATGCCGTTTCATGGAAGACCAGCAGCGGCAACAGCATGACCAGTCCCACCAGCAGCGCATTGCGGGCAGCGGCCATGCGTCCAGGTGCCGCGTGGGCGGCCACGCCGGGTTCGGAGGAAGGTACGGTATTCATGCCGGTGTCCAAAGGGCAGGCGCTGCGCCGGCATCCTGCGCAGCAGAGGTTTCGATCATGCGGTCCAGCGGCGCCAGCCGGGCATCCCAGCTATACGCCGCCAGCACGCGGGCGCGCGCAGCCTGGCCAAGGGTTTCCAGTGCGCCCGGCGGGCCGGCCAGCGCTGCGCTGGCGGCGGCCAGCCATTGCTGCGCGCCGTCGGCCAGCAGCAGTTCGCGGCCGATGCCGGCATCGATGCCTTCCAGGGCCTGCGGCGTGAGCAGCACGGCCTTGGCCATCGCCATCGCTTCCAGCACCTTGTTCTGGATGCCGCGCGCCACCCGCAGCGGCGCCACCGACAGCGCGGCATGCGCGACATACGGCCGCACATCGGGCACGGTGCCGGTCACCGTGACGCCAGGCTGCTCTGCCAGGGCCTGCACTTCGGCCGACGGCCGGGCGCCGACAATCACGAAGCGCACGGCCGGGTCGCGCGCGCGCAGCGGCGGCAATACCTCGGAGGCGAACCATTGCACGGCATCGACATTCGGCCAGTAATCCATGGCGCCGCAGAACACCAGCGCCTTGTCGCCGGCCGCATAGGGGTTGCTGAATTCTGCCGGGGCAAAATAGGCGGTGTCGACGCCGTTGCTGAACCAGCCGATGCGCGCCGCGCTTTCCGGCGCCAGCTTGCGGAACAGCTCCGCTTCCGGCGCCGAGACGAACAGCGAGGCGTCGAAGTCGGCGGCAATCTTGCGCTCATAGCGCAGCAGGCGGCTGGCCTCGTAGCCGAACAGCGCGCTGGCGGGCCAGGGCTTGCGCTCGGCGTACTGGCGCCACTTGTCCGAGTCGACATCGACGAAATCGATGATGCGGCGAACCTGTGGCCAGGCCTCGGCATACTGCGCCATCGGCGAGGAAAACACCACGATGCGCTTGATGCCATGCTGCTGCATGGCCTGGTTCACCCAGCCTTGCATGCCGGCGTCGCGGTAGTAGTCGTAGGACAGCGAACGGTTGCGCAGCATGGCCCCCAGGCTGCGCACGCGCGCAGTGCGCGGCGACAGCGCCGCGAAATGCGAGGAGGCGCACACCGCCTGCACCGCCGGCACATGCTGCCAGTCGTCGGCATCGTCGACGAAGGTGGCCAGGTGCACGCGATAGCGTTGCGCCAGGTGCTTGAGCAAATGCCAGGAGCGGATCTTGTCGCCCTTGTTTGGCGGATAGGGCATGCGATGCACCAGCAGCAGCAGGTCTTCCACGATTTACCCCAGGTTCCTGACGATGAAAGGGCCGAGCGCATTGGCCAGCGGCAGCGGCATCGCCTTCCATAGCTTGATGAAGAGTTGGTATTTCGGGTTCAGCGGGTTCACGTCCGGCAGCGCGCCGGCCGCGAACAGCTGGTACTCATACGGCAGCGGCTGGGCGGTAAAGCCCCAGTTCTTCTTGAAGTCGAAGGCGCCGGTGCCTTTCTTGCTGCGGCCGAAGTCGAACATGCGGTAACCCTTGGCGGCCGAGGCCTGCATCAGGTTCCAGTACATGAAGTCGTTACCGGCCACTTCGCGGGCGATGTCCATGCCGCCGCCGTAGTAAGGCAGCACTTCATCGCGGAAGAAGAAGCTCAGCACGCCGGCCACCAGCTTGCCGTCCTGCGTGATGACGCGCACTTCGCAGTCGTCCTTGAACACTTCCTTCAGCATGGCGAAATACTTCTTCGGGAAGACCGGGGTGCCGAGGCGGTGCACGCTGTGGGCGTAGGCGGTGAACATGCGCTCGACATGGTCGTCCACCTCGCCCTGCAGCCCGAGCTTGATGCCCTTGCGCACCATCGCGCGCTGCTTGCGCGGGATGGCGTTCATATTCTCTTCGTCGTCGCCGCTGATCGCCTTGCGGAAGGTGTAGTACAGGTCCTTGCCCTGCCATTTCGGATCGTCCGGGTGGGCGGGCGCGTAGTTGCGGTATTCCAGGTGGCCGACGCCAAGCGAGGCGGCCAGTTCTTCGGCGGCCGTGTCCAGCAGGGCGCGCGCGGCATCGGTGGTGGCTGCCACGCCGCCGTAGACGCAGAACGGCAGGGAGGCCAGGTAATGGCCGAACATGCGGCTTTTCATGCGCGCCAGCGGCAGCACGCCGGTGATCGCGCCGCCCTCTTCCACATAGAAGAACCAGGTCGGGTGGCCGTAGCATTGCTCGAGGATGGTTTGCCAGCCGCTGCGGTGGAAGAAGGTCGCGTCCGGGCAGGTTTCGACGAAGGCGTCCCAGCGGGCGCGTTCGTCGGCGCCGGTGCCTAACAGCTGCACCAGAACCGGTAATGCGGCGGCCGCGTCGCCAGTGTCAGGCTCTTGTGCCTGACACTGGTTTACCGGTTTGCCAGCAGCCACCGCCAGCGCAGTCGCCGCTTCGGCTTCCGCCCTGGCCCGTGCCGCGCGGCGTTCGGCCGCCGCTTCGATGATCGAGGTCATTGCTGCCCCAGGAAAATGCGGTCCATGCGATCCCACGCGAAATCGCGTGTCAAAGCCCTGATGCGCGACTCCATGCGATGCAGGTTGACGTAATGGCGGAAGCGCGTCTTCAGCCCCAGGCCTTCTGGGCGCGGCTGGCCGGGATCGAGCTCCCACGGGTGGCAGTAGAAGATGGCCGGCTGGCCGTCCTGCTGGTTCACGCGCCGCATCATGCCGCGCGACAGCGCATACGGCAGCAGGCGGAAATAGCCGCCGCCGCCGGCCGGCAGGTTGCGCTGGCCGATGCGCACCGTAGTGATCGGCACTTCCAGCAAGCCCTGCGTCCCGTTCGGGTGGAAGGCAAAGCGCGGCGCATCCGGCATGCCGTAATGGTCATGCGCAATCGGGTAGATCGAAGAACTGTAGCGGTAGCCCGCTTCCTGCAGCACGTCGAGCGCCCACAGGTTGCCGGGACCGATCGAGAAGCTGGGCGCGCGGTAGCCGATCACCGGCTGGCCGCCGATGTCTTCCAGGATCTTCTTGCTGCTGGAAATATCGTCCATGAACTGCTCGCGCGACTGGTCGGAAGCGCGCAGGTGGCCGTAGCCGTGGCTGGCCAGCTCGTGGCCGCCGGCCACAATGCGGCGCACCATTTGCGGATAGCGTTCGGCGATCCAGCCCAAGGTAAAGAAAGTGCCCTTGGCCTGGCCGTCGTCGAGGATGCCCAGTACGCGGTCGATGTTCGCTTCCACCCGGCACTCGCGCTGCGGCCAGCTGTCGCGGCTGATGTGCGGCGCGAACGCCGACACCTGGAAGTAGTCTTCCACGTCGATGGTCATCGCATTACGCAGCGCCGCACCCATGGTCAGCCTCGCGCCTTCAGCCAGTCCAGCACGATGGCGGCAATGCGCTCGGCGGCGCGGCCATCCCAGAAGTGCGGGATGCGGCCGGCCTTGCCGGCGCCGGCCAGCTGTGCCTCGTAAGCCGCCAGGATGTGCGCCGGGTCGTTGCCGGCGATGGTGTTGGTGCCCTCGTCGACGGTGATCGGGCGCTCGGTGTTGTTGCGCAGCGTGATGCAGGGAGTGCCCAGCGCCGTGGTCTCTTCCTGGATGCCGCCGGAATCGGTCAGCACCACGCGCGCATCCTTCATCAGGCCCAGCATCTCCAGGTAGCCCATCGGCGGCAGCAGCAGCACTTCCTTGCGGTCCAGCAGGTGGCTCAGGCCGAACTTCTCGATGGTGGCGCGGGTACGCGGATGCACCGGGAAGATCACCGGGGTGCGCTCGGAAATTTTGGCGGCGGTTTCCAGCAAGCCTTGCAGCACGGCCTTGTCGTCCACGTTGGACGGGCGGTGCAGGGTCAGCACGGCGTATTCGCCCTTGCCGGCCTTGAAGTCGGGCCGCCCGGCATCGGCTGCGATCTGCGCCGCCGGGATCGCGCGCGCCAAGTTGGCGCGCAGGGTATCGATCATCACGTTGCCGACGAAGTGCACGCGTTCGGCCGCAATGCCTTCCTTGGCCAGGTTGTCGGCGCCGCTTTCCTCGGTGGTAAACAGCAGGTCCGACAGCTGGTCGGTCAGCACGCGGTTGATTTCCTCCGGCATGGCGCGGTCGAAGCTGCGCAGGCCCGCTTCCACGTGGATCACCGGCACGCCCTTCTTGGCAGCCACCAGCGCGCAGGCGATGGTGGAATTGACGTCGCCCACCACCAGCACGGCGGCCGGCTGCACTTCATCCATGGCAGGCTCGAAGCGCTTCATCACTTCGGCGGTCTGCTGGGCGTGGCTGCCGGAGCCGACTTCCAGGTTGATGTCCGGGCTCGGGATGCCGAGCGCATCGAAATACTGCTGGTTCATGGCCACGTCGTAATGCTGGCCGGTGTGCACCAGCAGCGCCTCGACCTGCGGCCTGAGCTGGGCGAAGGCGGCCATGATGGGCGCCATCTTCATGAAATTCGGCCGCGCGCCGACGACGCACAGGATACGGAAGGCACTCATTCGTTGCTGTCCTGGTGGATGTTGTAAGACGAAGGCGAGCGCACGATCTTTTTCAGGATCGACAGCACCGACGCCAGCGATTTTTCGACGCGCATCATGCGCTCGTCCAGCACGGCCGGATAGGGGCTGCCGAACATGATCTCGGACGCGCCGGCGGCCGGCGCTGCCGCGCCATCGGCCCCGGCCGGCGCCGCCTCGGCCGGCGGCGGCTGGAATTCCTGTGCGATATCGCGGATCACCGTGTCGACGTCGGCGTCGGTGAACTCCTGCATCTCTTCCAGGAAGCCCATCAGCAACAGGCGGTCCATCAAATGGTTGGTCTTGCGCGGAATGCCGCCGGTGTATTCGAACACGGCGGCGTAAGCGGCCGGCGTCAGGTGCGGGTTGCCGCGCCAGCCGACGGTGCGCATGCGGTGCTCGATGTAGGCATTGCTTTCGCTGCTGTCCATCGGCCCCAGGTGGTAGGTCGCAATCACGCGCTGGCGCAGCTGCGACATGCCGGGGCTGTGCAGGGTGGCGCGGAATTCCGGCTGCCCCAGCAGGAAAGTCTGCAGCAGCGATTTTTCGTCGGTCTGGAAATTGGACAGCATGCGCAATTCTTCCACCACTTTGGGCGTCAGGTTCTGCGCTTCGTCAACCACCAGCAGCGCGCGCTTGCCATCCTGCTCACACTGGCGCAGGAAGGCTTCCAGGCGGCCCAGCAAGGTGGTCTTGCTGGCGGTGTCTTCGCACGGCAGGCCGAAGACGCCCACCACGCCGCGCAGCACATCGTCGGAATTGAGGTGGGTGTTTACCAGGTGGCAGGTGACGATCTTGTCCGACGCGATCTGGTTGAACAGGTTGCGCACCAGCGTGGTTTTGCCGGCCCCGACTTCGCCGGTGATGACGATGAAGCCCTCGCCCTGCGACAGGCCATACTCCAGGTAAGCCATGGCCCGCTTGTGGCCCTTGCTGCCGAAGAAGAAATGCGGGTCGGGCCGCAGGCGGAAGGGCTTGTCGCTTAGCCCGTAATAGCTTTCATACATGACGAACCTTACTGCTTAAAATCGGGTTGACAGGGTCGCGGAGACGGCATTTTCGGTGTAATCCAGCCCGCCGACTGCGGAGGAGCCCTGCATGCGGCGCAATTCCACGCTGCCGTTGGTACGCGAGCTGAAAGTACGCGACAGGTTGAACCGCAGGTCGCGATGCTGGCTGCTGCGCGAATCGCTGAGCGATTTGACATTGGTCGCGTTGCCGATCAGGGTCGCCACGGTTTGTGCGCCCGGCCGGTAGCTGATGCTGGCCATGGCGCCAGTCTGCTCGGTGTTGTCGTTCAGGGACAGCAGCGAGCTGCCCAGCAGGGCGCTGTCGACCTGCTGGCTGGACAGCATTTCACGCTTGTTCTTGAACACGGTGAAGGTGCTGGTGGTGCGCGCCAGCTGCCAGGCCACCGAAGCGTTGAGCTGCTTCTGCAGCGAATAGCGGTTGCTCAGGAAATTGACGCTGGTGGCCAGCGATGGCGGCAGGCCGGCCGCCTGGATATACGCTTGCACCGCGGCGGCCCGCAGCAGCGGGTCGGGAATCTGGGCGCGGAACAGGTTGTCCAGCATGGCGGCCGTATTGATGGCCTGCGGCAGCAGGAACTGGCTGCGCGTGGTGCTCACCGCGTCGCTGTACGCCACGTTCCAGACGGTGCCGCGGCTGCGGTGCTGCAGCGCCAGGCTGTAGCTGGGGCCATAAAAGCGGTGCCCGGCCGAAGCCTGCAGCGAGGTGCGCGCCGAGGGCGTCCACTGCACATTGGCGCCGTAGGCTGAGCCGGACTGCGCGCCGCCCACCCCGCTGAAATCGTAAGCGTCGTAGCCGCCGAACACGCCGACATTGAGCTGCTGGGTGGCGACATAGCGCAGGTTGATGTTGGCAGCCTTGGAACTGGTGGTCTGCGCGCGGTTGCTGCCGCCGACCACCGGCAGCTCTTCATCGATCACCGCGCGCATCGCGCTGGCATCCCAGCTGAAGCGGCGGAACGTCGGCCCGCTGCTGAGGCGGCCGCTGATGGTATTGCCATCGCTGCGGCGCATGCCGATATTGTCGGTGCTGACCGAATCGTTGGTGTAGCGCAGTTCGCCATTGGCAAAGGCGCCGAAGCGGTGCACCAGGTAGGGACTGACGCGGTAGCTGCGCACCTCGTTGCGGTTGGTGCGCACATAGTCGTTGTTGGACTGCAGCGGGCCAAAGGCGGAGGTCGCTTGCTGGTGGACGCCGGCGTCGGCATCGAGGTACAGCAGCTCTTCCACCAGGCTGGCCTTGAGCCGGCTGCTCAAGTCCTGGCTATGGCGCTGGGCGCCGCTGCGGCGCCCGCCGGAATACTCGTACAGGTTCAGCACATAGTTGAGGTTCAGGTCAAAGCGCTGCGAGTGGTTCAGCAACTGGAAGCCGGGCGTGAGCTGCAGCACCAAGCCGCTCTCGGCGCGGTCGTCGTTCTGCAGCGCCACATTGTCGGAATACGTGGCGCGCGCCGCGGCGGTCGGCGTGAAGTCCCACGCGGCCTGGGCCGGGAAAGCCGCAGCCAGGCCCGCCGCCAGCGGCAGCAGGGCCAGGCGGCTGCGCTTAGCCATAGTGATAGTCATAGGTTTCGGTACCCGGGAATTCACGTGACTTGTTGTAGATCAGGTTGACGTTGCTCAAGCCCTCGAGCTGGCGCAGCGACTCCTTGACCGCGTGCTGGGTGGTGCGTTCCGACTCCACCACCATCACGATCTGGCCCATGTTCGAGGCCAGCACATGCGATTCGGAAGTCAGCAGCAGGGGCGGCGAATCGAAGATCACGATACGGTCCGGGTAGCGGTTCGCGATCTCGTTGACCAGGTTCTTCATCATGTGCGAGGCCAGCAGTTCGGTCGCGCGCGGCGAACTGGTGCCGGCCGGCAGGATCGACAGCGTGTTGACATTGGTGCGCAGCATGACGTCGGCCATGTCGACATTGTCGTCCAGCAGGATGTCCATCAGGCCGCGCTGGGCCGGCAGGCCGAGGGTGCGCAGCACCGAGGGGCGCGCCACGTCGGCATCAACCAGCAGCACGGTGTGGTCCAGTTCCATGGCAATGCTCATGGCCAGGTTGATGGCGCAGAAGGTCTTGCCCTCGCCGGGCAGCGAACTGGTGATCATGATCAGGTTGCCCGGGTTGTCGCCCGGCTTGCGGGCGGCAAAGGCGCGCTTGATCAGCGGGCGCTTGATGATGCGGAAGTCTTCCACCAGCGCGGTGCGGCCGCCGGCGGCGGTCACCAGGCCGGACTCATGCATGCGCATCAGGTCCAGTTCCACGGTATGGGTGGTGCGGCGGCTGGCGTCGCCGTGCGGCTGCAGGGTGGCCAGCGTCGGCACCACGGGTGCCGGGGCGGCGGCCGGGGCGGCAGCGGGCGCGGCCGTCGCCGCGGCCGTGGCAGCAGGGGCGGCGGC
>DASWTB010000159.1:0-4117 GCA_036402315.1 Pseudoduganella sp. | reverse complement strand
AATCGGCGGCAACACTACCAGGTCTGCCTTGCCAGGTCGGTCGTTCATTCACGCACCTTTGCAGTTCAGGATGCGCGCGCCGTGCCGGCGCTGTCTTCGACCATGCCTTTCAGCTTCTGGCTGGCGTGGAAGGTCACCACACGGCGCGCCGTGATCGGGATCTCCTCGCCGGTTTTCGGATTGCGGCCGGGACGCTGCGGCTTGTCGCGCAGCTGGAAGTTGCCGAAACCGGACAGTTTCACCGCTTCGCCGCGCTCCAGCGCATTGCGGATCTCGTCAAAGAAGGTCTCGACCATATCCTTGGCCTCACGCTTGTTCAGGCCCACCTGTTCGAACAATAGTTCGGCCAGTTCTGCCTTGGTCAGCGTAGGCAAATCTTTTTCAGCTTCCTGGCGTACCTTGGCGTTCTGCATCGCGCTGTGCAACTCGGCGTCCAATGCGGATTCAAGTACGGCGGAATCGACGTCGTTGTTGTTAATTTTGCTGCCCTGCCTTTTAAAGTACATGAGTCCGGCAGTGCCGGACTCGCTGGTCATACTGAATTGTTAAATCAAGCCCGCAGTTTTGCACCGTGTGCCAGGACGACGTGAGCAGTGAGCGTCTTCATCAGCTCGTCCACTACATCGTCCTGCAGGGTGTTTTGAGTATCTTGCAAGCTAAAGCGGAAAGCAAGCGATTTTTCGTCGCTTTCCAAGCCTTGGCCGCGATATTCATCAAACAAAACAATGGCTTGCACAATGCGCCCTTGAGCATGGGCCGCTACGGCGCCATGGAAGGCGTCGAGCAGGTCCTGCACCGGAACGGCTTGTTTCACCACCAGGGCGACGTCGCGCGTGGTGCCTGGGAACTTCGAAATCTCTTCGTATTCTGGCACGTCGCGTTGCTGTAGCGCAACGGCATCGACTTCGAACAGCACGGGCGCCTTCGGCAGGTCGTACTTTTGCAGCCAGCGCGGATGCAGCTCGCCGATGAAGCCGATCACCTTGCCATCCAGTTCCACCGAAGCGGCACGGCCCGGGTGCAGGGCTGGATGAGCCAGCTTGGCAAAGCGCAGCTGGCGCGGCGCGAACAGCGCTTCCAGGTCAGCCTTGACGTCGAAGAAATCGACATCGCGCGCTTTCTGGCCCCACTGCTCGTCGGCGACCGGGCCGTAGGCCATGGCGGCCACGCGCTGCGGCTGGTCGTAGCCAGCCACAGTCAGCGGGCCGTCCTGCACCGAAGCGTCGCGCTTGAAGACCGCGCCGATTTCGAACAGGCGCACGCGCGGCTGCTTGCGGTTGACGTTGTAGCGCACATTGGCCACCAGGCTGCCGATCAGGCTCGAACGCATGACCGACATCTGCGAGGCGATCGGGTTCTGCAGCTTGATCGGGCTGTCGTTGCCGTTGAAGTCCAGCTCCCACTGCGCTTCCACGAAGCTCATGTTGATCACTTCCTGGTAACCCAGGTCGGCCAGCTGGTGGCGCACGGCGAAGATCGAGCGGGTGTTTTCCGGCGCGATCAGCATCTCGGCTGCGGCCACTGGCGGCCGGGTCGGGATGTTTTCGAAGCCGTACACGCGGGCCACTTCTTCGATCAGGTCTTCTTCGATTTCGATGTCGAAACGATAGGATGGCGCGGTCACCGAGAACACGCCGTCAGCCAGCGTGAACTCCAGGCCCAGGCGCTTGAAGATGTCGGCGATCACATCGTCGGTCAGCGCCACACCGATCACCTTTGCGGCACGCGCGGTGCGCATCTGCACAGGAGCGCGCTGCGGCAGGTTGACGATCTGGTCGTCGATCGGGCCGACTTTCGTATCGGGCGTACCGCAGATCTCCACCAGCAGCGCCGTGATACGCTCCAGGTGCTCAGGGATGGTCGCGTAATCCACGCCGCGCTCGAAGCGGTGCGCAGCATCGGTCGAGAAGTTGTACTTGCGGGCGCGGCCCTGGATGGCGTTCGGCCACCAGAATGCAGCTTCCAGGTAGATGTTGGCGGTGTCGTCCGACACGGCAGTGGCGTCACCGCCCATGATGCCGGCCAGCGATTCCAGTTCCTTGTCGTCGGCAATCACGCCAACCCACTCATCGACTTCGATCGTGTTGCCGTTCAGGAGCTTGATCTGCTCGCCCTTCTTGCCCCAGCGGACGTCCAGCGAACCGTGGATCTTGTCCAGGTCGAACACGTGCGAAGGACGGCCCATTTCCAGCATCACATAGTTGGAAATGTCCACCAGCGCCGACACAGGACGCTGGCCGCTGCGCTCCAGGCGCTGCTTCATCCAGGCCGGGGTTTCGGCTTTCGCATTCAGGCCGCGGATCACACGGCCGGCGAAACGGCCGCACAGGTCCGGCGCGCTCACCTTCACTGCCAGCTTCTCGTCCAGCGTGACCGGCACGATGCGGTTCTGCGGCAGGTTCAGTTGCGAACCGGTCAGCGCCGCCACTTCACGCGCCACGCCCAGCACCGACAGGCAGTCCGCCTTGTTCGGGGTCAGCTTGATGGTGAATTTCAGGTCGTTCAGCGCGAAGTAGTCGCGGATGTTCTGGCCGATCGGCGCGTCGTCCGGCAGCTCGATCAGGCCACCGTGGTCTTCCGACAGCTTCAGCTCGCGCGCGGAGCACAGCATGCCCTGCGATTCGACGCCGCGCAGCTGGCCAACCTTGATTTCGAACGGCTTGCCGTCGGCGCCTGGCGGCAGCACGGCGCCGGCCATGGCGCATGCCACTTTCAGGCCCGGGCGCACGTTTGGCGCGCCGCAGACGATGTTCAGCAAGGTGCCGGTGCCTACGTCGACCTGGCACACGTTCAGGCGGTCGGCGTTCGGGTGCTTGGCGGTTTCGCGCACATGGCCCACCACCACGTTGGTGAAGGGCGGCGCGACAGGATCGATGTCTTCCACTTCGAGGCCGGACATGGTCAGCATGTGTGCCAGTTCATCCGAAGTCATCTTCGGATCGACCATCGTGCGCAGCCAGTTTTCAGAGAATTGCATAGTCAGCTTTCGTATCTTTTAGAACCGGTAAACCGGTGTCAGACCCGCAGGGTCTGACACCAATCCGCGGCCGTTGCGTCACCGGTGTCTGACCCTGCGGGTCAGACACCGCCTTGCCGGTTTTAGTTGAACTGCTTCAGGAAGCGCAAATCGCCTTCGTAGAACAGGCGCAGGTCATTGACGCCATAGCGCAGCATCGTCAAGCGCTCAAGGCCGGAGCCGAACGCAAAGCCGATGTACTTTTCCGGATCCAGGCCGAAATTGCGCACCACATTCGGATGCACCTGTCCCGAGCCGGACACTTCCAGCCAGCGCCCCTTCAGCGGACCGCTGCCAAACGCGATATCAATCTCCGCCGACGGTTCGGTGAACGGGAAATACGAAGGACGGAAACGCACCTGCAGGTCGTCCGTCTCAAAGAAAGCCTTAACGAAATTCAGGTACACGCCCTTCAGGTCGGCGAAGGAAATGTCTTCCGCAATCCACAGGCCTTCCACCTGGTGGAACATCGGCGAGTGGGTCGCATCGGAGTCGACGCGGTAGGTGCGGCCCGGCGCGATCACCTTGATCGGCGGCTTGTTGTTGCGGGCGTAGCGCACCTGCATCGGCGAGGTGTGGGTACGCAGCAGCAGCGGCTTGCCGGTGCTGTCGTTGCCTTCAACGTAGAAGGTATCCTGCATCGAACGCGCTGGGTGGTTCTCAGGCGAATTCAATGCGGTGAAGTTGGTCCAGTCGGTTTCGATCTCAGGGCCGGCAGCGACATCGAAGCCGATCGAGCGGAAGATCTCTTCGACGCGCTCCCAGGTGCGCATCACAGGATGGATGCCGCCTTTGGAACGGCCACGGCCCGGCAGCGATACGTCGATCGCTTCAGCATTCAGGCGCAGTTGCAGTTGCGCTTCCGCCAGCGCGTCACGGCGCGCGGTCAGCGCGGTCTCGATCTGCACCTTGGCGGCGTTAATCAGGGCGCCCTGCGCCTTTTTCTCTTCAGGGTCCAGTTTGCCCAGGCCCTTCATCATTTCGGTGATCTGGCCAGTCTTGCCAAGGTACTTGGCTTTGGCGTTTTCAAGTGCGGCAGCGTCTACGGCGGCGAGGAAGTCAGCCTGCGCGGAGACGACGAGTTGTTCGAGCGAGTTCATC
>DASWTB010000158.1:0-23279 GCA_036402315.1 Pseudoduganella sp. | reverse complement strand
AAAACGAATGCACACCAAAACAATCAAAGAGCTCTCCGAGCTCCTGCAAAAAAAGGAAGTCAGCGCCGTCCAGCTGGCGACCCACTTCCTGGACCGAATTGAGAAAAGCGACCTGAACGCCTTCCTGCACGTGGACCGCGCCCTGACGCTGGCCCAGGCCGAAGAAGCCGACAAGCGCATCGCCAACGGCACCGCCACGCCCCTGACCGGCGTGCCGATCGCCCACAAGGACATCTTCGTCACCAAGGGCTGGCGTTCGACCGCCGGCTCGAAGATGCTGGCCAACTACGTCAGCCCATTCGACGCCACTGTGGTGCAGAAATTCCTGGATGCCGGCATGGTCACCCTCGGCAAGCTGAATTGCGACGAATTCGCCATGGGTTCCTCGAACGAGAACTCGGCTTTCGGCGCCGTGAAAAACCCATGGGACAAGACTGCCGTCCCCGGCGGCTCCTCCGGCGGCTCCGCGGCAGCAGTGGCTGCACGCCTGGCGCCAGGCGTGACCGGCACCGACACCGGCGGCTCGATCCGCCAGCCGGCAGCATTCTGCGGCATCACCGGCATCAAGCCGACCTACGGCCGCGCCTCGCGCTTCGGCATGATCGCCTTCGCCTCCTCGCTGGACCAGGCGGGCCCGATGGCGCAGACCGCGGAAGACTGCGCGCTGCTGCTGTCCGCCATGACCGGCTTCGACGAACGCGATTCGACCAGCCTGTCCGCTGAACAGGGCAACGCTGCCGAAGACTTCACCCGCGACCTGAACAAGCCGCTGGCCGGCCTGCGCATCGGCGTGCCGAAGGAATACTTCGGCGAAGGCCTGGCAGCCGACGTGGAAAAAGCCGTGCGCGCTGCGCTGGCCAAGTTCGTGGAACTGGGCGCCACCCTGGTCGACATCTCGCTGCCGAACACCGCCCTGTCGATCCCGGCATACTACATGATCGCCCCGGCCGAAGCTTCGTCCAACCTGTCGCGCTTTGACGGCGTGCGCTACGGCCATCGCGCCGAAGGCTACAAGGACCTGCAGGACATGTACAAGAAGAGCCGCGCCGAAGGTTTCGGCCCGGAAGTACAGCGCCGCATCATGGTCGGCACCTACATCCTGTGCCACGGCTACTACGACGCTTACTACCTGAAAGCGCAGAAGATCCGTCGCAAGATTACGCAGGACTTCGCCAATGTGCTGGGCAGCCAGTGCGACGTGATCATGGGCCCGGTGGCACCGACCGTGGCCTGGGACCTTGGCTCGAAGGCGGACGATCCGGTAGCGAACTACCTGGCCGACATCTTCACCCTGTCCACCAGCCTGGCCGGCTTGCCTGGCATGTCCATCCCTTGCGGTTTCGGCGAAGGCGAAAAGAACGCCAACCGCCCGGTAGGCCTGCAAATCATCGGCAACTACTTCGCTGAAGCGAAACTGCTGAACGTGGCCCACCAGTTCCAGCAAGCGACCGAGTGGCACAAGCGCGCACCAAGCGGCATCTGATAAGGAAAAGAATATGGAATGGGAAGTCGTCATTGGTATTGAGAACCACGTACAACTCACTACCGACTCCAAAATTTTCAGCGGCTCGCCGACCAAGTTCGGCGCCGAACCAAACACCCAGGCCAGCCCGGTCGACCTGGCGCTGCCAGGCGTGCTGCCGGTGATGAACAAGGCTGCCGTCGACCGCGCGATCCGCTTCGGCCTGGCCGTCGGCGGCAAAGTCGCACCGCAGTCGATCTTCGCCCGCAAGAACTACTTCTACCCTGACCTGCCGAAGGGCTACCAGATCTCGCAGTTCGAAGATCCGGTGGTGCAAGGCGGCCAGTTGACCTTCGGCTACGAGAAGGACGGCAAGTTCGTTACCAAGACCGTGAACCTGACCCGCGCCCACCTCGAGGAAGACGCCGGCAAGTCGCTGCACGAGGACTACCACGGCATGTCCGGCATCGACCTGAATCGCGCCGGCACGCCACTACTGGAAATCGTGTCCGAGCCGGAAATGCGCAGCGCTGCCGAAGCGGTAGCCTACTGCAAGGCCCTGCACGGCCTGGTGATGTGGCTGGGCATTTGCGACGGCAATATGCAGGAAGGCTCCTTCCGCTGCGATATCAACGTGTCTGTACGTCCGAAAGGCCAGAAGGAATTCGGCACCCGCTGCGAACTGAAGAACCTGAACTCGTTCCGCTTCATCGAAGAAGCAGTGCACGTTGAAGTGGCGCGCCAGATCGAACTGCTCGAAGACGGCGGTTCGGTGGTGCAGGCAACCCGCCTGTACGATCCGGACAAGAAGGAAACCCGCCTGATGCGCGAGAAGGAAGACGCGCAGGATTACCGCTACTTCCCTGACCCGGACCTGCCGCCGCTGACCATCGGCGCCGACTGGATCGAGCGCGTGAAAGCTTCAATGCCGGAACTGCCGGCCGTGATGCGCGAGCGTTTCGTCAACGAGTACAAGCTGCCGGAATACGATTCGCTGATCCTGACCGCGTCCAAGGGCATGGCGACTTACTTTGAAGCTGTGGTTGCAGCAGCAGGCAAGGAGAACGCCAAGGCCGCTGCTAACTGGCTGATGGGTGATGTGTCGTCGACCCTGAATCGCGAAGGTGTGGAAATCACTGACGCGCCAGTGCTGCCCGCGCAACTGGCCGGCATGCTGAAGCGCATCGCCGACGGCACGATCTCCAACAAGATCGCGAAGGAAGTATTCGGCGCAATGTGGGAAGCCAAGTCGGAAGACCCGAACCTGGTCGATGTGATCATCGAGCAGAAGGGCCTGAAGCAGATCTCCGACACTGGCGCGCTGGAAGCCATCGTCAACGAAGTCATCGCCAACAACGAGAAGTCCGTTGAGCAGTACCGCGCCGGTAAGGAAGCGGCTATCAACGCCCTGATCGGCCAGGCGATGAAGGCTTCGAAAGGCAAGGCTAATCCGGCCCAACTGACCGAGCTGCTGAAGAAGAAGCTGGCTTCCTAAAACCGGTAAACCGGGGTCTGACCCTCAGGGTCAGACCCCGTCAGATCAGCAGCCGGCGAATGCGGTTGTGCGCTGTTGATCTTCGACGAAAGTCAAAGACCTGAAACCCGCCCGCGGCTGGAAGATCATACAGGGTCTGACACTTGTGTCAGACCCTGGTTTACCGGTTTTGCCAACCGCCCGTTCATCCACCGCAAGATATCCGCAAAGATCTCCTCACGATTCACCTCATTGAAGTTCTCGTGATAATTCTGATGCTGCACATGGCACTCCAGCAGCTTAGGATCAATCATCGCCAGCAAATCCAAGGTCGCCTTCGGGTCCGCCAGCTTGTCATCCCCAGCAACAACCGCGTATAACGGCCAGCGCCAGGTCGGCATCTTCTCCGCCAGCCCTTTCTGCGCCCCCTGCAAAGCCACCCCAAACCGCACCGTGCACTCGCGCGCCCGCACATCATCCACCTCATCGCGATGATGGCGCGCCGTAATCGCAGCATCATGCGTCAGCACATCGGTCAGCGACGCCATCGGCACCTTCATGGTCGGCGCCAGGGTGGCCAGCACGCCGGACAATTTCTCCAGCAAAGCCGGCACCTTGATCGCATTCACGTAATACGGCGACGACAGCACGAAGCCCTTCACCAGCGGATCGCGCTCCAGCACTTCCAGCCCGAAGCGAGTCGCAATCAAGGCCCCCATCGAGTGCCCCATGATGAACACGGGAGCGCCCGGATAATGCTGCTTGACCCAATGCAGGAACAGCTCCACCTCTTCGATGAAGACAGCGAAGTCCGGAATATCCACCCGCCGCGCATTTTCATGCCCGCACAAGTCGAACGCCACGGTCGCAAAGCCGTGCTGCTTGAAATGCAGTGCCGGCGTCACATAGTCGCCCGCATGCGCCAGGCCACCGTGGATCGCCAGCAGCACGCCGGTCGGCGCCTGTAGCGGTTCCCAGATATGGATCTTGCGTTCGGCGCCGTTGCGCCCCTTGAAAGTGGCGAAGCGGTCTTCTGAGAATCGGTTCATGCGGTCAGGAGGATATGCTCAGCGCAATGCCCATCTCCAGCATCAGCGAGAGATCGGCCAGCGTGAAATCGAGGGTGGAAGCGCCCTGGTTGGGAGCGGCGGGAGCGAAGGCAACGCGCAATTCAGCCTGGATCGGCGCCACGTCAAAGGTGATGCCGCGCGCCTGGCACTCATGCAGGTAGGCGCGCACCTTGCGCATCAAGGCATCCGGATCGGGATCGGTGCCCAGCGTGGCGTAGAAGCCGTGGTCAAGACGGGTGCGGCCGGTCGGGCTGGTGTCGCCCTTCTTCCAGTCGCTTTCGGGCTCACTGGGGAGACCGTCCCGCACGTCCGCAACCGCGGACTCGTCGCCGTACACCTTGAGCGTTGCGATGTTCATTACTTTCCTCGATCTTAATGTTGTAAGGAAGCAATCACAGTCTAGCACAACACCCAGCCGGCGCCAGCGCGGCTTATTCCACGCCGTACTTGCTGCGGTACGCGGCTACCGCGTCCTTGTACTGTGCAAGCGACGGATCGGACGACAGGTAGGTAAACAGGTCGGACAGGTTGCCGATCGAGATGACCGGAATGCCGTAGTTCTTGCTCACTTCCTGCACCGCCGACAGCTCGGACATCTGGCCATCCTTGCCGCCGCGTTCCATGCGGTCCAGCGCGATCAGCACGGCGCAAGGCTCGGCGCCGGCGTTGCGAATCATTTCCACGGATTCGCGCACCGAGGTGCCGGCCGAGATCACGTCGTCAATAATGACAACTTTGCCAGTCAGCTTGGCGCCCACCAGGGTGCCGCCTTCGCCGTGGTCCTTGGCTTCCTTGCGGTTGTAGGCGAAGGAGGTGTTGCGGCCCTTGCCCGCCAGTGCCATCGAGGTCGCGGAGGCCAGCGTAATGCCCTTGTAGGCCGGGCCAAACAGCATGTCGAACTCAATGCCGGAATCCAGCAAAGTCTGGGCGTAGAAGTCGGCCAGCTTGGCCAAAGTCGCGCCGTCGTGGAACAGGCCAGCGTTGAAGAAATAGGGCGATTGCCGCCCTGCTTTGGTCGTAAACTCGCCGAATTTCGGCACTCCCGCCTGTACGGAAAACGCGATAAACTCTTGCCTCAAATTGCTCATAGTGCACCCATCTCTGTTCAAAGTGCCGATATTTTAACCGGAACACCTATGCCAAAAATCATTTCCGCAAACCTGAACGGTATCCGCTCCGCCGCCAAGAAGGGCTTTTTCAACTGGATGGGCACGATCGACGCCGACATCATCTGCGTGCAGGAACTGAAGGCGCAGGCAGCGGACATGACCGAGGAATTCCTCAACCCGCACGGCTACCACGGCCACTTCCATTACGCCGAAAAGAAGGGCTATTCCGGCACCGGCATCTACAGCAAGGTGGCGCCAGACCGCGTGGAGATCGGTTTCGGCAGCCCCGAGTTCGATGCGGAAGGCCGCTATGTGCGCGCCGATTTCGGCAATCTGACCGTGATTTCGGTGTACTGCCCTTCCGGCTCCTCGTCGGAAGAACGCCAGCTTGCCAAATTCCGCTTCATGGACCTGTTCCTGCCGCACCTGCAGCAACTGCGCGCCGAAGGCCGCGAGTTCGTGATCTGCGGCGACTGGAACATCGCCCACAAAGAGATCGACCTGAAAAACTGGAAGGGCAACCTGAAGAACTCCGGCTTCCTGCCGGAAGAACGCGCCTGGATGACCAAGCTGTTCGACGAAGTCGGCTACGTCGACGTGCACCGCGGCCTGGACCAGCGCCCGGAGCAATACACCTGGTGGTCCAACCGCGGCCAGGCTTACGCAAAGAACGTGGGCTGGCGCATCGACTACCACGTTGCCACTCCAGGCATCGCGGCCAAGGCGCACACCGTATCGGTCTACAAGGACGAAAAGTTCTCCGACCATGCCCCGCTGATCATCGAATACCACGCATGAAGCGCCACGCGCTCGCCGCCCTGCTGCTCACGGCCGCCGGCTTAGCCGGCGCCGCCGACACGGCTGTCGTCATCGACAGCTCGCGCCAGTTCATGCCGAACACCATGCCACGCAAGGCGGCCTGGTTCGGCCTGTTCTGCCGGAAGCTGGACTGCGAATTGCGTCCGGCCGAGGTGGATATTTCCATCGAAACCGCCAAGGATATCCTTGACGAAGATGAGGAACTGGATCGAGTCACTGCGCAGGGCAAACCGATCGCCATATTCGCCAATCTGCCCCTCAAGCCCGGCAAGGTCGTCACCTGGCATGCCATGACCGACGAGCAGTATTTCGGCAGCCCCCAATACGAGAAACTGCGCAAGCTGGGAAAATGGAGCGTGCCTGGGGGACCACAACCGCTGGTGCTGACGTGGGTGAAGACTGCCGAAGGCCGCAAGCGTTATCACATCACCGATGGCGTGGCCAAGCAGTTCCTGTTTGCCGTTGACGCAGTCAGCCACTATGAAGGCGACACCACGCCGGTGGTCTACTGGGCAGGCGACCTCGATGGCGACGGCAAGGCCGATCTGCTGCTGGCCATCCCCGACGACAATTGCGGCTATGACGAAAGGCTCTATCTTTCGACCGGCGCGACGGAAGGCAACCTGCTGCGCAAGGCAGCGCATGTCCACGGCCAGGAAGCCGCCTGCGGCTGCTGAACAACGCGCGGCTTGCTGGCCCCAAGGGCTTATGCCATCCTGCATATTCTTTTCAAAAGAACAAGGAAAAGGCTATGCAACAGAGTACGCCCACCAAGCGCCTTGCGCGCACTGCCGGCCTGCTGTACCTGATCGTCGTCGTCGCCGGCATTTTTGCCTTGATGTATGTGCCTGCCCAGCTCAAGATCGGCAATGATCCCGCTGCGGCCCTCGCCCGCATCAGCGCCCAAGAGGGCCTGTTCCGTGCCGGGATCGCAGCAAGCCTGGTGTGCTACCTCGCCTTCCTGCTGCTGCCACTGGCACTTTACAAACTCCTCCGCCCCTACGGCGGCAGCGCCGCTGCGGTAATGGTGGCCCTGGCGGTAGCCAGCGTGCCGCTGTCGTTCGCCAACGTAGGCCACCGTCTGGAAGTGCTGAACCTGATCAGCGGCGCCGACTACCTGCGCGGCATGGCGCTGGACGCGTTGGCGCAGCAGGCGATGCTGTCGCTGAAGGCTTACAGCAAGGGCATGATCCTCAATCAGGTATTCTGGAGCCTGTGGCTGGCCCCTTTCGGCTACCTGGTCTACAAATCGGGCATCTTGCCCAAGCTGCTCGGCATCTTGCTGATGATCGGCAGCGCGGGCTATGCCGTGGAAGCCTTTGGCCACATCCTGCTGGCCGATTTCGCTGCACTCCCGGGCGCCGGCCTGCTTTCGATACCAGCTTCGCTCGGCGAGATCGGAACTTGTCTGTGGCTCTGCATCATTGGTGCGCGCGAACCCGTGCATAGCGCAGACGCCTATAATACAGGGATAAAAATCGCCCGGAATCAAAAATGAAATCTGTATTAGTCCTGTTCCTGCTGACCATCAAGAGCAGCTTTATCAACGACGAAGAGTCCGAAGCCACCGACGAGCAGTTCGACACGATCCAGTTCGTGCAGACGGAAAAGGGCACCTGGCGCTTCAAGACATTCGCCGAGGACGAGGATGTGCACCTGTGGAGCATTGAGGCCGATGGCGACCTGGTCGAGCTGGCAATCGAAACCACCAACCGCCACTACGGCGACGTGATCGACGAAGCCTTCATCATCGAGAGCGATGACGGTGTGGAAGGCCTGCGCCGAGAGCTGAAAAAGCAGGGCTTGAGCGACAACCTGCAAATCTCCCCGAAAGGCCCGCTTTTCTGGTCCCCGCCGGGCTCGAACTACAGCCCCAAATCTGCACCAGCGCACTGATTGAATTGAAGCGCCTGTCCGCGCCTTAGTTGTTTAAAATGCCAAAATCCAAACAACTATTGCGCTGGCCATGAACCAAGTCCTGACTCCTTCGAACGAAGAAAACAGCAGCATCGACAAAATCGCCCTCGCCAAGCAACTGGCAGGCGACATCGCGCGCGGCGCCGGGGCCGGCATTGCGCGTACCGCACTGGCAACAGTGGCGGCGGTAATCGTCAATGCGCTTGGCGTTACGCTCTTGTTCCGCAGCGAGCTGGGAAGCGGTCATGGCTCGGCCATGATCTACGCGGCCTTTGTTGCGGCGCCCTTCATGATCGCCGTCGGCTTGACCGGTACGATGGCTTACAAACTTGGCCTGCAGGGCATCCTGGCGCGCGTAGTGGAAAGCCAGTCCGGCCTGATCGCCAAGCTGGGCGCGGGCATCCTGGAAGGGTTCCTGCGCAGCATCAAGTACGAACCAGGCCGCCCACTGTCGGAAAAATTCCTCGGCGGCTGGCGCAGCTTCCTGAACCTGCAATCGGGCTTGCCCAAACCACTGCCGTGGCTGCTGGGCAGCCTGACCTCCCAGATCCCGCTGGCCGAAACCATCACCGAAGTCGCCACCACCGGCATGACGCTGCGCGAAGTGGCGCATGCCGCAATGACGCGCACGATTTCCGATGCAGCCGCCGGCAACCTGCGGCCAACCAACCAGGCTCTGTTCATCGCCCTCGCGATCCAGTTCGGCATGTGGTTCCCGATCGGCCTGCTGGTCCGCTACATGTTCGGCTGATCGTTACAGGCTGCGCTTACTCTCGAAGTAGCGCCACTCGCCCGTCAGCGGATCGGGGAAGCCGATGGCCTTGGCCAGCAGCTTGAGTGGCGCCGACACGTCGTCCTGCTTGCACGGCAAGGCGACGGGATAGAAGACATCGTTCACGATCGGGATGCCGAGCGACGACAGGTGTACGCGCAACTGGTGCTGGCGGCCGGTGTGCGGCCACAATCGGTACAGCACATGCTCGCCGCGCTGCTCGATCATGTCGATCATGGTTTCGGAATTCGGCTCGCCCGGTTCTTCCTTCATGGTGAAGAACTTGTCGCCCGCCACCATGCGGCTGCGGTAGACGAAGGGAAATTCGCGGCCCGGCAGCGGGCCCGCCAACGCCTCGTACTCCTTCTGCACCAGGCGTTTCTGGAACAGCGACTGGTAATCGCCGCGGCTCTGCGCATTGCAGGAGAAGATCACCAGCCCCGCCGTCTCGCGGTCAAGGCGATGGATTGGCACCAGGTCTTCGATGCCCAGCTTGCGGCGCACGCGCACCAGCAAAGTCTCCTTGACGAAGCGGCCGGACGGAATCGTCGGCAGGAAGTGCGGCTTGTCGACCACCACGATATGCTCGTCCTGGTGCAACACTTCTTCTTCAAAAGGGATTGGGAATTCGTAATCGAGTTCGCGGTAGTACCAGATGCGGGCGCCGCGCACGTAGCGCGAGCCGGGCTGCACCGGCACGCCCTTGCCGTCCACCACGTCGCCGCGCGCCATGCGCTCGCGCCACTGGGCTTCCGATACCGCGGGATAGTTGGCGGACATGAAGGTGATCATGTCCGGCCAGTCGCCCTCCGGCAGCCACAGGTAGCTGGGCGTGACGCCATCGCGCATCGGCAATGGCGGCGCGCCCGAAGCTTGCTTCGGGCGGGACATTTCAGGACTTGGGCAGCGGGGAAGTCTGGTAAGGCGGCAGCTTGTTCACGTCCAGGCCGCGCACGCGGGCATACACCGGCAACACCAGCGGCATCTGCTTCTGCATGTCCTGGATGCGCGAATTGCCGCTCGGGTGAGTGGACAGGAATTCCATCGGCTGCTGCGCATTGACGGCGCTCATCTTCTGCCACAACGCGATACCCGCACGCGGGTCGAAACCGGCGCGCGCAGCCAGGTCGATGCCGACCAGGTCGGATTCCGTTTCATCGCCGCGCGAGAACTTCATCACGGTCAGTTGGCCGGCCACATTGGCGCCGGCATCGGTGATGCGCGGGTCGATGCCGAGGTAGGACGACAGCACGGCGCCACCCAGCTTGCTGGCCAGCGACACGGCGGTCGACTGGACGGCGCGCTTGCGGGCGTGTTCGCGCAGGGCGTGGGCAATCTCGTGCCCCATCACCATCGCCACCTCGTCGTCGGTCAGGTTCAGCTTCGTCAGGATGCCGGTAAAGAAGGCGATGCGGCCGCCCGGCATGCAGAAGGCATTGACCTGGTCGGAATTGAGCAGGTTGACCTCCCATTGCCAGTTGGCGGCGGACGGGTTCCAGCGCTGGGCATAGGGCACGATGCGGGACGCAATGGCGCGCAGGCGCTTCACTTGGGGATCGGACTCCGGCACCAGTGCCTCCTTCTGCCGGGCTTCATTCAGCAGCTGGGAGTACTGCAGCTTGGACTGCTGGTCCATTTGCTGCTCGTCAGCAAAGACGCGCAGGCGCGACAGTTTGGTGACGGGAATGCCGTCAGCTTTGGGATTCATCGGCGCCTGCTGCTGGGCAGACGCGGTGCTGGCGGCCAGCGCCAGCGCAAAAAGAGTGAGCTTGAACTTCTTCATGGCTTTAAGATAACACAGCTTAGCTGGATTGCTTTTTCCGTAGGCGGAACACGGCCAGGTCGCCGCGCAGGTTAGGCAGCACGGAGACGGTCTTGCCCTCCGCCAAGGCCACACATTCGATCACTTCCAGCCCTACCTCTTCCGCCAGTTCCTGGAAGTCGTAGATGGTGGCGCAGCGCACGTTCGGCGTGTCATGCCACTGGTATGGCAGCGACTTGGAAACCGGCATGCGGCCTTTCAGCAGCGCCACGCGGTGCGGCCAGTAAGCGAAATTGGGGAAGGACACGATGGCTTCGCGTCCCACGCGCACGATGTCGCGCAGCAGGTCTTCCACGTGCTTCATCATTTGCAGCGAGGACAGGCACAGCACCGTATCGAAGGAATTGTCGCCGAAGATGCCCAGGCCGTTCTCGAAGTCCTGCTGGATCACGCGCACGCCGCGCTGGGTCGAGGCCAGCACCTGCTCGTCCGCCAGCTCCAGGCCGTAGCCGGTGCAGCGCTTGCCGGTCTGCAGGTAATCCATCATCACGCCATCGCCGCACCCCACGTCGAGCACGTGGGCGCCTTCACGCACCCAGTGCGCAATGAAGGCCAGGTCGGGACGGGCGCTGCTCAGGTCATCGAAAGTCATGCTGCTGTTTCCTTGTTCGTTTCTTTCCACACTTGCTCGTAGTAGGCGCGCACCATGTTCATGTAGCGCGAATCCTCGAGCAGGAAGGCGTCGTGGCCGTGCGGCGCGTCGATCTCGGCGTAAGTCACCTCCCGGCGGTTGGCCAGCAGCGCCTGCACGATCTCGCGGCTGCGCTCCGGCGAGAAGCGCCAGTCGGTGGTGAAGGAAGCGAGGAAGAACTTGGCCTTGGTGCCGGCCAGGGTCCTGGTCAGGTCGCCGTCGAATTTGCGCGCCGGGTCGAAGTAGTCGAGCGCCTTGGTGATCAGCAGGTAGGTGTTGGCGTCGAAATACTCCGCGAACTTGTCGCCCTGGTAGCGCAGGTAGGACTCGATCTCGAAGTCGATGCCGAAGCCGAATTTGTAATCGCCGCCGCTGGCCGCGATATCGCGCAGCTTGCGGCCGAACTTCTCCGCCATGTCGTCGTCCGACAGGTAGGTGATGTGGCCGATCATGCGCGCCACTTTCAAGCCGTTCTTCGGCACCACACTATGCTCGTAGAAATCGCCGCCATGGTAGTCCGGGTCGGACAGGATGGCCTGGCGCGCCACGTCGTTGAAGGCGATGTTCTGCGCCGACAGCTTCGGCGTAGAGGCAATCACCAGGCAGTGGCGCAAGCGTTCCGGATACATGATGGACCAGGCCAGTGCCTGCATGCCGCCCAGCGAACCGCCCATCACGGCGGCAAACTGCTGGATGCCCAGTTGGTCGGCCAGGCGCGCCTGTGCCGTCACCCAGTCTTCCACCGTCACCACCGGGAAGGCCGCGCCATATGGCTTGCCGGTTTCCGGGTTGACGTGCATCGGGCCGGTCGAGCCAAAGCAGGAACCCAGGTTGTTGATCCCGATGACGAAGAACTTGTCGGTATCGAGCGGTTTGCCGGGACCGACCATATTGTCCCACCAGCCCACGTTCTTCGGATTGTCGGCGTAGTAGCCGGCCACGTGGTGCGAGGCGTTCAGCGCGTGGCACACCAGCACCGCGTTGGATTTGTCCGCATTCAGCGTGCCATAGGTCTCGTACATCAGCATGTAGTCGCGCAGGGACGCTCCGCTCTGTAGCTGAAGGGGTTCCGCAAAGTGCACAGTCTGCGGCGAGACGATTCCAATCGAAGGCATGTGAATCCGGTTGTAGTTAAGTTTTGATGCGGGAGTTGGTGTTACAGGGCTTGCAGGGCGTTGACTGCGTCGGCAATCGTTTCAGGGTCCATGCTGCGCATGATCTTGCGCATCTGCGGTGCAATCTGCTCCAGGTCGCTGTTCAGGATTTCCTGCTTGACGGCCAGCAGCTGCGACGGGTGCATCGAGAATTCGCGCAAACCCATGCCCAGCAGCAGGCGGGTCATCTTGGCATCGCCCGCCATCTCGCCGCATACGGCGACTTCGATGCCGGCCTTGTGGCCGGCGGCGATAGTCATCGCGATCAGTTGCAGGATCGCCGGATGCAGCGGGTCGTACAGGTGCGCCACTTCGTAGTCGACGCGGTCGATCGCCAGTGTGTACTGGATCAGGTCATTGGTGCCGATCGACAGGAAGTCCATCTTCTTGACGAACATCGGCAGCGCCAGCGCGGCTGCCGGGATTTCGATCATGGCGCCGATCTTGACTTCGGGGTCGTACTTCTCCCCTCGTTCCTCGAGCTGCGCCTTGGCGCGCTTGATCATGGCCAGCGACTGCTCGATCTCGAAGGCATGCGCCATCATCGGAATCAGGATGCGCACCTTGCCGTGCACCGAGGCGCGCAGGATGGCGCGCAACTGGGTCAGGAAGATCTGCGGCTCCGCCAGGCAATAGCGGATGGCGCGCAAGCCCAGTGCAGGATTGAGCGCAGTGTGCTCCATCTGGTCCAACGGCTTGTCGGCGCCAATGTCCAGCGTGCGGATCGTTACCGGGCGGCCTTTCATGGCCAGCACGGCTTTGGTGTACTGCTCGTATTGTTCGTCCTCGGACGGCATGTCGCCATCGCGGCCCATGAACAGGAATTCGGAACGGAACAGGCCAACGCCATTGGCGCCCGATTCCATCGCGTGCTCGCAATCCTCCGGCAACTCGATGTTCGCCATCAAGGCGATCTGCGTGCCATCCTTGGTCACGGCCGGAGTCTTTTTCAGCTTGCCCAGTTTCTTGCGGGCGCGCATCGCGGCCAGCTGGCGCTCGCGGTACTGCTCCAGCACTTGCGCGCTTGGAGTAACTATCACCACGCCGGCGTCGCCGTCGATGATCACCCAGTCGTCCTGCTGGATCAGGGTCGAAGCTTGCGACATGCCGACAGCCGCCGGAATGTCGAGCGAACGCGCCACGATGGCGGTATGCGAGTTTTGGCCCCCCACATCGGTCACGAATCCGATGAAGGAACGATCACGGAACTTCAGCATGTCGGCCGGCGAGATATCGTGGGCCACCACGATCATCTGCGCCAGGAATTCATCGCCTTCGAGTTCGGCCTGTTTCGGCAGCAGTGGTTCGCTGCCCATCAGGACTTTCAGCACCCGCTCTGCGACCTGCTGGATATCGGCCTTGCGCTCGCGCAGGTAGGGGTCTTCGATTTCGTCGAACTGCGCCGACAGTTCGTCGATCTGGGTCAGCAGCGCCCACTCGGCGTTGTAGTGGCGGCTGCGGATGATGTCCAGCGGCGCTTCGGAAATCATCGGGTCCGACAGGATCAGCGCGTGGACGTCGATGAAGGCGCCCAGTTCCGTCGGGGCATCCTTCGGCAGCTCATTCCACAGCGTCTGCAGTTCGCGGTGCACGGCGGCCAGCGCCGACTGCAGGCGCCGCACTTCCGCTTCCACGTGCTCCTCGGAGATCAGGTAGTGCTTTACATCGAGCGCCGCCGGCGCAAGGATATGCGCGCGGCCGATCGCGATGCCTCGCGAAACCGGGATTCCGTGGAGGGAGAACGATGCCATCGGGCTGCCGTCCCGCATTTACTCGCCTTCGCCGAACTTGTCGTTGACCAGTGCGGTCAGGGCGTTGATGCAATCCTGTTCATCGGCGCCGTCCGCTTCCAGCAGGACTTTGGCGCCCTTGCCGGCAGCCAGCATCATCACGCCCATGATGGACTTGGCGTTGATGCGGCGACCGTTACGCGACAGCCAGACATCGCTCTGGAATTTGGCTGCCAGTTGGGTGAATTTTGCAGAAGCACGTGCATGCAATCCGAGCTTGTTGATAATTTCAAGTTCTTGCTGAATCATGTTTTAGTTTTAGCTTAGTTGACTCGGATACGGTTATCGACCTTGACCGCGCCATTCTGCGCGCCGGCCAGGGCCATTTCCACTACTACGTCCAGCGTATCGGTACGATAGGTGATCGCGCGCAGCAGCATCGGAAGGCTGATGCCCGCAACCACTTCGACCTGGCCCGCATCGGCCAGCTTGTTACAGCAATTGGCGGGCGTGCCGCCTTTGATATCGGTCATGACCAGCACACCGGCGCCGGTATCGAGGCGCTTGATGGCCTCGCGCGCCAACTGCTGCACCTCATTCAGGTCCTGGTCCGCCACCACGTCGATCGCCTCCAGCTTTTCAACCGGGGCACGGAACACATGTGCTGCGGCAGCCAGGAAAGCCTGGCCCAGCGGCGCGTGTGTCATCAATAAAATCCCTACCATGTTTATCCTTGCTTGCCTGCCCGGGCTTCCACCGCGTCGATGAACATGGACGCGACCTGGAAGCCAGTCTGCTGGGTGATCTCCTGGAAGCAGGTCGGGCTGGTGACGTTTACCTCGGTGAGATAATCGCCGATCACGTCTAATCCTACCAGCAAGAGGCCGCGCGAAGCCAATTCCGGGCCCAGGGCCTCGGCAATTTCGCGGTCGCGCTGCGACAGCGGCTGGGCCACGCCGGTACCGCCGGCCGCCAGGTTGCCGCGCACCTCGCCCGCCTGCGGGATGCGCGCCAGCGAATACGGCACCGGTTTGCCGTCGATCAGCAGGATGCGCTTTTCGCCCTTGACGATGTCCGGGATGTAGCGCTGCGCCATGATGGTGCGGGCGCCGTGCTGGGTCAGGGTCTCGATGATGGAGCCCAGGTTCAGGCCATCGGCCTTGATGCGGAAGATGCCGGCGCCGCCCATGCCGTCCAGCGGTTTCAGGATCACGTCGCCGTGTTCGGCCTGGAAGTCGCGCAGGCGGGTCTCGTCGCTAGTCACCAGGGTTGGCGCGGTAAACTGCGAGAACTGGGCGATCGACAGCTTTTCGTTGTGATCGCGGATGGCGGAAGGCTTGTTGAAGACCTTTGCGCCCTGCTGTTCCGCCAGCTGCAGCAGGTAGGTGCCGTAGACATATTCCATGTCGAACGGCGGGTCCTTGCGCTGGATCACCGCGTCGAAGGCGGCCAGGCTGGTGTCTTCCGACGGCTCGGCCTTGTACCAGTCGTCGGCATCGCCGGTCAGCTCGATGCGCGAGACGTGCGCCGTGACCTTGCCTTCCTTGAGCGCCATATGGCGCTGCTGGAAGGCATACACCTCATGCCCCCGGCGCGCCGCCTCAGCCATCATGGCGAAGGTGGAGTCCTTGTAGATCTTAAAGCTGGACAGCGGGTCGGCGAGGAAGGCGATTTTCATGGATTAGTCCAAAAATGTAACAACTGATTCTAGCCGAAAACCGAAAATTCGGTGTCTGCCCCGCAGGGTCAGACACCCGGCCCGCAGCCGCCGCGTCATATGGTGTCAGACCCTGCGGGTCTGACACCGGTTTACCGGTTTAGTAGACCTCCGGATCCGGATCGGTACGCTCCATCTCAAGAGAAGCCGCCAGCAGCGCCAGCCGCGCCACCACGCCATAGACGTAGAAGCGATTCGGCACCGCAGTCCCCGGCTTGGCCTTCACGTCCGGCACCGCATGCTGCTGCGCAAACGCCAGCGGCACAAACTGCGAGCCCGGCGCGTTCAGGTTCTGGTCCGGCCCCTTCTCGCCGTGCACGCGGTAGAAACCACCGACCACATAGCGGTCAATCATATAGACGACCGGCTCGGCAAACGCTTCCTTGATGCTCTCAAAGGTCGGTACGCCCTCCTGGATATTCAGGTCGGTCACCGCCTTGCCATCCTTGATGACGGTCATGCGCGCACGCTGCTCTTCCGACAACTCTTTAAGCTCGGCCGCGTCGCGGATGGTGATGATGCCCTTGCCATAAGTGCCGGCATCAGGCTTGATGATGACGAACGGCTTCTCCTTGATCCCGTATTCCTTGTACTTCTTGCGGATCTTGGCCAGCACCGCATCCACCGACGACGCCAGGCATTCCTGCCCTTCCCCCGTCGCCAGGTCCACCGCGCCGCACTTGGCGTGGAACGGATTGACCATCCACGGATCGACGCCAATCAGCTTGCCGAACTTCTTGGCCACTTCGTCGTAGGCATTGAAATGGTTGGATTTGCGGCGCACCGCCCAGCCGGCATGCAAAGGTGGCAACAGGCTTTGCTCATGCAGATTGGTCAGGATGTCGGGAATGCCGGCCGACAGGTCGTTATTCAGCAGGATGGTGCAAGGATCGAAATCCTTCAGCCCCAGGCGGCGGCCGTTCGGCGAGCGCACCAGCGGTTCCACCACCAGCATATTGCCGTCAGGCAGCGCCAGCGGCGTTGGCTGGGTGATGGACGGGTCCAGCGTGCCAAAGCGCACGCTCAAGCCGGTCTGGCGGAAAATCTGCATCAGGCGCGCCACGCCCTGGAAATAGGTCGGATGACGCGGCTTGATTTCCGGGATCAGCAGCAGGTTGCGCGCATCCGGGCAATACTTGTCGATCGCCGCCATGGCCGCCTGCACCGAAAGGGGGAGCATCTCGTTGGCCAGGAAATGGAAGCCGCCTGGGAACAGGTTGGTATCCACCGGGGCCAGCTTATAGCCGGCATTGCGCAAGTCCACCGAGGCATAAAACGGCGGCGTATGCTCCTGCCACTCGAGGCGGAACCACCGTTCAATGGCTGGGGTCGCGGCAATGATCTTTTCTTCAAGATCCAGTAACGGCCCGGTCAGGGCCGTGACGAGATGGGGAACCATGTGACTTCCTTGCGGGTTGGTATTTGCAGACCCTCCATTTTGGGGCAAAAACCCCAATTAAAAGATACTTTGGAACAAAAAAAGCGCCCCGAAAGGCGCTTTACGGTCCAGCCCGTGTCCCACCCTGGGGTCAGACCCCAAGGTGGGACACGAACTCAGGCGTGGTAAGCCGATTCGCCGTGGCTGGTGATGTCGAGGCCCTCGCGCTCTTCTTCTTCCGGCACACGCAGGCCAATCACGATGTCGACCAGCTTGTATGCCACGAAGGCAACAACTGCCGACCAGATAACGGTCACGCCCACGGCAGTCGCCTGGGTGATGACCTGGCCGCTGATCGAATAATCAGCGCTTGCTTTGTTGGCAACGTAGTCAAAGATGCCCTGGCCGCCCAAAGATGGTGCAGCGAACACGCCGGTCAGGATCGCGCCCAGGATACCGCCCACGCCGTGCACGCCGAACACGTCCAGCGAGTCGTCCGCGCCGATCAGGCGTTTCAGGCCATTCACGCCCCACAGGCAGATGATGCCGGCCAGCAGGCCGATCGCCAGCGCGCCCATTGGGCCAACGAAGCCGCAAGCCGGGGTGATCGCCACCAGGCCAGCCACTGCGCCGGACGCGCCGCCCAGCATGGAAGGCTTGCCCTTGAAGATCCACTCACCGAATACCCACGATACGGTGGCGCAGGCAGTTGCCAGCAGGGTGTTGACGAAGGCCAATGCGGCGATGTCGCCAGCTTCCAGTGCCGAGCCGGCGTTGAAACCGAACCAGCCCACCCACAGCAGCGAAGCGCCGATCATGGTCATGGTCAGCGAGTGCGGAGCCATGGAGTCGCGGCCGTAGCCAACGCGTTTGCCGATCAGGATCGCGCCCACCAGCCCGGCGACAGCGGCGTTGATGTGCACCACGGTACCGCCGGCGAAGTCCAGCGCGCCCTTCTGGAAGATCCAGCCGGCCTTGGCGGTCTCGGTCGCCAGGGTCTCGGCGTTGGTGATCGCGTCAGGACCGGTCCAGAACCAGACCATGTGGGCGATCGGCAGGTAGCTGAAGGTGAACCACAGCACCATGAAGGCCAGCACGGCGGAGAAGCGCACGCGCTCTGCAAACGCACCGACGATCAGGCCGCAGGTGATGGCAGCGAAGGTACCCTGGAAGGCGACGAAGATAAATTCAGGAATCACAACGCCTTTGCTGAAGGTCGCAGCCATGGCAAAGCCCTTGGCCGGATCGTAAATGCCGGACAGCAGGGAGCGGCCGAAGCCACCGAAGAATGCGTTACCTTCAGTGAAAGCCAGCGAGTAGCCGTACAGGCACCACAGCACGATGATCAGCGCGAATACGAAGAACACCTGCAGCAGGACGGACAACATGTTCTTCGAGCGTACCAAGCCGCCGTAGAACAGGGCCAGGCCCGGGATGGTCATCATGATGACCAGCAGGGTTGCCACGAACATCCAGGCGGTATCGCCCTTCTGCGCTACCGGTGCGGCCGGGGCAGCAGCCGGCTCGGCTGGCGCCGCCGCAGCGGCGGCAGGAGCAGCGGCATCTGCTGGCGCGGCAGCCGGCGCAGCAGGTGCGGCCGCAGGCGCGGCGGCGGTTGCAGTCGCTGCCGGAGCTTCAGCCGGCTTGGCATCTTGCGCCAGCACAGGCAGAGCTGCGCTGAAAGCCAACAGGACAGTCACCCCCGCCAGCCATTTCTTAATGGTCTTGTGCATCACGGTTCCCCTTACAGTGCTTCGTTGCCGGTCTCGCCGGTACGGATACGGATTACTTGTTCCAGCGACGAGACGAAAATCTTGCCGTCGCCGATCTTGCCAGTGCGGGCGGCGTTCTCGATCGCTTCGATAGCCTGGTCGACGATGGCGTCATCGACAGCCGCCTCGATCTTGGTCTTTGGCAGGAAATCGACCACATATTCCGCGCCGCGATACAGCTCGGTGTGGCCTTTCTGGCGCCCGAAGCCTTTGACTTCGGTCACCGTGATACCTTGCACGTTGATCGCCGACAGGGCTTCACGCACCTCGTCGAGCTTGAACGGCTTGATAATGGCAGTAATCATTTTCATACAAGTGCCTCTTTAGAAGGTTTTGGACACGGTCAGCACCACGCCGCCCCTGCCCAGGTTTTTGCCATTGGTCGGCGCGATGTAGTTGTCGTTATTGATCTTGAAATAGCCGAGGGCCACGGTGGCAACGCCCAGGTCTTTGGTCGCCCCCACTTTCCAGTCGGTGTAGCTGTAGGCGCCGTTGTTCTTGACCTTCTGGTGGCCAAGGTGCAGGTTCAGCACGATGCCTTCATACACTTCCTGGTTGAAGTTCGCGTCCACATACGTGCTGTGCTTGCTGTCCGCGAAGCCGAACAGGTTGCTCAGCGAGTGCGAGTACTTCAGGCTCGCCGGGCCGTAACTGAGCTGGCCATAAATTTCGCGTGTGTTGGCGTTGACCGGCAGCTCGTTGGACGGGTAGATATAGGCCAGAAAGCCTACGTCGTAGCTCAGGCCCGACGCGATCTCGCCGCGCTTGCCGCCGTAGACGTCGACTTCGACCGAGGCGTCGCCGCCAGAATCCTTGACCCATTTGATGGTCGAGGCCCAGGTGCCCGCATAGAAACCGGTCGGGTTGTTGACCCAGTCGGCGCCGCCCTGCAGCGCCGGTTTCAGGCGGGATTGCGAATAGCCGCGGTAACGGTAATCGCTGGTGACGGCTGCATTGAAGCTGATTTCATTATCAGGTTTCGCCGCCGGTGCGGCGTCAGCCGCCTGGGCCATGCCGGTTCCCAGCGATACCATTGCCAATGTGATTGCAGCGGTGAGACCCAGCTTCTTGCTCTTATGAATCATGGCGATTTCCTTTTGAGTGAACTTTTATTGCGGTTTAAAATTCAGTCTGAAACTACAGCTTTCTTGCTTAGAAGCAGATTGCGTGCCAGCCATAATTCGTGCGTGAATTGACATTAGGTCAGCTTTCCGCACCATTAAAAGCCAAAGCCGCACCGTTGTGGTGCGAAATCTCACACATCAGGAAGAAAAAAATGGATATGAACGCCTTCTTCAATGACCTGCAACAGAAGATCAACCAAGTCATCGAGAACTCGCCGGCCAAGGATATTGAAAAGAACGTCAAGGCGATGATGACCCAGGGCTTCGCCAAGCTGGACCTGGTAACGCGCGAAGAATTCGACATCCAGGCCCAGATGCTGGCCAAGGCCCGCGCCAAGCTGGAGCTGCTGGAATCGCGCCTGGCCGAACTGGAAGCCAAGCTGGCCGACAAGTAATCCCCTTGCGCTAGCTCAAACGGGAGGTGGCGCCCGCAGCCTACGATCTTCAGTTGTAGACCGGGAGGCCACCATGAGCATCGCAGTCATCAAAAGCCGCGCCCTGGCCGGCATGCAGGCGCCGGAAGTCAGTGTCGAAGTTCACCTGGCCAACGGTCTGCCCGCCTTTGCGATTGTTGGCCTGGCCGACACCGAGGTAAAAGAATCGCGCGACCGGGTGCGCGCCGCCATCACCAACGCCGGTTTCGAACTTCCGCAGCACCGCATCACCGTCAACCTGGCCCCGGCCGACCTGCCCAAGGAGTCCGGCCGCTTCGACCTGCCGATCGCCATCGGCATCCTGGCCGCCTCCGGCCAGATTCCCTCTTCCGCGCTAGAACAATTCGAGTTTGCCGGCGAGCTGTCGCTGACCGGTGAGTTGCGCCCGATCCGCGGTGCCCTGGCGATGACGTATGCCATGCAGCGCTCCGCTGGCGGGTCCGGCCGCGGCTTCATCCTCCCCATGGCCAATGCCGACGAAGCCGCGCTGGTCGCGGGCGCCCGCATCTACCCTGCCGCCACGCTACTGCAGGTCTGCGCCCACTTCGGGCTTGATCCCGATGGCAGCTTCGCGCTTCCCCGCCACGTTGCCCAGCCCCTGCCCCTGCCACCGTCGATTCCCGATTTCGCCGACGTCAAAGGCCAAGTCTTCGCCAAGCGCGCGATGGAGGTTGCCGCCGCAGGGCGCCACTCGGTACTGCTGGTTGGCCCGCCCGGTGCCGGCAAAACCATGCTGGCCACCCGCTTCGCCGGCCTGCTGCCCCTGATGACGGATGACGAAGCGCTGGAAGCCGCCGCCGTACAATCACTGATCAGCGGATTCACCGTCGAAGGCTGGAAGGTGCGCCCCCTTCCGCGCCCCGCACCACACCTCGTCCGGCGCCGCGCTGGTTGGCGGCGGCAGCGTGCCTCGCCCTGGCGAAATCTCCCTCGCCCACTGCGGCGTTCTTTTCCTCGTTATAGTCAAGCCAAGAAAACCCTAGCCAAACTTTCCAGAATGCAAACATTGTGGTACGATCAAGTTATCGTCACGCGCAATTTCATTCATGCAACGTAGCTACTCGGTCGTAACATCATCACCCAACGGAAAATTTTCGGAACGCTATCCAGCTCTCGCCGCAATCCCATTCATTCTCGACTCACGCCCCGGATACCATCGTCATGGGAGCACCTACCTGATTGAACGTGGGCTAGGCATTTGGTCGCCAAGCAATCGAAGCGAGGGTGTTGCTAAGATTCCAACAGAAAAAACCGTAAGCAACTATGCGCAATGGCTTGCCAACTTTCTTGAATGGGCAGATCTACGCAGCATTAACCTATTGACGTGCAGCTATTCGGTGCATATCGCGGGCAGATAAGGAATCATCGCCACGATCTCACTTCACTGCAGCCTGTAGTGGAATCTTAGGTCTCCTGCTGATGAACGCACTTAAGTCGGTCGCTCCGCAAGTTAAGCCTGACGATCGTCCAACGGAGGCGGCGAAGGCGAAGGCACGTGAGAGTGCAGAGGATGCATTGATGATGGTTCTGGAGAAGCAAGGCAAGCAGGATAAGGGCTCTTAGCAGAATCAGATGTCTGACGCGACTATGTGCAGCAAGCAAGTAACTTCGCGGGAGTTTAAGGTGTCGTGGTTCAGATTTGATCTGACATGGCGCGCCCTGTGACCGGCAGCATCCGCCCCAAAGCATACGTCGTGCATTGCTCGTGTTCAGCTACACCCCGCCAAACGGCCAGTGGCGGCGACCCGCAGGGTAAAGAGATGCATGCTCGCCCTGAGCGCTCATCTACAGACGTCGGCCAAGCGGACCCAGTCTGGACGCGGCGCCATAAACGGTTTGTGGATTAGGGGAAGGACAGGGACCTCGGTGTTCCCGAACCTGTGCCGCGAGTTGAGCACCTGTCGATACACGTTATAGACGCCCAAACCATCGTTCACCGGCAAGACGATGTTGAAGTACATGACGATGGCTACGACGCGCTTCGTTCCGCGCAGAAAGTCGAACGCAGCTTGCTCCAGTATCGCAACTAGCGGCTCGATATTGCCATCGGGTGCCCAGGATTGCGGAAACTTGATGAAGAATGCCCCCATTTGATCATCTGGCAGCTGTGTGCGTGCAACTTTGAGGGAGTTCAGGATCGCGCTCGCACTGGGTGGCAGGTTTCGCTCAACTCTGCACTTGACGTCCGCACACACCTTGCCTGCCGGCGTCGCGATTTCCAGGTCGTAGCTGCCGCCGCGTTGGCCGCTGGGTGTCACGAAATTGACCTGGGAGCCTGCCAAAACCAGCATCTTGCCCACCTCAAGCTCTGCAAAGCGGTCTTCGATGTGGCCCAGCTTCATCTTGCAGAGAACGTCGATCAAGCCCGGAACCTTCTGAAGGTTGATAATGGTCTCAGCGAGATCGACCACGCGTGCGCGATGCAATGCCTCGTCTCCAGCGGCCGCCTCGATATTGCGAAAGAAGGGGGATTGATCATCATTGGCTAGTATGTGATGGTCCACCCAACCGTTGCCAAAGGTCGAGTTCAGGACCCTCACCGCCAAGGTGTAGATGTGGTTCGCCCACGACTCGTTGGGCAGCGCTTCACGCACCTCCCGTGCGTACTGGCGGAACTGTTCGATCATTGAAGGAAGCGGCGGCGATGTCATGTCATTCTTCTGAAAGGAAGATGAGCGGATTCTCCTCGACGCTCATCTGGCGGCACATCCGACAGCATAACTCGCAATGACAGTTCTGCCGCTGATGTCTGCTTGTTAAGTTGCACTGAAAACTGACCCACTTTCCCCTGAAAGTTGCAACGGAATCTGACCCACGTTGGTAGCACAATTCCCCCTGTCTAGTCGGCAGGAGATCGGAGTGATCGACGTGGCTTTGTTAGGCATAATTCGACG
>DASWTB010000157.1:0-11212 GCA_036402315.1 Pseudoduganella sp. | reverse complement strand
TATCAACGCGCGGCCCGGCATCAACCGCGGCACCCAGCGCGCCCTGGCAGGCTTCGAAGGCTGGATGGAGGCCACCAACAAGGATGGCGTGGACGGCATCTATTCCTACAAGCGGCTCAACGCCACCGACTGGATCGTGGCCGCGCGCTACCCGACCGATGAAGCGTTCGCCCCCATGATCGCTATGCGCGAGCAAGCCGTGCTGGCCGCGACCCTGTTTGCCGCGGTGGCCGGCGTGTTGAGCTGGCTGATGATCAATGTGCTGCTGGCGCCGCTGCAAAAGCTGCGTGCCAACCTGCACGCGATCCGCCACCGCGGCGCGGACATCAGCCAGCTGCGCAGCGGCGCCAGGGATGAAATCGGTGAGCTCAGCGAAGCGCTGTATGAGTTTGCCGCCGAACGCCAGGCGGCGCAGCAACGGCTGGCCGAAAGCGAAAAACGGGCGCGCGTGATCGCCGACAACATCCCGGCCCTGGTGGCCTATATCGACCGCGAACTGCGCTTTCGCTTCACCAACGAGCATTACCAGTTCCTGCTCGGCATCGACCCGCGTCCCATGGTCGGCCAGCGCTTCGATGAAGTGTTTGGCGTGCAAGCCTTGCAGCGCTGGAAGGATTGCTTCGATCTGGTGCTGGCCGGGCGCCGCATCCACGTCGAGCGGCCCGGCGAGGAACTCGAGCGCCACCTGCACCTGATGGCCGAACTGGTGCCCGACCTGGCGCCGGACGGCAGTGTGCCCGGTTTCTACCTGATGTGCACCGACATTACCGAACGCAAGACCGCCGAACTGGCCCAGGCCGCCAGCGAAAAGCGGCTGCGCCTGATTGCCGACCACTTGCCGGTGATGATCAGCGCCATCGACCGCGAGCATGTGCTGCAGTTTGGCAACGCCACTTACCGCCGCTGGCTCGACACCGATCCCGACACCCTGCCCGGCCGCCCCCTGTCCAGCGTGGCTGGCGACACCGCCTACCGCGAGGCGCGGCCCTGGCTGGAGCGCGCCTTCAGCGGCGAGGTCACGGAATATGAATCGACCGCCCGCCTGCACGGCGAACCGCGCGTGCTGGAAACCATCTTCGTGCCCGATGTGCGCAAGGATGGCAGCGTGCCCCTGGTCTACGCCCTGACCACCGATGTCACGCGCAGCCGCGAAGTGGAGGCGGAGTTGCTGCGCCAGGCGCGGCGCGATGCGCTGACCGGCATCCCCAACCGGCGCCAGTTCGAAGACGTGCTGGACCAGGCCATCGAGCGGGTGCGCCGCCAGGACAGCCAGATGGCGCTGGCCTACCTCGACATCGACAACTTCAAGCACATCAACGACAGCCTGGGCCACGCCGGCGGCGACGAGGTATTGAAGGAGTTCGCGCTGCGCCTGTCCGCCAGCGTGCGCACCACCGATACCGTGGCGCGCCTGGCCGGCGATGAATTCGTGATCGTGTTCGAGCACATCCGCCATGCCGAAGAGGTGCAACTGCTGGCGGAAAAAGTCATGGCCGCCGTGGCGGCCGATTTCACCGTGCTCAACGCTCCGCTGCGCGTGACCACCAGCATCGGCATCGCACTGTACGCCGGCGGCACCGAAACCGCAGGCGGCCTGATCGGGCGCGCCGACATGGCCTTGTACGATACCAAGCGGCGCGGCCGCAACGGCTTTACCATCGACAGTGGCCGCGGCCTGCCCGAAACGGCCGCCGCGCCGCCTTAAACTTCCCGCAGCAAGGCGATGAAGCGGCGCCCGGCCGGGCCCGGCGGCGCATCCTTGCGCCAGCACGCATACATCGAAAAAGCCTGGCCCAGCACGGGACTCGCTTCCAGCGTCAGCTCGACCAGGGCGCCGCGCGCCAGGTCGTCTGCCACCATATGGCGCGGCATGCCGCCCCAGCCCAGTCCCGCGCGCAGGAAGGCATGCTTGGCGCCCAGGTCGGCCAGCCGCCAGCCTTGCGGGTTGACGACACCGAACTGGCGCCCTTCGGTCAGGCTTGAGCGATCGGTCAGGATCAGCTGCACGTGGCGCGCCGCCTCGCTGCGTGCGATCGGCGCCGGCAAGCGCGCCAGCGGATGGCCGCCGGCGGCCACCGCCACCACCGGCACTTCAAACAGATAGTCCGTATCGCATTCGGGCGGCACGTCGGGAAAGGAGCCCACCACGGCCAGCCGGCAGCGCCGCTCCAGCACCGGCTGCACCACTGCCCCCAGTGCTTCCACATCCAGCCGCAGCGGCGTGCCGGGAAACTCGTGATGGAAGGCGCGCACCGCTTCCGTCAGGCGCGCGATCGGGAACATCACGTCCACTGCCACCGACAGCTCGGCCTCCAGTCCTTCGGCCAGGGTACGCGCCTTGGCCTTGAAGCCATCCATGCTGCTGGCGGCGGCCCGCGCGGCATCAAGCAGGGCCCGGCCCTGGTCGGTCAGGCGCGGATAGCGGCCGCTGCGGTCGAACAGGGGAAACCCGACTTGCGTTTCGAGATTGGCGAGGGTCTGGCTGACCACCGATTGCGCGCGCCGCAGCTTGCGGCCGGCTGCCGAAAAACTCCCCTCTTCCGCCGCCGCGATAAAGGTGCGCAGCTGGTCCATCGACATTGCGTCAAGCATGTGCGATCCTGTGATTTAGCAATGGCGGCCGATTTTACACGACGGTGTCAGACTGGTCTGACATGGCGGCGCGCAGCTCTCTGCTTGGAAACACTGCCTTGCAATTGGATACTGGTTGATATGATGACCGCACTTCCACTCAGCCGTAGTCCCCAGTCCAGCGCGGCCGGGCCGTCGCAACAGCTGTATATGCTGCTGCGCGAAGCGCCCGACCGTGCCGCGGCCAGCGCTTACCTGCAACGCCGGCTGGCCGAAGCGGCGGCCCTGTCCCCGGCCTGGAGCGGCGGCCTGCCGGGGCTGGAGCAATGGCTGGAACTGCGCAGCCGCAACCGTGCCGAAGAGTTCCGCCAGTATCAGCTTGGACGCCAGCAAGGCGCCCCGCGCCGCCACTTCGCGACACTGGCACAGGCGCGGCGCTTCCTGTGCGTGCAGGCGCCCGGCCTGCTGGTCGAAGGCGCCTGGCTGCACACGGTGCTCGATCATTGGCGCCAGGCGAGCTATATGCCGCTGGTCAAGCTCTACCTCGATTACCTCGGCAAGGGCGTAGCCGGCGCCAACCATGTTGCGCTGGTGCGACAGGTGCTTGCGGTCCAGGGCTGCAGCACCTGGCAAGACCTGGAGGATAGCGGTTTCGTGCAGGGAGCGATCCGCCTGGCGCTGGCCGGCACCGGCGAGCGTTGCCTGCCGGAGCTGCTCGGCTACCAGCTGGCGGTCGCCGACCAGCCGGCAGCGCAACCATCAATCCTGCTTGAACTGGCCGAACTGGGGATCACGCTGCCGCCGCCGCCGCCATCCGACTCCACCGTCCTCGACGTGCTGCGCGCGCTGCTGGGTGGCGATCCTGAGCGGGCAGCGGAGTCCTTGCAACGGCTGGAGCTGGGCTACGGCCTGGGCCGCATTGGGCTGCAAACCCTGCCGGCAACCCCGGAAGACGGCGCGCCGCAAGACCCTCCGGTGGCCAACGGCGCCGCCAGCGCCGCCATTTTCGATCCGCCGGCAGGCAACGCCGTGGCAGCCGAAACAGCGCCCGCACCCGCAGCACCGCGCCCTATCCTGCGCCACCGTTTCGACGGCGACGAGCACGCCTGGGAAACCATCACCAGCGACCTCGGCCTGCTGGAAGCCCAGATTGCCGCCTGCAGCGGGAAAGCCGAAGCGATGACCATGCTGGCGCGCCACATGGGGCCGGCCGTCCACCACCAGCCGCTGGGACTGATGGCGACGCGGGTCTATTCCCAGTTGTTCGCGCTGGCCTAGCTCGCCAGCGACGCACGCAGCAAGGCCGGCGTCAGCCCCGTCCAGCGCTTGAACGAGCGCCGGAAATTCGCTGCGTCATGGAAGCCAAGGTATTGCGCCACCTTCTCGTTGTCCGCCTGCCGCGACTGGAACAAGTACATGGCAACATGGGTGCGCACCTGGTCCAGTTCCGCCACAAAATGGGTGCCGTAGCGCGCGAGGTGGCGCTTGAGCGTGGCCGGGCTGACGCCGAAGGCTGCGCTGGCGCCTTCCAGCGTCGGGCTGCAACGCACCTCCGCCAGCAGGTAGTCGTACAGCGCATCGGCCAGGCTGGGCGCGTGGCCGGCCTGGCTGGCGGCAGTCAATGCGGCGGCGCACGCCGCGGCATCGCCAGCCGGCCAGGCTGGCGTTAGCGCACCCGCATCGAGCAGCATCGCATCGAGCTGGCAATCGAAACGCAGCTCGCCGCCCAGGTGCACCTCATGCTGTTCGAAATGGCGCGGGCGTGCGCGGTTGAAGCAGAACCGCCATGGCAAGCGACGCCCGCCCAGCCACCGCGCCAGCGAAACGACTGCCGTCATATGCATTTCCACCAGCGCCGCGCGCAGGCCGGGCGCACCATGGCTATCGGTCCAGTACAGCACCAGTTGGCCGTCTGCGAGGTGCAGGCGCGGCCGCAGCAGTGGCAGCAGCCCCGACGGCCACTGGCACAGGATTGCCAGCGCGTCCTGCAGCGACGACGCGCGCCGCAGCGCCGTCGACAACGCCGGATCCGCGCCAGGCAGCAGGTGTTGGCCGAGCATGAAACTGGTATCGGGGCTTGCGAGTTCGCGCAGGGTATTCGCCAGCAGTTGCAGGCATTGCTGCGGGCTCACCAGCGTTCCTTGCAGCGGTCGGCTGCCGTCACCAGGCATTCCGGTGCCGCGCGCGATCGCCCCCGGGTGCGCGTCGCGCTGCAAAGCATAGTCAAGCAAGTGCCACGGCAGGCCGTGCGCGGGGATGGTCGCCTCGTCCGGCAGCGTGTAGCGGATCACGGGGCGGAAGGCGCTTGCGCCAGCGCCTGGCCTGCCTCGTCGATGGTGCGGGACAGCCGCGCCAGCAAGCTCTCGGCATCGCCACGCGCCGGTTCGCAGGCGTACCGCAGGCTCACCTGCAGCGCTCCCTGCGGCCCATGGTGCCGCATCATCGCCACCATGACGCACAGGTGTTGGGCAAGTGTACGAGCTTCGGTGTCGCCCATGCCGGGCAACAGCAGCGCAAAGCGGTCCCCTGCATAGCGGCACAGCAGGTCTTCATTGCGCAGGTTAAGCAGCAGCATATGGCCGACTGCCTGCAGTACGCGGTCGCCTTCGCGCGGGCCATGTGCGCGATTGATGCGGTGGAAGCCGTCAATATCCAGCAACACCAGCGCGCACTCGCCGGTAAGGTCGCGCTCCTGCTCAAGGCGGATCTGGTGCCGCAGGTAGGCGGCGTCCGCAAGCTGCGTCACCCGGTCGAAGGCGCGGTGCTGGCGGAACAGGCGTTCGCGTTTGGCCAGGTGGTCGTTCAGCATGAACTGCTCGTGGCGCCAGTAATAGATGCCTGCGGTGAGCACCAGCATCCCGAACGGCAGCAGAGCCTCGAACCAGTTGTCCCAGCTTGCTGCCTTGTCGATCCTGAAGAATTCATCCAGGCAGTCGGCCCAGGAGCCGAGCATGATGGCTGCCAGTCCGCCCGCCAGAAGGCGCGTGACCAGCCCGCCGGGCCGGCTACTCAGGGTCATCACGAACCACAGCCCCGCCATGGCTGCCACGCCGCCTTCGGCCACGATGTCCATCCAGCGCCAGGCGGCAAAGGGCTTGGTCTCGCCTGCGCTGGCGTACAGCAGCAGGCAGGCAATCACGGCAAGTGCCGCGGACACCAGGGAATGTCGATGAAGTTTCAGCATGACCGCGCAGCTTAGCCGCTCCGTATGACAGCCGCATGACAGGCGCAGGGTCATTTCAGCTCACTGTGGCGTAACCAACTTGTCATCCACCCTTTCCATAATCCGCTGCATTCTTCAACTTCAGAACAGAATGCACATGAAAACCCAACTGACCGCACTTGCTGCCGGCGTGCTCGCCCTGTCCAATGCCATCGCCGCCGATGCTGCGGATGCGTCCCTGGCCGGCGCCAGCGTCGTCATTACCGGCCAGCGCGCCGTGCTGGCCAAGTCCATTGCGGCCCAGGACAAGGCCGACAATATCATCAATGTCCTGAGCAGCGACGATATCGGCAACCTGCCCGACAAGAACGCTGCCGAAGCACTGGCCCGCCTGCCTGGCGTCTCTGTGCAGCGCGACCAGGGCGAAGGCCGCTACATCACCGTGCGCGGCCTGGGTCCCGACCTGAACGCCGTCACCATCAACGGCGCGCTGGTGCCATCGCCGGAAGCGGGCCGGCGCGCTGTGGCGCTCGATGTGCTGCCGGCAGGCCTGATCCGCTCGCTGGAAGTCACCAAGACCCTGACGCCCGAGCAGGATGCCAGCTCGCTTGGCGGCACCGTAGAAGTCAAGGCGCTGTCCGCCTTCGACCTGCCGGGCTCCCTGTTGACGGTCAATGCAGCCGCCTCGCACGACCAGAACACCGGCCAGGACAGCCCGAGCGCCGGCATGCTCTGGGCCAGCCGTTTCGGCGATGGAAAATTCGGCGTGGCGGTAGGCCACGGCGGCGAGAAGCGCAAGTTCGGCTCCGACAACGTGGAAACCGGGGGTGCCTGGGATGGGGAACGCTTGTCAGGTTTCGAACTGCGCGACTACCTGCCGGTGCGCGAACGGCGCGCCGCCGCGCTGAACCTGGACTATCGCCCGCAGACTGGCAACAGCTGGTTCCTGCGCAGCTTCCTGAGCCGCTTCAGCGATGCCGAAGTGCGCGACCGACTTACCGTCAGCAATATCAGCGGCGGCGCCCTGACCGAAGGCGTGCCGGCCACCGCGCGTCTCGAACGCCGCATACGACAACGCAAATACACGCAAGAGATCCAGTCGGCCGTATTCGGCACCCGGCAAAAATTCGGCACCTGGCAGCTGGACGTGCAGGCTGGCCGCAGCAAGGCCGATGAAGACACGCCGGAAGCGCTTAACGACGGCCGCTTCCGCGGCACCGCCAATGTCAAAGGAATCAGTTTCAGCAACGGCGAACGCCCGGCATTGACGGCGCCAGCGTCCGCCTACGACCCGGCCAGCTACAGCCTGAACGCCGTCACCCTGCAGCAGCGCTACTCGAAAGACACTGAGCACCACCTGAAGTTCGACCTCGGGCATGAATTCGCACTGGGCGAAATGCGCTCCGCCATGAAGTTTGGCGCCAAAGCGAGCCGCCGCGAAAAGGCCAACGACACCAACCAATGGAGCTACGGCAGCAAGGCGGTTTCCGGTTCGCTGTCAATGTCCTCCTTCGTACAGGACCGCCAGCTTGACTACCCCTTCGGCCAGATCGGCGCCGCCCTCGACCCAGCCGCTATCCGCGCCCGCGTCGCTGGACTGGACCGTAGCTCAGCCCGCCTGGCGACGGAATCCGCTATCAACGACTTCACGCTGAACGAGGACATCGATTCCGCCTACTTCCAGAACACCTTGTCGCAAGGCGACTGGCGCCTGCTGGCTGGCGTTCGCGCCGAACATACGGGCTTTGAGGCAGCGGGCGTGCGCACCAGCGGCGGCACCATCACGCCGCTGCGGCGCAGTCGCTCCTATACCAACTGGCTGCCTTCGCTGCAACTGCGCTATGACCTCGACCGCAGCACCAGCCTGCGCACCGCCTGGAGCAATTCCGTGGTACGCGCCAACTTCAGCCAGCTGGCGCCGGGCATCGCGCTGGCCAGCGCCACCGAGGCCACCATCGGCAATCCTGAGCTGAATCCGCTCAAGTCCCACAACTTCGACCTCGGCGCCGAACGCGTGATCGGCAACGACGGCGCGGTATCGGCCTACTTGTTCTACAAGGACATCAAGGAATTCACCTACACCACCAATCTTGCCGGTAGCGGCCAATGGGCGGGCTATACGAGCGCCACCACCTATGCAAACGGCGACAAAGCCCGGGTGCACGGCCTCGAACTGTCCTGGCAACAGCCGCTGCGCATGCTGCCGGCGCCCTTTAATGGCCTGCTGGTCGGCATCAACGGGGCATTGACGGACTCGCGCGCCAACGTCGCCCGCTATGACAGCAAGGCCGCCGCCATGGCGGTCCGCCGCATCTCGATGCCTGGCCAGTCCGACCGCATGATGAACCTGATGCTCGGCTACGAAGCCGGTCCGGTCAGCACCCGTATCGCTTTGAACTACAAGTCGCCCTACTTGCTCGAGCTGGGCTCGGATATCCTGAACGGCGCGCAAGACCGCATTGTCGATACCCAAAGGCAGGTCGACTTCTCACTGTCCTGGCAGTTGACCAGGGACGTTCAATTGAGCTTCGACGTCGCCAACCTGAATAACGAAAAGTACTACGTCTATCAGGGCGTCAAGGCACACAATGCCCAGTACGAGCAATATGGCCGCACCTACAAGCTGGGCCTGAAAGCGAGCGTGTTCTGATGCGCCGCTTGTTCATGATGTCATTCCTGCTGGCCTGCGCCTTGCCGGCGACGGCCGGGGAAACTGTCGCCCTGCCCGGCGGCGCCACGCTGGCGCTCGACAAGCAAGGCCTTCATCTGCGCAGCGCCGATGGCGCCGAGCGCGCAAAGATCGCGCTGCGCGGCCGCCATCTCGACTACCGCGATGGCACGGCGCTCGTGGTTGACGCCAATTCGGAACGCGCCATGGCCGTGACGGTCGATGCCGCCGCCGGCAACCTGGCTGTCAGCGCCGTGCTTGAAGGCGCAGCCGTTGCGCCGGAAGCCGCCTGCCTTTACCGCGACAGCCAGGGCCTGCTCTACGCTTTCCTGGCCGGCAAGGACGGCCAGGCGGAGCAATGGCTGCTGCACGGTCGCCCACAGCTGGTGCGCAAGCTCGCCCTGCCGCCGCATAGCGAACAATGCCTGGTGCACGACGCCAGCAGCAGCCTGGTCGTGTTGGAGAAAGGCTTGGGCGTCTGGGCCTACAACGCCGACGCGGAAGGTCCGCCGGCCCGCCGCGCGCTGGCAATCAGCGCGCCGCACGGCACTCGCGCCGCAGTCCGTGCCAATGCTACCGAGACCCATGGCCTGGCGCCCGCCGCGGCAGGGGTCACCCTCCTCGGCCCCGGCGCCCAAACCATCCGCACGATCGCCTTGCGCAGCGACTTGCCGCCCGCCGTCATCGTGCAGCCGCAAGTGCAGACCGAAAACATGCCGCGCATGGGCGATGCCGCCGACGATCCTGCGATCTGGATCGACCGCCAGCATGCCGGCCAGGGCCGCGTGCTCGGCACCAACAAGAAGCAAGGCCTGCACGTGTACGACCTGCAAGGCCGCCAACTGCAGCTGCTGGAGTCCGGCCGCCTGAACAACGTCGACCTGCGCCAGGGCGTCATGCTGGGCGGCCAAAGCTACGACCTGGCCGCCGCCACGCAGCGCGACGAGAATTCGCTGGTGCTGTACACCATCGACGCCGCCGGCTCCGTGGCCGAAGCTGGCCGTTTCCCGACACCGCTGGAACGCATTTACGGCATCTGCCTCTACCAGCCGCTCACAGGCGGCCTGGAGGCCTTCATCAACGACAAGGACGGCAGCTACCTGCAATACCGTATTGGCCGCGAAGCCGGCGCCTTCACCGCGAGCCTGGTCCGCCGCTTCAAGCTGGCCAGCCAGCCGGAGGGCTGCGTCGCTGATGAGCGCAACCACCGCCTGTTTGCCGGCGAAGAGAAGCGCGGCGTCTGGTCCATCGACGCACGCGCCGATCGCAAGGCAGAACCAAAGATGATCCTGCCGGCCGGCAAACCTGGCCCGCTCCGCACCGATGTCGAAGGCATGGCCATTTACCATGCGCCCAACGCCAGCTACCTGGTGGTATCCAGCCAGGGCAGCAACAGCTATGTGGTTGCCGACGCAGCGCCCCCGCACCGCATTCGCGGCAGTTTCCGGGTCGGCATGAATCCCGATGCAGGGATCGACGGCGCCTCCGAGACCGACGGCCTGGATGTGACCTCGGCCAACCTGGGCGGCCGCTTCGCACGCGGTATGCTGGTGGTGCAGGACGGCTACAAGCGCCTGCCCGATGGCGCCCAGAACTTCAAGTATGTTGCATGGGACGATATCGCCCGCGCACTGGGCTTGCTGTAGTGGTATGCTCCCCGGAAGTTCAAACCGGGGAGCAGTCGTGTCGATCGTCGAAAAACTATTCAAACTCAAGGAAGCCGGTAGCGATGTGCGCACGGAAGTGGTGGCCGGCATCACCACGTTCCTGACCATGGCTTATATTATCTTCGTCAACCCGGCCATCCTCGGCGATGCCGGCTTGCCGAAAGAAGCAGTCTTTGTCGCCACCTGCCTTGCCGCAGCGCTCGGCACGGCGATCATGGCCTTGTACGCCAACTACCCGATCGGCATGGCGCCTGGCATGGGCCTGAATGCCTATTTCGCCTACGCCGTGGTGCTCGGCATGGGGATCAAGTGGCCGGTCGCGTTGGGCGCGGTGTTCATCTCCGGCTGCCTGTTCCTGGTTGTCAGCCTGCTTGGGCTGCGCGAAGCCATCGTCAACGGCATTCCCCGCTCGCTGCGCATCGCCATTACCGTCGGCCTGGGCCTGTTCCTTGGCCTGATCGCGCTGAAAAGCGCCGGCATCGTCATGGCCAACCCCAATACCATGGTGACCGTGGGCGACCTGCACAAGCCGCCGGCACTGCTTGCCATTGTCGGCTTCCTGCTGATCGTCACGCTCGACCGCCTGAAAGTCAAAGGTGCGATCCTGATCGGCATCATGGTCGTCACCGTATTGAGTTTCTTCTTCGGCGGGAATCAGTTCCACGGCGTGTTCTCGGCGCCGCCATCGCTGGAACCTACCTTCCTCAAGCTGGATGTGCCGGGCGCACTGGGCGTCGGCGTCCTGAATGTGGTGCTGGTGTTCTTCCTGGTCGAACTGTTCGATGCGACCGGCACCCTGATGGGCGTTGCCAGCCGCGCGGGACTGCTGGTCAGCGGCAAGATGGAACGCCTGAACAAGGCGCTGCTGGCTGACAGCACGGCAATTGTGGCCGGCTCCGTGCTCGGCACCTCCAGCACCACCGCTTATCTGGAGAGCGCTTCCGGCGTGCAGGCCGGCGGCCGCACCGGCCTCACCGCGCTGGTGGTGGCCGTACTGTTCCTGGCAGCCCTGTTCATCGCGCCGCTAGCCGGCGTGGTCCCGGCATACGCCACAGCGCCAGCGCTGCTGTTCGTTGCTTGCCTGATGCTGCGCGACCTCGGCGACTTCGACTGGAACGAAACCACCGAATGCATTCCAGCCGC
>DASWTB010000156.1:0-4876 GCA_036402315.1 Pseudoduganella sp. | reverse complement strand
GCGTCAAAATCGTTATCAGGCAATTGTTCTGCCGAATTCATCTCAGGTTTCAATATCACAGCATTCCCATCGGCTATAATCAGCCAAGTTTAGTATTTTGGTTAACGATTCCTTGCACATCAACATGCAAAAAAAATTATCAGTAGTTGCAGCAACAGTCGTACTGTTTAGTTTGTCAGCTTGTGGCCTGTTACCAGAACGTGCAGACGAGACCCGAGGCTGGTCCGCAACGAAATTATACTCGGAGGCCAAGGATGAACAGGCTAGCGGCAACTATGAACGTGCCGTCCAGCTTTTCGAGCGCCTCGAATCCAGCTATCCGTTCGGCACGTATGCGCAGCAGGCGCAGATGGAAATCGCCTATTCCCATTACAAGGCACAAGACCAGGCCCAGGCCCTGGCTGCCGTGGAGCGCTTCATCAAGCTGCACCCGAACCATCCGAACGTTGACTATATGTACTACCTGCGTGGCCTGGTGAACTTCAACGACTCGATCGGCCTGCTGAACTTCCTGTATGAGCAAGACCCTGCGGAACGCGACCCGAAAGCCACCCGCGAAGCCTTTGCCGCGTTCAAGGCGCTGGTCGAAAAGTTTCCAGAGAGCAAATATACGCCTGACGCCATCGATCGCATGAAGTACCTGATCAATGCGATGGCGAAGTATGAAGTCTACGTGGCGCGTTACTACTACCGCCGCGGCGCCTACCTGGCAGCCATCAACCGCGCCCAGGGCGTGCTGACCGATTACGCTGATTCGCCATCCATCGAAGAGGCGCTGGCCATCATGTACCGTGGCTACGACAAGATGGGTAACGTGACCCTGCGCGACGATACCAAGCGCGTCTTCGTGAAGAACTTCCCTGACAGCAAGATGCTGGAAGATGACGGAATCAAGAAGAAGGCCTGGTACAACTTCTGGTAATGCTTTAAGCGCCTGCCCGCCGGGCAGGCGCCTAGCTATCAGGCTGCGATCTTGCGGCGGAATACCCAGGTAGTATCGTTCGAAGCGTCAGCATCGAATTTATAGCCATCCACATCGAACTTCTTCAGCTTTACCGGATCGGTGATGTTATTCACCGCCGCGTAACGCGCCAGCATGCCGCGCGCCCGCTTGGCGAAGAAGGAAATGATCTTGTATTTGCCGCCCTTCCAGTCTTCGAACACTGGCGTAATCACCGGCATATTCAGTTTCTTCGGCTTGACCGACTTGAAATACTCGTCCGAAGCCAGGTTGACCAGCACCGGCGAGCCTTCCTTGTTAAGCGCCTCGGTAATCATGTCGCCCCAGAACTCATAAAGATTCTTGCCGCGCGGGTTTTGCAGGCGGGTGCCCATTTCCAGGCGATGCGGGTGGATCAGGTCCAAAGGCTTCAGCATGCCGTACAGGCCGGACAGGATGCGGATGCGTGACTGGGTGTAATCGAGCTGCTTGGCCGACATCGAACGGGCATCAAGGCCGTCGTAGACGTCGCCGTTGAAGGTCATGACCGCCTGCCGTGCTTCGCTGGTGTCCTTGGTCCAGGAAGCGTAGCGCGCCACGTTCAGCGTCGACAAGGCGTCGGACAGGTCCATCAGTTCACCCAGTTCGTTCGGCGAAAAATCGCGCAGGCGCTCGATCAACTGCTCCGAATGATCGAGGAACTCAGGCTGCGTTGCGAGTTTGGTGGTTGGCGGGGTTTCCAGGTCAAGACTTTTTGCAGGCGACAGCACAATCAGCATAAGATTCAAAATTCAAAACGAAAAACTTCGACATGATACCTGTTCCACCGCATATTTCACCAAAGCGCATCGTCATCGACACCAATGTCTGCCTCGACCTGTTCGTTTTCCAGGACCCGCGCTGGTCATCCCTGCTGGCGGCGATCGAAAGCGGCGCGGTCGAAGCGATCACCCGCGCCGACTGCCGGGCCGAATACCTGTTCGTCCTGAACTACCCTCACCTGCCACTTGATGAGAGCACGCGCCCATTGAGCGCAGCGCGCTTTGACCAGTACATCAAGGTGGTGCAGCCGCCGGAATCCGGCGCACGGCTGCCGGTTTGCACCGACCGCGACGACCAGAAGTTCCTGGAACTGGCGCGCGACGCCCAGGCCGACATCCTGATCACCAAGGACAAGGCGCTGCTCAAGCTGGCCAAGCGGCTGGCGAAAGCCGGCATGTTCAAGGTAATGCAGCCGGAAAAATGGAGTCTGGAAGCTTGACTTTTTAGATTTACCCTTGGGGCAACACTTGTTTTAAATGGCTGCGCTAGAATGGAAAAAATGTCCTTTTCCTAAGCACGATGAAACAACTGACTTCCCGCCTGCCCCACGTTGGCACCACCATTTTTTCGCGCATGTCGGCCCTCGCCGGACAGTACGGCGCGGTCAACCTGGGCCAGGGTTTCCCTGACTTTGCCTGTGACCCGAAGCTGGTCGACATGGTCACCGTCGCCATGCGCGAGGGTTATAACCAATACCCAACCGGCGTCGGCGCGCTAGAGCTGCGCCAGGCCATCGTCGACAAGATCAGCCGCATCTACGGCCATCATTACGACGTCAACACCGAAATCACCGTCACTCCCGGTGCGACCGAGGCGCTGACTACCGCCATCCTGTGCAGTGTGCATCCCGGCGACGAAGTGATCGTGATCGAACCGGCCTACGACAGCTACCTGCCCGCCATCGAACTTGCCGGCGGCGTTCCGGTGCTGATACAGATGGAAGTTGCGCCGCACGGCGGCTTCAGCGTGCCATGGGCGCGCGTAGGCGCGGCCGTCACCGAACGCACCCGCATGATCATCATCAACACGCCGCACAATCCAACCGGTAGCGTGCTGCGCGCGGCTGATATGGCGGCGCTGCGCGAAATCGTGCGCGGCACCGACATCCTGATCCTTTCCGACGAAGTCTATGAACACATGGTCTACGATGGCCACCAACATGAATCAATGTGCCGCTATCCAGACCTGGCCGAGCGCTCCTTCGTTGTGTCCAGCTTTGGCAAGACGTACCACGTAACGGGCTGGAAGGTCGGCTATGTCGCCGCGCCTGCAATGCTGTCACTCGAATTCCGCGAGGTCCACCAATACAACGTGTTCTCCGTGAACACGCCAATGCAGCACGGGATTGCGAGTTACATGGCCGATCCTGCGCCATATGTCGGCCTGCCAGCTTTCTACCAGCGCAAGCGCGACCTGTTCCGCAAAGGCCTGGAAGGCAGCCGCTTCGAACTGCTTCCGGCAGATGGCACCTACTTCCAATGCGTGCGCTACGACCGCATTTCGTCGCACTCGGAAGCGGACTTTGCGGAATGGCTGACCAGCGAGATCAAGGTCGCCGCCATTCCAGTATCGGCGTTCTACCGCAACGGCAAGGATTCGGGCATTGTGCGATTCTGCTTTGCCAAGAAAGACGAGACGCTGGCGCTTGCACTGGAGCGACTGGCGCGCGTGTAACACGAGGGGACACAAAATGAACCAGTACCTCAACAGCTTGCAGGATCTTGGCATGGAAGGCGGATCGCGACTGGAGCCGCCGCCATCCGTGCTGCACGAACTTAACCTCGCCAACAAGCGCCTGGAAAAGCTGTTGGGGGACTTGCGCAACGAGCGTAACGCCGATGCCGACTTGCGCAATATCGCACGTGAAGTAGTGCGCGCAGTTGAACTGAATCCCGAGATCGCCCTCGCCTGCCTGTTCCTGAACCAGATCGCGGGAACCTATGCGGTACGCCACTGTATCGAAACCGCCATCGTAGTGATCCTTGTAGCGCGCGGCCTGGGCAAGGCCACCGATGAAGTGATTTCGCTGACTGCGGCGGCACTGACCATGAATGTGGGCATGCTGCGCCACCACGACAACTTCCAATGCAAGCCGGGCGCGCTGAATAACGAAGAAATGGCCATCGTGCGCCGCCATCCCGAAGACAGCGCGGAAATGCTGAAGTATGTGGGCATCGAGGACGACGAATGGATTTCCTGCGTCCTGATGCACCATGAAAATGACGACGGCACCGGCTACCCCGCCGGCATGACTCGCGAACAAATCACCCACAACGCACGCTTGCTTAGCCTGGCCGACCGCTATTGCGCCCGCGTCTCCGCACGCAACTACCGCTGCTCGATGCTGCCGGACGAAGCGCTCGAAAAGCTCCTGCACGATCCCCTGCACCCGGCCGATCCGGAACTGCAGGAGCAATTCCACCGCCAGGTCGGCAAGTATCCTCCCGGTGTGCTGGTGCGCCTGGCTAACGGCGAGTTGGGCGTCGTAACAGCTCGAGACAGCGGCGATGGTGTGCTCGAAGTGCACTGCATGCGCGACGGTGCGGGCAAGGCCCTGCCAACCTCAGTGCACCGCCGCACCGACCAGCCCGAATGCTCAATCCTTGAGGCTCTCACCGAGGACCAAGCCGAACTGCGCTTCAGCATGAAGCAAATCTGGGGCGCGCAGGCAGCACTTTAGTTTGTAAGTGATAGTCCGTGACTTTTCCTGGGGATCTGGCCGGTAAAATTGCGCCACCTACAACTCAGAAATGGCTGGAAATGTCTAAGCTCGGAATCATCACTTGTGGCTTGCTCGCGTTCTGCTCCATTGCATCAGCTCAGAATGCTCTGATTACAGGCCACGTGCAGCGTGTCATCCTCTTGCCAGATGGCGTTGAAACTTGCCCACCTGTATGCCCGCCCCCCAGAGCCCATGGGCCGCAACGGAATTCAGACCGTTTGCATTACAAACCAGGGCGGATGCCAAGTAATGGAAGTTAAGGTCGACCATGATTACCGTGGAACCTCTCAAGGCCAGATCAGGGAGTTCAGGTCCCGCATTGGCGAGTGGGGGCCAAGTTATCCTGTGACTAACAAACAGATCCTGGTAATGGAGCATGCGGGCCACGCAAG
>DASWTB010000155.1:0-41131 GCA_036402315.1 Pseudoduganella sp. | reverse complement strand
TCGAATTATGCCTAACAAAGCCACGTCGATCACTCCGATCTCCTGCCGACTAGACAGGGGGAATTGTGCTACCAACGTGGGTCAGATTCCGTTGCAACTTTCAGGGGAAAGTGGGTCAGTTTTCAGTGCAACTTAACAATGTTGTCTACCGCTATTAAGGGCCGGTGCGCAGCCGTATTGCTTGCGGTACTCTGCGCAAGTGCCGGTGCACAGGAAAGCAACCGCCCTCCTCGATTCTTGCCTGATCCCGTTCTGGGCCTGCGGCTGCCTTCAGCAGGCCTCAAACTGGATCCTGTGCCTGAAAATATCCGCGCACTGTGCGCGCAGATGGCCGACTCTGAGACTTGGACCACGCGCCAATGGATTTTTGGTGTAGCGAAGAATTCCACAGATACGTATTACCTCGTTAACGGGTATTCCAAACGCCGCAACCCAACACCAGGCCAGAGCCTGTATCTTCAGCACACTGATGGCGGCGTTTATAAGGTCTCCGGTACCGAGTGCAATGGCGATCCGGCGCGGGAAACGTTTGTGGTGCGCGACCCTAAGCAAATTCCTCGGGAAGTACTACAAGAACTGGCCCGGGATCTGGTGACTCGCCTGGTACGCGCCGCAGGAGGTGCGAAACGCTTGCGTGCCGAAATTAAGAATCAGCATATCGACTTCCAGCAGTTGTCGCCCGAGATGCAAGAAGCGTTCAAGCCGTACTTTGTGCCCGCACATTAAATAAAGCGGGCCTGGTTTCGTTCGTCCAGTGGAAGGCAGGGTTTTCGCACCCTGCCTTCTTTTCGTTTCGGGCCACATTTCCGCCCTTGCGTGCAAGCGCGGGCTGCCATTATCATCCTGAACCAGGGGATTGCAGTTTGAATCCAGCCTCCCCTGACGAATAACTGCAGTGCTGGATTCGAAGTTCCTAGTGTGGCCGGGGCCGGAATCGAAACCTACCAACTACCTAGGAGCAGTAAATGATTAAGATCAAATCGTTATTTCAGCGTAACTACGACGGGAATCGTCAAGTTCGTGACGAGATCGTACCGGGATCTGAATGGGTCGCCGAAGGTTTGGGCTATGCCACCCGTAAATGGGATGGCCTGGCTGTGAGGTTGAAGGAAGGTGTGTTCTATGTTCGCTACGATGCGAAGACGGGACGTACTCCTCCACCTGGATTCGAGCCTGCGCAACCGCAACCAGATCCAGAAACCGGTCACTGGCCGGGATGGGTGTCTGCCGAAGGCAAGAACCTGCAACGGATCATGGCGGCTGCCAAGGAAGCTTTGCCGGACGGGACGTATGAGTTCTGCGGCCCGGCTGTAGGCACTCGCCACGGTGCAAATCCCGAACGATTACCTGAACACCGGCTGGTACCTCACGGCAAAGATGTACTGGTCGATTGCCCTCGTGATTTCGAAGGATTGAAGTCTTACTTAGCCGTGAATGTGATGGAAGGTGTGGTCTGGTACCACCCTGATGGTCGCATGGTGAAGATCAAGGCTGCAGATTTCGGGATTGTGAGGGGCGCCTGATTGACGGGTTGGTGGCAGGATTTTGCCGCCAACCCTATTTTCTAACCTTATTCTCCGAACCATGACAGCATCCCGCCGCTACAACAAACGTCAACTCAAGAAAAAGCACCTCGGTGAATTCCAGGAACTCGGTTTCCTCGTCGAAGCGCAATTGGTCGGTACCCTGACCCTGGCCGAGCACAATGCCCTGATCCACCAATTCCTCGAAGAAGCCATCGAGGCGAATGGCCTCGCGTTTGGCGGCGGCTATAACGATGATTTCGGCGGTATTGTGGTGTCGAACAAGCCTTATGGCAAAGTCGAAGAAAGCCATCGTGCCCTGGTGCAGGAATGGCTTTCCAAGCACAGCAAGCTGACCAATGTTAAGGTCGGCGAACTGCGCGACGCTTGGTACGGTTGGGGTTGATATAGTTCTTTGCGGATTGCCGTGGGCAGTTCAAAGCAAACCGGTAAACCAGGGTCTGACCCAAGGGTCAGACCCGATCTTCGACGACCTCGGGCTTAGAGCCGCTTGATCGCGATTTCCTTCCCTTCATAGGTGACTTCCCTGTCGGCGGTATCCATGCTGCCGGAAGTCGACACGCCAGGCTTGATGAAGTGGACTTTGAATGTCCGCTTCGCCACCATTCCTTTGTATTGCCCCTCGCGCTGGCCTATGGTTACGGTGCCGGTCTTGTCGTCGTAGCGCAGCGGGATGCGGCTGTATTCGCCGCGCGTGTAGCCATTGCTGACGCCATCATCTTCATACAGTGAGAACTCGCCATTGGCGCCGGTGTACACCTTCAGCGTGACCGGCGCGTCCGGGTTCTGGTCCACATACTGCTGCACGGGCACCGTTGGCACGATGGCGCCGGCCTTCACGAAGACCGGAATGCGCGCGGCGGGAGCATCTGTCGTGATGGTCGTGCCGCCCTTATGCATTGCCCCGCTGTCGAAGTCATACCAGGACGCGCCTTTCGGCAGGTAGACGCTGCGTTCGCGGGCTCCGTAGCTGGTCACAGGCGCGACCAGGAAAGCGTGGCCGAACAGGTACTGGTCCTTGATGTCTTTCACCCGGTCGTCGTGCGGGAAGTCCATCACCATGCCGCGCATGATCGTGCCAGAGTTGTGATAGGTGTCCGAAGCGGTGGCGTAGATGTATGGCATCAGGCGGTAGCGCAGCTTCAGATAGGACACCATGGAGTCGCGCATCTCCGAGCCTTCTGGCGCGATGTTGTAGATCTCGCGCTTGACCACTTCGCCGTGGGAACGGAATAGCGGCGAGAAGGCGCCGAACTGGAACCAGCGCAGGTTCAGTTCCTGCCATTCTTTCAGGTCGGCTGGATCGATCTTGCCGCCGGCGGTGTTGCGGTTTTCCTGTGCCGAGCCGATGTCGCCATACTGGTAGCGGTTTTCCTGCGCGTAGCCGCCGATATCGTGCGTCCAGTTCGGGATGCCGGATATCGACATGTTGACGCCAGAGGCAATCTGGTCGTACAGATTGTTCCAGCGACTCGCCACGTCACCACTCCACACGGCTGTCGCGTTGCGCTGGATGCCTGCAAAGCCGGAGCGCGACAGGATGAACTGTCGCTTGTCCGGCTGGTCGCGTTTCAGGCCTTCGTACATGCCCTGGGTATGCAGCAGGCTATACGGGTTGAAGGTGACTTCACCCGCGCCGTAAATCGTGGGCCCGATCAGTTTCTTGAAATCTTCGGGACGGGTGTTGGACAGCACGTCCGGTTCTGTGTTGTCCATCCACCAGGCGTCGAAGCCCAGGTCCACCAGCTTGTGCTTCATCTGGCGGTAGTAGATTTCGCGTGCTTCCGGCGCGTATGGGCTGTAATGACTGTTCTTGTAGCCAGGCCCGACCCAGTCCAGCGCGCCGTTTTCGACGTTCTTGGTCCACATGTGGCCCTTGGATGCGAACTCCTTGTAGTTGTCCGTGGTGTCGTAGTACTTGCCCCAGATGGAGATCATGATGCGTGCATTCTGGCGATGCACCTCGTCCACCATGCCTTTCGGATCGGGGAAGCGGGTCTTGTCGAAATCGTGCGAGCCCCAGGCGTTCTCAGGCCAATAGAACCAGTCCTGCACGATGTTATCGAGCGGCCACTGGCGCTTGCGGTATTCGCGCAGCGTGTCCAGCAACTGTTGCTGGGTTTCGTAGCGCTGGCGCGATTGCCAGAAGCCGTAGGCCCATTTCGGCATCATCGGCGCCTGGCCGGTCAGGTGTCGGTAGCCGGCAATCACCTTATCCATGCTGGTGCCGCGAATCACGTAGTAGTCGATGCCCTGGGCGATTTCGGAGGACAGTGTCAGCGAATGGCGCTCCGGTTCCGGCAACGGGTCGCTGTGCGTCATCGCGACCATGCCACCGGATGGTTTCCACTCCAGCTTCAGTTTGACCGGCTGGTCTTTCTTCAGTTTCAGTTCGAAGTTGTGGTACCAGGGGTTCCAGTCCTGGCGCCACACGTCCATGATCTGCTTGCCGTCGATGGTGAGAGTCGCGTAGTCCGAGGCATAGAGCTGCATCTTGTGCACGCCGGGCTTGTCGCTGGCCAGCGTCCCCTCCCACACCACTTTCACGTCCTTCAGGCTTTTCAGCGGGCCGAGTTCTTTCGGCCAGTTTTCGGCGACGTCTTTCAGGTACTGGTAGGCGATATCGGGTTCCTGGCGAGTCAGCGCGAGCTTGCCTCCAACGTAATAGCGCGCAGTCAGTCCACCGGCCTTCCCTTCCGCATCGACCAGCTTCAGGTCGCGTTTCAGCGGGCCATATGGCCGTGGATTACCGAAGCGGGAAATGGCGTTGTTATCCCACAGGACGCCGTAGTTCTTATCCGACACCACGAACGGCACCGATGCGATCATATTGTGCTGGGCCAGCAGCACGTCTTCGCCGTTCAGATTCATCTGCGCGTTCTGGTGCTGGCCAAGGCCGTAGAACGCATCCTTCGTGCCGTGGTTGAAGCCCTGCTTGATCGCCACGAACGGCTTGCCGCCCACTTCGATCGGCTCGATGGATTCCGAAGCCTGGCTCAGGAACGCTTTGCCGCCGGCATCGGAGAACTGCAGGCTGCCGGTGGCCAGCGACACGGCCACCGCAATCTTGTTTGCCTTGAGCGTGACCCTGTCACCCTGGCGGTTGACAGTGAAAGTGCAGGCGCATGGCTTGGCGACGGTCATCAGCGACGGCACCAGGACTTTGCCGCGCTGGTCCAGTTTGAGCACATGGATGATGTTGTCGTCCATTAGCTCGAGCCGGATTTCCTTTGCCGCGCCGCTGTCCGGCTTGACCACAAGACCGCTGGCAGTTTGTTCGAAAGTTCCCGCAACGGCGGTTCCTGAGGCTGCCAGGGCGAGCAAAACCGCCACCCGCATCGGGTTGAAACGCATTTCTTCTCCTTAGAACGAATATCGCATTTTTATGGAATAGCGCGGGCCGGACACAAACCATGCGCGGCCCATCATGCCGGTGTGCTGCTGCATCAGCTGACGGTATTTGGCGTCAGTGAGGTTGGTTCCTTCCAGACCAATGGAAAGCCTTTCGGTAGCTTGGTAGAAGAGCGATGCATCCAGCGTGCCGTAGGAATCGGCCCAGGTTGGAAGCGCCCAGCGCACTACGTGCTGGCCGAAGGTCGGGCTGGCGGGGTTGGTATCGGTACCATCACCGCCATTGGTGCCGTTGACGTTCACCGCCTGCAGATTCTTCGAGCGCCAGCTATACGCCAATCGGGCGGACCACGGGCCCTTGTCATACAACAGGGCGACGTTGTAGGCGTTCTTCGACAGCAGCGGCAGCGGAAGATCGCTGAAAGTCTGGCCGTTGGTATCGCAGCCGTTCATGTTCGTGTTCAGGTTGGCCGCCTGGCCACTGCCGCCGCAGAATGGCGAGAACACGGGGCTGTACAGCTTCTGCTTGCTGTCCACATAGGTGTAGTTGGCCTGCAGGCCAATGCCGGACATCCAGCCGGGCAGCTTGTCGAAGTACTGCTGGTAAGCCAGCTCGATGCCGCGCGCGTGGCCCTTGGCGCCGTTCACCGGACCGGTGACGGCAAAGTTCTGCATGTTGCCGGAGACGTCTGGAATCTGGAAGTTGAACACCTGGTTGATGATCACGTCCTTCAACCGCTTGTTGAACACGGCCACGGTGAAAGAGCCTACCGGCGAGAAGTACCATTCGGCCGTCAGGTCGGTCTGCCTGGAGGTGATCGGCCGGAGCTTCGGATTGCCGGAGGCCTCACCCGACAGGTTGACGCTATTGACAGTAGTGACGGTCCCGTTGGAGGTAAGGTCGGCAGTCTGCGACAGTGTGGTATATGCCTGCAGTTGCGAGAAGTCCGGACGCGACATCGCGCCGGCAAAGCCGAAGCGGAACTGCAACTGGTCGCTGGCCTTCATGCGCAGGTTCAGGCTTGGCAACACGTTGTGGTAGCTGTTGTCGAAGTCCTGCGCCTGTTTGAAAGCCGGGATGCTGACGATCGGCTGGCCGGTCACGCTGTTCCCGCTTGGGATAGTGATGTTCGGCGTGAACGTCGTGTAGCCGTGGGCCGTCATGTTGGTCTTCACGTAGCGCACGCCAAGGTTGCCGTCGATCGGGTATTTCAGCTCGTCGAAGCCGAATCGCACCTGGGTGTACAACGCCCTGGTCTTTTCGGACTGGTCGTTGGTGCCTGCCGGATCGGTGCCGAAGGTGGCAGGTTTCCAGGCCCCGCAGCTTGAGGCGTCGCCGCCATGCGCTTCGGCGCACAGGATGTCGTGGTACTTGTGCAGGGCGGCGTAGCTGTCCGGGTAGCCATTCGCCAGCGCGACCGATGGGAAGACCAGCGACGGCACCTGCAAGTTCTTGTTGAAGAAGTTGTTGAAGGTATGCAGTTCGGTGTTGCCGCTGAAGCGCGGGTCGCCCAGGGAGGCCAGCTGGTTGATGTCCCAGCCAAGTTGCCACGGCTGCGATATTGCCGACCAGTTGTAGCTTGGGTTGGAATTTATCGTCACCGAATCCTTATTGGACAGGCGGACGCCGAAGCGGATGTCCTTCAGGAAGGGCTGGTCTTCGAAGTCATAAATGACATCGCCCTTCCAGGACTTGCCTGTGGCCTTGGCGCGGTCCATGTGCTCCATGGTGAAGGCCCAGTAGTAGTTCTTCGGGTCAGCCAGGTAAGCCAGGTCGGCCTGGTCGAAGATCAGGCGTGGCACATTGCCTGTCAGGTCAATCTGCTCCTTGGCCATCTGGACGCCGGTCGCAACGGTGGAGTCGAAGCTGCCGGTCTTGGCTTTGATGTATTGCAGGTCCGATTTAAGCGTCCAGCGGTTGGCCGGACGCCAGGTGATGTTCCAGCCGATATCCGTGGTGTCCGATTTGCGTTTGGCTGTACGGGTGTCGCCGCCGAAGTTGATGCCGCCGTCTGTCGGATCGGTCATGGTGCCGGTCAGCAGGTTGCCGTTCGGACCGTAGGTCGCGTCCGGGCTGACGCGGATGTTGTAAGGGCTGGCCTGCGAGAAGATCGCGCGCTCATCCCACTGCATCTGGTACTTTGACTTGAAGTACGTGAGGTGCGATTTCAGCGTTGCGTCCTTCTGCCATTGCAGCGCGCCGTAATAGCCTTCGCGCTTGCGGTCGAATTCAAGGGTGCGCCACTGCGCCCCTTTCGGCACCCACACGGTCTTGCCGTTGACGACGTCGGTGCGCGGGTAGTACGGCTCGACCTGGAAGGCGTCGGTCCGGGTGGCGCTTTCGGAGTAGGCCAGGTCGACCATGGCGCCGAATTCGCCGATCGGCGTTTTCCAGCGGTTCGAAGCGAGGACGGAGCCGCCCGGCTTCTTTTTTCCACCCAGCTCATTGTAGGTATAGTCGGCGCTCACGGCGAACTTGGAGCCCTTGTAGTCAAAGGGCAGCGCCGTGCGCAGGTTGACCAGGCCGCCGATCGAGCCTTCGATCTGTTCCGCGGACGGGTTCTTGTACACGTCCACGCCGGCCATCAGCTCAGGCGGCACGTCTTCGAAGTTCAGGGAACGGCCGCCGTTGGCGGAGAAGGAATCGCGGCCATTCAGTTCGGAGCGCACATATGTCAGGCCGCGCACGGTTACGCCGGAACCTTCCACCGAATAGTGTTCCGGGTCGTTTTTAGCCATGGTGCGGTCGATCGCAACGCCGACCACGCGCTGCAGCACTTCGGTCACGGAACGATCGGGGAGTTTGCCGATATCGTCGGCGACGATGGAATCGACAATTTCGTCGGAGTTGCGCTTGATGGCTTGGGCCGATTGCAGCGCCGCGCGCTGGCCGGTTACGACCACCACCGCGGCGCTTTCGGATACGGGTTGGGCTTGGGTTTGGGCTTGGCCCATTGCATTGCCGGCGGCCAGCATTGCGATCTGAGATGCTGCAAGGGCAATAGCGGTCTTCCTCAGTTGGAACTGATTCACTCTGTTGTCTCCTCGTTTTTCTCGATCACGTGGTTTTTTCCACGTTGTGGTCACAGTTTGGGTGACGAATTTCGCCTCCGCAATTACGAAATTCACCAAACTTGAAAACGATTTCAAACAGAGTGCGTTTTTTCCCTTAGTCGGAATCCTTGCGCTTAACGGGCATTCCATAGACGATTCCGCGTCCGGCAGTGCTCATGTAGACAACGCCGAATCGGTTCATGTCGCCGACGATAAACTGCCCGTCGCCCGGTCCTCCAAACTGGTGCGCGTCGTCGTTGATGCGCACCCAGTTTGCGCCGCCGTCGAGCGAGCGATGAACGCCGCGAACGCCTCCGACGCTGCCCCAGATGTAGACTGCCGGGTATGCCGCGCCCGGCGCCGGCTTGCCGAATCCGACCGCTGCGCAATAGGATACGGCAGGCAGCGGTGCGAAGCTGGCGCCTGCGTCCTCCGAGCGCTGCAAGCCGCCGCCGTATAGCGGAATCCACACGTGCCCTGCCCTGCCTGGCGCTACACGGATCACGCGGGAGCCACCCGCCGGCAGCCTGGCGCGCGGCGAGAACGTTGCCCCGCCGTCGGTGCTGACCTTCATCACGCCGTTGTCGTAGGCGTAAAAAACATTGGCTGCCACAGGGTCAGCCACGGGCCGCAGGTTGCCAGCATTCAGGCCGCCCACCGAGGTCCAGCTTTCACCAAGGTCGGTGCTGCGGTAGACCTCTTTGCTGCCGCGCGGAGCGTGCAGGATCACGGCGCCATCGGCGGACAAGGCAACCTGCCCCTGCTCGCCCTTCACAGTACGAACCGGGGTCCAGCGCGTTCCGCCATCCTGTGTCGTGTAGATGGACTTTCCCGCGCGGACCATGGCGCCGGGCTTGCTGCCTGCGATAGCCAGGCCGAAGGTAGTGCCCATCTGCGGCATGTGGATTGGCGAATACTGTGCCGGGTCCGCGTGCTGGAAGCCGTCGATGTCGCCCAGCGCCGACACCAGCGGGCCGCCAGGGACGCTGACGGCATTCAGCGGCACCGTCTCTTCCAGGCCTTTCACCTTGAAGGTCCATACAGCCGGCGTGGCATCGATATCCCTGGTGTGGAAAACGCCGTTGCCGGAAGTAACCCATGCGGCCTTCGGATTGAAGGGATCGAATTCGAGGATGCTGGCCCAGTGGATGCCATGGCCTTTCATCCAGGACGCGCCTTGCAGGTCCTTGGCGAAGCCGCGTGCAATCACATCGGTCCAGCTGGCGCCGCCGTCGTTCGAGACGAACAGCCGGTCGCCTTTGCCGTCGCCCTGCGGGAGGTAGGTGCTGATGGTGGACACCGCCAGGCGGCGTGGGTTCTTTGCATCCACGCTGATGCCGCTGAAGGCCGAAGGGAACCCGCTTGGCGTGACGTCCGTCCACTTGCCGGATTCGATGGTGTAGCGCCAGACCTGGCCCCGGTCCATCGGTTCCGGCAGCCTGTTGTTCGGGTGTGGACCAGCGCCGTTGGCGAAGGTGATGTACAGGTTGCCCGCGCCATCGAGCGCGGCGCGCTGCGGCATCAGTGTGGACGGGGCGCCTGCAACCGGCGTGAAACTGACGCCGCTGTCGTCGCTGCGGTAAAAGTTGTGTCCAACGGAGCCGTAGCGCGAGACGCCGACATAGAGGCGCTGGGCGAGGCCGTTTTTCACACTCGCCGGATCGGGCAGAACGAAGCTGATGCCCGCGCCGTTCGGAGTGGTCGTGACGTCCAGGCCTGGCATGCGACGCCAGCTTGCACCTGCATCGGCACTCCTGAACAAGCCGTTCCAGCGCGTGCCGACATAGAGCACGTCGCCGTTGCCGGGATCGACGGCCAGACGCTCGCCATTGTTGCGCCCCATGCCGTTGCCATGTGTTTTGAACTGGCTGGTGGTTTCGGTGACGGCCCAGGTCTTGCCATAGTCGCTCGAACGAAGGATCGCGCTGCGGCCGTTCTGCAAGTAGCTGATGCCGGCCAGCAGATACACCTTGCCGGCATTGTGGGGGTCGATCGCCAGGGAGTCGATTCCCAGCAGGCCGGTGTCTGCGTCGGAGAGCCAGTCCAGCAACGGCACCCAGCGTGCAGCGGCCTTGTCCCAGCGATAGGCGCCGCCGACGTCGGTGCGCGCGTAGACGACGCCGGCCTCACTGCGGCTGGGGATGACGGCCGATACGAACCCGCCGCCGCCAATGGCTACGCTGTCCCACACATAGGGCTCCGCCGGCGCTGTGGGTGCTGCGGAAAGGGAAGTGCCGGCCAGTGCCAGCGTCGTTGCGAGAAGTGCGGAACCAAGGAATCGAGCCACGGGACATCTCCTGAAACCGTTTTCAAATACGCAGGAGTTTAAGCGCACCTTGCCTCGCAGTGCAACGCGCGGCAAAAAGAAGTACTCTTGTCATCCCATTGACCAAGGAAGGGTAGCCGTGAAAAAACTGCTTCTCGCCGTAGCTGGCGCGTTGGCATTGCCGGTCCAGGCTTCGCAGCAATTCAGTGTCGCGTCCGCGCCCGGCATCACGCTGGCGGTGACGGAAGTCGGGCAGCATCGCGGCAAGCGCCCTATCCTGCTCGTACATGGCGCACGCGTCAGCTCCAAGGCTTCGTTCGACTTGCCTGTGCCCGGCGGCTCGCTGGCGGCCGATCTCTCGGCGCGCGGCTTCGATGTCTATACGCTGGATGTGCGCGGCTATGGCGCTTCGACGCGGCTGGCCGCGATGGACGCGGCACCGGTGGCTAGCGCGGCGTTGGTTCGCACCAACGATGCAGTCGAAGATATCGACGCGGCAGTGGATTTTGTACGCCAGCGCAGCGGCGGCGCCAAGGTTGCGCTGCTTGGCTGGGCGACCGGCGGCCAATGGGCAGGTCATTACGCGACCCTGCATTCGCCAAAACTCAGTGCCGTCGTGATGCTGAACAGCCTTTATCGCGGATCCTCCGCGCATCCGCTGATCGGGCACGGAACAGGGATGGAGGACAAGCAGCGCCCCGGTGCATTCAACCGCGGTGCTTGCGGCAATTATCGCGTGTCCGACGCAGCATCCACGCTGGGCGCCTGGGACCGTACCTTGGGTGAAGACAAGGACAGCGCGCGCGATCCGGCCGTCGCAAAGGCATACGTTGAAGCTGCACTCGATAGCGACAGCACCAGCGGCCAGCGCGAGCCGCGCAGCTTCCGCGCGCCATGCGGTGCGATGGAGGACAGCTTCTACCTCGCCACCGGCCGCCAGTTATGGGACGCTTCTCTGATCTCGGCACCGGTGCTGGCCATCGCCGGCGAAAAGGATTTCTGGTCGCGGCCGGAGGACATGCAAAACCTGCAGGCGGATTTGGTGCATGCCGCCGCCGTGCGGATGGTGCGAATCCCGAATGCCACGCACTTCCTGCATCTCGAGCGCCCTGCGCGCGGGCGCACGCAACTTATCGATGAAGTAGACAGCTTTGTGCCGAAATAAACCTTGAGCGCTGCCGCAGCAATGAACTGGGGGCTAGAAGTCGGTTGGGGGCGCCATCACGTCCAGTGGAGCGAGCTGTGCGAGGAATACCAGGTGCTCGACAGCCTTGACTTTTTTCAAGCGCGATAAGTTCACCACTCCCCCAAGCGCCAGCGCTGGAACGAAGCCGTACATTTCATCGGGCATCAGTTGGCCGAGTTTCGCTAACGTCGGATTGAACAACTCGGCGAAGTCGTTTTCTTCGCGATCTCGCACGCTAAAAAATGCACGCAAACCCAGCTCCAGTTCGTTCGCCTTGAAAATTGCTTCGTTAGGAAGATAGTATGAGCCTGGAGCAAATATCCTGAGTGATTCGCCAGTTCGTTCGCCCCAGAGATACAGTTCACCGAACGCGCTTCGAGCAATGACGCGATATGCGTCTGTTTCCATGAACGGCGTATCGCCGATCCATGCTTCCAGCACCGGCTCATACTCTTGAGGATCAACAGTCCAGAACAACCCGTCCGCATAGCCGCACCAGCCATGCTCTTCCCAGTATGCCAATAGTTGGTCCGGAAGCTTGCCGCGGAAGCGTTCAATGCTCGAGGGCGGAACGTGGCGCTTGTCAATCGCCGGCCCCATATCCTCCAGAAAAAGTTCAAAGTGTTCGTCCATCATGCCAAGGCGGTGACCAGAAGGTCGTCAGCAGGCTGCGGCGATGGGTTCTGGGGGCGCCCAGTTCCGCACCAGCGCGTCTTCGAATTCCTCGGCCGGCAAGGGGCGCGAGAACAGGTAGCCCTGCACTTCGTCGCAGCCTGAATCTTTGAGGAAGGCCAGTTGTTCCGGCGTTTCCACGCCTTCCGCGATGACTTTGTGCTTAAGCTGCTGGGCGATGCTGATGATGGTGCTGGCGATCGCGCAGTCGTTGGTGTCGACCGGGATGCCGGTGGTGAAGGAGCGGTCGATCTTCAGCGTGTCGATCGGGAAGCGCTTCAGGTAAGACAGGCTGGAATAGCCGGTGCCGAAATCGTCCAGCGAGAGCGTGATGCCGGCCGCTGTCAGGCGGTCCATGATGCCGATCACTCGCTCGATGTTGTGCATCAGCGTGGACTCGGTGATTTCCAGCTCCAGCCACGATGGCTCGAGGCCATAGCGTTGCAGCGTTTCCATGACGCGGCCGGGCAGCGCGGAGGTGAACTCGCGCGCGGAGACGTTGACCGCCAGGCGTACCGGGGGCAAGCCCTTCTCTTTCCAGGCCTGCGCCTGCGCGCAAGCTGCTTCCAGCACCCATTCGCCAACCTGTACCACCAGGCCGGTAGCTTCCGCCAGCGGGATGAATTCGGCCGGTGGCACCAGGCCGCGCTCGGGATGCTTCCAGCGCACCAGCGCTTCCGCGCCGATGATCTTGCCGGTGCTGATTTCAAACTTGGGCTGGTAGTGCAGCAGCAGTTGCCCGTTGCCCAGCGCCTGGCGCAAGCCGGACTCGATGCGCATGCGCTCCTGCATGCCCTTGTTCATGTCCTGGCTGTAGAAGGCGATATGTTCGCCATCGGTCGAGGAATTCTGCTTGGCGCGGTACATGGCGATGTCGGCCAGGCGCAGCAGCGTTTCGGCGTCGTTGCCATCCTGCGGGTAGACGCTGATGCCGATCGAGGCGCTGACGCGGAGGTCGTGCCCGTCGATCAGGAACGGTTCATTCACCGCAGCCAGCAGCTTGTTGGCCACCATGCTCGCTTCGTAATGCTGGTGGATGTCGAACAGGCCGACCGCGAATTCGTCGCCGGACAGGCGCGCCACCACGTCCTGGTCGCGCAGGGCGAGACGGAAGCGTTGCGAAATTTCGCGCAGCAGGGCGTCGCCGACAGAGCGGCCCAGCGTGTCGTTAATCAGCTTGAACCGGTTCAGGTCGATGAACATGACGCAGCCATGCGCCTTGCTGCGCTGGGCCACCGTCATGGCCTGGTCCACCAGCTTGGTCAGCAGCGAACGGTTCGGCAGGTTGGTCAGCGCGTCGTAATATGCCAGGTGGTGGATGCGTTCTTCCGCCTGCTTGCGCTCGGTGATATCGGTCAGGTAGGCGATCAGGCCGATCGAACGGTCTTCCATATCGCACAGCTGCGACAGCGACAGGCTGGCCCAGAAGATATCGCCGTTCTTTTTCTTGCGGCGCACTTCCATCAGGCGTCCGCCCTGCTCCAGGAATTCGTCGCCCAGGTCTTCATCTTCATCGTCGTAGAGGAAGATGATGTTGCGGCCAATCGCCTCCACCGCCGAATAACCGAACAGGCGCTCGGCGCCCTTGTTCCAGCTGGTGATGAAGCCGTTCAGGTCCATGGTCAGCACCGACTCGTGGATCTGGTCCAGGATTTGCGACTGGTGCTGCAGGCGCGCTTCCACCTGCACGTAGGCGTGGGTGGTGCGCTGCGCTACCGAATGCACCTGCAGTACGCTGGCGGCCAGGCTCGCCAGGCTGGCGAGGTGCTGGCGGGTGGTGTCCGCATAGGTTTCCAGACCTGATACTTCGAAGCGGCCGAAGTACTGGCTGTCGAACTGTATCAGTTGCGACAGGCCGCTTTCCCAGCCCGGCAAGCCGGTGGCCGGGGTCATGTCGCGCGGTACGTAGCGGCCGTGCGGGCTGCCGGTGACTTCGCGCGCGATACGGCCCAACTCCTCCACCAGCGCGGGGCCGCGCAGGCGCAGTACAGCGTCGCACACGGCGGCGCTGCTGGCGAGGAAGTTGGCAACCGGTTGCGCGTGCATGCTCACACGTTCCTGCTGACCTGCAGCGCCCAATGGTAGGCCTGCAACAGGCTGCGCCAATAGGTTTCGTTGTCGATGCCGATGTCGCGCAGGGCGCTCGGCTGCGGTTCGTGCATTTCCACCAGCGCCAGCATTTCCCCCAGTTCGCCGCTGCGGTCCAGCAGGGCCGCGACGACGTCCAGGTCCAGGTTCAGGGTACATACGATCTCGGCCATCGGCATGGCCAGCAGCACGTCAAGCAGCGAGAATACACCGACCAGGAAAGCCATATCCTGTTCACCGCGGTCGCATGCGCGCAGCTTGCACAGGGCTTCCATTTGGGCGGCGCGCAGGGCGGCCAGCGGCAGCAAGGCATTGGCCGGGCCGTCGGCTTGCTGGCGCGCGTACAGCAGCAGCTGCAGCCAGCGTTGCAGCTGGCGGCGGCCCAGCAAGTTGATGGCCTGGCCGAAGTTGTGGATCGGGTTGCTGCTCGGTGCGAAGGCTGCCGAATTCACCAGCTTGAGCAGCTGGAAGGACAGCGCCGGGTCCTGCTTCAGCAGGGTTTCCAGCTCGCGCGAATCGGCGTCCTGGGCCAGCAGGCCAAGCAAGGCAAGCAAGCGTTTGCGGGTAGTGCCATCGCCCTGCCCTGCATCATGCTGCTGTGCGCGCGGCAGCTCGCCACGGAACAGGGTAAATCCGGCCCTGCGGCATTCGTCGATGCGGATCGCATCTGCATTGCGCGCCAGATGTGGGCCGGGCAGCGTCGTCATCGCCAGCGCACCAGGCAGCGCATCGGCGCAATCGAAGTCGAGGCCGCGGATGCCGGCCTGGGTAGCGCCGATGCCGGCTTCGCCATCGGTGAGCATGCGCAAGCCGCGGCCGGTCAACTGCTTGCAGCGCTGCTGCACCGCTTCGTCTTGCAGCAGTGCAGACGGCACGGTGAACACGATACGTTCAAGCGGCAGGCCATCGAGCTGGCTGGCGTCGAATGCAAGCGGATCGGCGAGGGGAATATAGTAATCGAGCGAACCCAGTTCTTCGGATTCAGGGCCACACAGGAGCGATTGCAGCGCAGGCAGCGAAGCCGCTACCGGCATTTGAAGCGCCAGTCCTACCCAGTGTTGTTGGGTATCCAGGACAGGCTTGATTCCCACAAGCGGAAACGAATTCGGATCTGACGCAGACATCGGAATCTCGGTGTGGCAATGCGAACAATGGTAAATGGTTTATTGATGTAAAGCAACCATTGAGCGCCCACTGACACCCTGTGTTACAAGACTCGGGGAGTCTAACAGAAATTGCTCAAAAGTCAGCTTTTTGGCGATAGAGGGAGCAATCGAATTGCCGGTTCTGTACCTGCAACGATACATTCCTGATCTATTTAGCAAGTGCTACTTATCAAATTGTGCGTGTTGCACCGCAAACTTGATCAATTCTGCCTGTCCTTCGATGCCAAGCTTGCGTTTGATGTTCAGGCGGTGAGTTTCCACCGTGCGCACGCTGAGGTCCAGCTCGCGCGCGATATGCTTGTTGGATTCGCCATTGGCCAGGTGGCGCAGCACTTCCGCTTCGCGCGAGGTGAGCTGGTTGTCCTGCGCCAGGGGCTTGGCCAGTTGCTGCGCCAGGTTGGCGCTGTAGTAGATGCCGCCGGCCATGACGGTCTCGATGGCCACCACGATGTCCTTGCCCGGCGCGTCCTTCAGTACGTAGCCGCGCGCGCCGGCCTGGATGGCCTGGGTCACGTATTCCAGCTTGTCGTGCATCGACAGGATCAGCACCGCAATCGATGGGAACTGGCGCTTGAACAAGGCGGTGGCTTCGATGCCGTTGGTGCCGCGCATATTGATGTCCATCAGGACCAGGTCGGGCCTGTGCAGGCGCGCCGCTTCCAGCGCTTCGGCGGCGCTGCCTGCCTCGCCTACGACTTCGAATTGCGCCATGGCTTCCAGCCGCGCGCGCAGGCCGTCGCGTACGAGGGGGTGGTCGTCTACCAACAGGATCCTGGTCATTGCTTGCCTTTGTTATCAACACGCGCCAGCACCGTAGTGCCGGCTGGCGAGGATTCGATGCGGAACTGGCCGCCGATCGCCTCCATCCGCTCCATCATATTCCGTAATCCGATGCCGCGCTTCGGATGGCCGGCGATGCCCTCGGCATCGAAGCCGCCGCCATTATCGGCAATGCGCAGCGTGACGCCTTCGGCATCGCCTTCGAGGTCGATTTTGATGCTGGTGGCGCCGGCGTGGCGCTCGATATTGGTCAGCGCTTCCTGCGCAATGCGGAACAGCACAGTATTCGCCACGTCCGGCAGGCCGTCGGTACAGCCAGCGGCGCTGAAAGCCACATCAACGCCGATGTGCACGCGGAATTCTGCAGCCAGGTGGTCGAGCGCGGCGGCCAGGCCCAGGTCGTCCAGGATGGCGGGGCGCAGGTTGTGCGAGATGCGGCGCACTTCGCCCAGCACATTGTTCAACTGCTCCGCCGTGTGTTCGAAGGCTGCCTTGGCCTTGTCCTGCTGCGCCGGATTGGCAAGGCGGATGATGCCCGCTTCGATCTGCAGCTTGATCGACACCAGCCACTGGCTGATGCCGTCATGCAGGTCGCGCGACAGGCGCGCCCTTTCCTCTTCCTGCGATTCGACCACACGCTGCGCCAGCACTTTGAGCTTGGCATCGGCCACGCGGTATTCGCGGATGTTCAGCGCCAGGCCGGACACGCCGACCGCCACCAGCGCCAGCGCAGCAATGGCCGCCATCCACAGCAGGGTATTGCGGATATTGCCGCGCTGCTGGGCATCCACCTTGGCCAGCGCCGCATCAACGTCATCCAGATAGATGCCGGTGCCCAGCATCCAGCCCCATTCCGGCAGCGGGATCACATAGCCCAGCTTGGGCGCCGGCTTGTGGGTGGAAGGCTTGATCCAGTTGTAGCGCTCCAGCCCTCCTCCTTCCCGGGCGCGGGCCAGCAGGCGCTGGATGGTGGGATTGCCTTCCTGGTCCTTCAGCATGAACAGGTTCTGGCCGACCAGCTCCGGCTGGCGCGGGTGCATCAGCGAATTGCCCTGCATGTCGTAGACGAAGAAATATCCGTCATCACCAAAACTGAGGGTCGACAGGATGCGCTTTGCTTCGTCCAGCGTGGCCTGGTCCCTGCGGCCGGATTTGACCAGGTGCGCAATCGAGTGGTTGGCCAGGGTGACGTAGTGTTTGAGCTCCGCTTCCTTGCTGGCCAGGTAGGCCTGCTGGATGGTGTCGCGCTGCTGGCGTGCGAGCGTGGTCGCCTGGTAGCGCACTGCGATGGCGATTGCGCACAGGGCCAGGATCAGGGGCGCAATGGCCAGGAACAGGAACTTTTGCCGCAGCTTCATGCGGCGATTGTAAGCCCGGTACCGGGCACTTGTCCTACGTATTTCTACGGACGGCGTTTGCGTAGTGGTGCGCTTGTGACAGATATTCAATTCCTGAATACTGGCCATTCATCCTTGGAGGAGACCCCGATGAATCCCGTATTGAAGAAACTTGGCTGGGCAGCGATGTCCGTGCTGGGTGCCAGCGCCCTGGGCGTGATCGCACTCAAGCGCGGCGAACCTGTCAGCGCCATCTGGCTGGTGATTGCGGCCGTTTGCGTGTACCTGATCGCGTACCGCTTCTACAGCCTGTTTATTGCCAAAAACGTCATGGGCCTGGAGGCTGACCGCCTGACCCCGGCCTACAAGTACAACGATGGCCTGGACTACGTGCCGACCAATAAGAACGTGCTGTTCGGCCACCACTTCGCCGCGATTGCCGGCGCCGGTCCGCTGGTCGGCCCCGTGCTGGCGGCGCAAATGGGCTACCTGCCCGGCATGCTGTGGATCCTGGCCGGGGTGGTGTTCGCCGGCGCCGTGCAGGACTTCATGGTGCTATTCATTTCCACCCGCCGCGACGGCCGTTCGCTCGGTGACCTGATCAAGTCGGAACTGGGCCCGGTCCCGGGCAATATCGCGCTGCTGGGCACCTTCATGATCATGGTGATCATCCTGGCCGTGCTGGCGCTGATCGTGGTAAAAGCCCTGGCGCACTCGCCATGGGGCTCATTCACCGTGATGGCCACCATCCCGATCGCGCTGTTCATGGGCGTCTACTCCCGCTACATCCGCGTGGGCCGCGTCGGCGAAGTGTCGCTGATCGGCTTCGTGCTGCTGATGCTGGCAATCTTCGGCGGCCAGTGGGTGCAGGAGAACCCTGCCCTGGCGCCGATGTTCACCTTCACCGGCACTGAACTGACCTGGATGCTGATCGGCTACGGCTTCATCGCCTCCGTGCTGCCGGTGTGGCTGCTGCTGGCGCCGCGCGACTACCTGTCGACCTTCCTGAAGATCGGCACCATTGTCGGCCTGGCGCTGGGCATTGTGATCGTGTCGCCGATGCTGCAAATGCCTGCGCTGACCAGGTTCATCGACGGCACCGGCCCGGTATGGTCAGGCAACCTGTTCCCCTTCCTGTTCATCACCATCGCCTGCGGCGCCGTTTCCGGCTTCCACGCGCTGATCTCCTCAGGCACCACGCCGAAGATGATCGAGAACGAGACCCATGCCCGCTTCATCGGCTACGGCGCGATGCTGATGGAATCCTTCGTCGCCATCATGGCGCTGATCGCCGCTTCGACCATCGAGCCAGGCGTTTACTTCGCAATGAACAGCCCGGCCGCACTGCTCGGCACCACCGCGGAATCGGCAGCACAGGCGATTTCCCAGTGGGGCTTCTACGTCACGCCTGAAATGCTGACGCAAACCGCCAAGGACGTCGGCGAATCGACCATCATCTCGCGCGCCGGCGGCGCACCTACCCTGGCGGTGGGCATGGCGCACATCCTGTCCAACGTCATCGGCGGCAAGGCCATGATGGCGTTCTGGTACCACTTCGCCATCCTGTTCGAAGCGCTGTTCATCCTGACCGCCGTCGACGCGGGCACCCGCGCCGGCCGCTTCATGCTGCAGGACTTGCTGGGTTCCTTCGCGCCGTCGCTGAAGCGCACCGACTCCGTGTTCGCCAGCCTGCTGGCCACCGGCCTGTGCGTGGCAGCCTGGGGCTACTTCCTGTACCAGGGCGTGGTCGATCCGCTGGGCGGCATCAACACCCTGTGGCCGCTGTTCGGCATCGCCAACCAGATGCTGGCCGCCGTGGCGCTGATCCTGGCCACCTGCGTACTGTTCAAGATGAAGCGTGCCAAGTACGCCTGGGTCACCATCCTGCCGACCATCTGGCTGCTGCTGTGCACCCTGACCGCCGGCTGGCAGAAGATCTTCGACGCCAATCCGAAGATCGGCTTCCTGGCCCACGCCGCCAAGTACCAGGCATCCCTGACTGAAGGCAAGGTACTGGCGCCGGCCAAGTCGATCGAACAGATGCAGCAGGTGATCTTCAACGACTACCTGGATGCGGGCCTGGCAGCCTTCTTCATGATCGTCGTGGCCAGCGTGCTGGTGTTCGGCGTGCGCACCGCACTGGCAGCCTGGAACGCCAGCCGCCCAACCCACAACGAAGCCCCGGCCCAATACGCCGCTGCGGCCAAGTAAGTCCATGCTGGGCGAAATCGTCAAGGCGGGCCGCTACCTCGGACAAAGCATGCGGCTGATGTGCGGCCTGCCGGAATACGACACCTACGTCGCCCATCGCGAGGCCACCCACCCGGGTGAACCCGTGATGAGCTACGAGGAATTCTTCCGCGAGCGGCAGGAAGCACGCTACGGCGGCGCGGGCAAGCGGGGTGGTTGCTGCTAGTGACTGGAAGTTAGAGCCAGATCAAAGTGTCGAAATTCTTAGCATATATTCTTTGCCCGATGGAATCGTCCTGCGGCGGCGAAAATGCTCAACTTCGAACGGTCCGGCCTAAGCCAGAAACTGACCATCATCTCCGTGCTCACCACCGGCAGCGCCCTGCTGCTGGTGTTCGTGGCGTTCGCCGTCGCGTCCATCCTTTCCCACACCAGCGAGGAGCGCAAGCAGCTTACCTCGCTGGCTGATGTCATCGGCGCCAACAGCGTCGCTTCCCTGCTCTATGCCGACCGGCCGACGGCCGAACAGGCCCTGGCAGCGCTGGCGGTCAAAAGCGATATCACGCGCGCCGCCCTGTTCGACCGCGATGGCAAGCTGTTTGCCTCCTATCCCGCCCTGCGCGAGCTCGCGCCCAATGCCCTGGACCCGGCGCGCCTCAGGCAACTGGCCTCGGGCGAACTGGCCGAGCGTGACGGCCCGCCCTGGGCGCCGCTGCTGCGGCTTTACCGTCCGGTGCGGGTACGCCAGCATGTGATCGGAGCCGTGATGATCGAGGCAGGCCAGGCCTCGCTGTGGCTCGGCATTCTGCGCAACCTTGGCATCACGGCCGCGGCCACCGCTTCCTCATTCGGCTTGGCGCTGGTGCTGTCGGCACGCTTCCGCGAAGGCATTGCGGCGCCTATCGCGCAACTGATCGCGGCTGCCGACAAGGTAAGCAGCAGCCAGACCTACGCCCAGGTGCAGCACCAGCGCAGCGACGAACTGGGTACGCTGATCGACAGCTTCAACGGCATGCTGGCGCAGATCGAGAGCCGCGACACCAAGCTGGCGCAATACCGCGGCGAGCTGGAACGCCAGGTCAGTATCCGCACCGCGCAGCTGGAAAAGGCCAAGGACGCGGCGGAAGCGGCCAGCCAGGCCAAAAGCGCATTCCTGGCCAATATGTCCCACGAAATCCGCACGCCGATGAACGGGGTGCTGGGCATGGCGGAGCTGCTGGCGGCTACCGACCTCACCGAAACCCAGCGCCACTACACCAGCATGGTGCGGCGTTCGGGCGAACACCTGCTGGTGATCATCAACGACATCCTCGACTTCTCCAAGGTGGAGGCAGGCAAGCTGACGGTCGAATACATCAACTTCAACCTGCGCGAACTGCTGGACGATATCGAGAACGTGTTTGCGCCGCAAGCCCAGGCCAAGGGCATCGAGATGGAGTTCGCGGTGGCCAACAATATCCCGCTGGCGATCTGCGGCGATCCGAACCGGCTGCGGCAGGTGATCGTCAACCTGCTGGGCAACGCGGTGAAGTTCACCGAGCAGGGCCGGATCAAGGTGGCGGTGCGGGTGGCGGAGGAAGATGCGCAGTCGGCGCGCTTGCGGGTGGAGGTGCACGACACCGGCATCGGCGTCTCGCGCGAGGCGCGGGCCCACATCTTCGACTCTTTCTCGCAGGGCGATGGCTCGACTACCCGCAAACATGGCGGCACCGGGCTTGGGCTGGCGATCTCCAAGCAACTGGTGGAGCTGATGGGCGGTTCGATCGGCGTCGACAACGCGCTGGGGCGTGGCTCGGTGTTCTGGTTCACCGTGCAATTCGACAAACGGCGCGTCGATGCGGACGACGCGGGCTTCCAGCAGAAGCCGACCAAGGGCTTGCGCGCGCTGGTGGTGGACCGCCAGGCCGAGAGCGCGCTGGCGCTGCAACGGCTCCTGGCGCGCTGGCATCTGCAGGGCAGTTGCGCCCCCAGTGCCGCCGATGCCTTGCGCGAACTGCATGCCGCCGCCGCACGCGGCACGCCCTACGATGTGGCGCTGCTCGATATGGGCCTGGACGATATCGGCGGGCTGGCGCTGGCGGCGGAAATCAAATCCGATCCTGATATTTCGCAAGTGCGCCTGATCCTGCTGGCCTCCGAGCGCAATGCGGCGGACCAGGTGCAGCGCCGTGCTGCGGGCGTGGCGTTCCAGCTCATCAAACCGGTGCGCGAACCCGACCTGTACGATTGCATCGTGACGCCGGCGCGTGCTACCGAGGGCGTGGCAGCGGCAACAATGCCCGGCGCCTCGCCGGCGCACGCACCCGCCAGGCCGCGTGCCGGCCAGCGCCCGCGTGCCCTGCTGGCCGAAGACAACCCGGTCAACGTGGAAGTGGCGTCTGCCATGCTGCGCGGCCTGGGCATGGAAGTGGCTTGCGCCGCCAACGGCGAAGAGGCGCTTGCCGCCGTGCGGGCCGGCGACTACGACCTGGTGCTGATGGATTGCATGATGCCGGTGATGGACGGCATGGCTGCCACCGCCGAAATTCGCCGCCTCGAGCAGCAGCGAGGCCGGGCACGCACCACGCCAATCGTCGCCATCACCGCCAACGCGCTGCAGGGAGACCGTGAACGCTGCCTGGCGGCAGGCATGGACGATTACATCAGCAAGCCCTTCTCGCAGCAGGCGCTGGCCGACACGCTAGGCCGCTGGATTGCCCTGCCCCGTCCCTCGCCACCAGGCCAGGCAAATCCGATGGCCGCTGCCGGCGCATTACCAGCGGCCCTCACGGTGCGCACCGCATCCGGCCAGGCCCCGCCTGCGAGCACCACACCCGCTGTAATCAATCCGTTCGCGCTTGATGCCATCCGTGCCCTCAGCGCAGAGCAAGGAGAGTTGCTGCTGCAACGCGTACTAGCCACCTTCCTGCAAGACCCCCCCCGCCAACTCGCATCACTCCACGAAGCGGTCGCAGTAAGCGACCCGGCCACCATCCGCAAGACCGCCCACAGCATGAAGTCCAGCAGCGCCAACGTCGGCGCCGACGCGCTGGCCAAGCTGTTCAAGGACCTGGAACAAATGGCCCGTGCCGGCCAGACCGACGGCGCTGCGGACCTGATAGCGCAACTGGAGCGCGAATTCCAGTCAGTCCGGCAATCGCTCAGTCCCATCCTGCCGAAGGGAGCATGAAATCATGGCAGCGCTCTATTCCCCCAAACGCGGCACCGTGCTGGTGGCCGATGACGACCCCGTCATGCGCCTGTTGATGCTTGAGATGCTGGCCCAGGTCGGGCTCGACGTGGTGGAAGCGAGCGACGGCCGCGCCGCTGTGGCCAGTTTTCGCGACAATGCGCCAGACCTGGTGCTGCTCGATGTCGACATGCCGCTGCTCGACGGCTTCTCTGTCTGCCGCGCCATCCGCAAGCTGGAAAGCTCGTCCCACATCCCCGTCATCATGGTCACCGGCGGCGACGACCTGGAGGCCGTCACGCAAGCCTATGAAGCCGGCGCCACCGATTTCGTCTCCAAGCCGATCAACTGGCCCATCCTCGGCCACCGCGTGCTGTACGTGCTGCGCGCCAGCGATGCCATCGCACGGCTGCGCATCGCCGATGCCCACAACCGCGCCGTGCTGGCCGCCATACCCGACACCTTCTTTCGCCTCAGCGCCGATGGCTACTACCTCGATTACGAAGAAGGCCATGAACCCGGCGCGGATTTCGCCAGCCGCGAATGCGTAGGCCGCCATATCCGCGACGTACTGCCGGCGCCGATCGCGAGCCGCATGCTCGACCAGCTTTCGGCCGTGCTGCATTCCGCCTCCGTGCACTCGGTCGATTACGAATTGACGCGCGACGGCATCAGCCACCACTTCGAAGCACGCTTGGTCAGTACCGCCTCGGGCGAAGTCCTCGGCCTGGTGCGAGACATCAGCGAACGCAAACGCACGGAAGAACAGATCCGCAAGCTGGCTTATTGCGACAGCCTGACCGGCATCCCCAACCGCCAGGCCTTTCTGGAAACCCTGGAGCGCGAACTGGAACGCTCGCAGCGCGAACAGCGCAAGTTCGCCATCCTGTTCATGGACCTGGATTCCTTCAAGCGCATCAACGATACGCTCGGCCACAACGTCGGCGACCTGCTGCTGCAGATCGTCACAGAGCGCCTGCGCGAGACCATTCGTCCCAGCGACCACCTGTGCAGCCTGGCGCGCCTGGGCGGCGACGAATTCACCATCCTGCTGCCGGACATCGAGAGAGTGGACGATGCCCTGGCCGTGGCGCACCGCGTGAAAGACGCCATGCGCCGCCCCTTCAACCTGGACGGCCACGAAATCTTCGTCACCGCCAGCATCGGCATTTCGCTTTATCCAGAGGACGGCGAGGACTGCACTTCGCTGCTGAAGTTCGCCGACACGGCGATGTACCACGCCAAGAACTGCGGCAAGAACAATGCAAAGCTGTACAGCTCTTCGCTGACGATGCAGATCATGAGCCACGTCAAGCTGGAAGTGGGCCTGCGCAAGGCCTTGCAGAACAACGAGCTGTACCTGCTGTACCAGCCGCAGGTCGATGTATCCACCACCCGCATTGTCGGCGTGGAAGCGCTGATACGCTGGCGCCACCCCGAACACGGCATCATCCCGCCGACTGAGTTCATCCCGTTGGCGGAGGAAACCGGCCTGATAGTGCCGATCGGCGAATGGGTATTGCGTACCGCCTGCCTCCAGGCGCGCGCCTGGCAGCGCGAATGCGATCGGCCGATCCGCATGGCAGTCAATCTCTCCGCGCGCCAATTCAAGGATGAAAACCTGGCGCAGATCGTGCTGGCCGTCCTGCAGGACACCGGCCTCGATTCCAGCCTGCTCGAGCTGGAACTCACTGAAGGTACCCTGATGGACAACGCCCTCGCCACGCTGGCTACGCTGGAGCAATTGCGCGGCATCGGCGTGTTCCTGTCGATCGACGATTTTGGCACCGGCTATTCGTCCATGAGCTACCTGAAACGCTTTGACGTGCGTGCGCTGAAGATCGACAAGAGCTTCATCAGCGGCCTGCCGCAAGACAGCGAAAACGCCGCCATTACGCGCGCCATCATCGCCATGGCGCACGGCTTGAAAATGATCGTGGTGGCGGAAGGCGTTGAAACGCCCGAACAGCTCGACTTGCTGAAGCACTACGGCTGCGACATGGCCCAGGGCTACCTGCTTGGCCGCCCCGCCCCGCAGGACGCCATCAGCCAGATGCTGGCTTGCGCGGGCTCAGGTGCTACGGCGGTCTAGCATGGCGCGGGCGATGGTGCCGGCGTCCACGTATTCGAGTTCGCCGCCAACAGGTACGCCGCGGGCCAGGCGGGTCACGGCCAGGCCGCGTGCTTTCAGCATTTCGCTGATGTAGTGGGCGGTGGCTTCGCCTTCGTTGGTGAAGTTCGTCGCCAGCACTACTTCTTCCACCACGCCGTCGGCGGCGCGCGCCAGCAACTTTTCAAGGTGGATGTCTTTCGGGCCGATGCCGTCCAGCGGTGACAGGCGGCCCATCAGCACGAAGTACAGGCCTTTGTACGTCAGCGTGGATTCGATCATGGCCTGGTCGGCCGGCGTTTCAACCACGCATAGCTGGCGCTTGTCGCGCGACTCGTCGGCGCAGGTGTCGCAGATATCGGTTTCGGTGAAGGTATTGCACAGGGCGCAGTGATGCACCTGCTCCACCGCCTGGTACAGGGCGCGCGACAGCATGGCGGCGCCTTCGCGGTCGTGCTGCAGCAGGTGGAAGGCCATGCGCTGGGCCGACTTGGGGCCGACGCCCGGCAGGCGGCGCAGCGCCTCCGTCAGGAATTCAAAGGACTTCGCCATGAGGTCAGGCTTGCTTGAAGGCGCTCAGGAAATCGGCCGTCTTGGTGGGCACGAATTCGGTGATCGTGTAGCTGGCGGCGCCCGCTTCGTTGAACGGGTCCAGCTCGATCACCGCTTCGATATCGGCCCGGCTGTCGGCCGTGGCAAGGATGATGCCGCCCGTGCGCGGCACCAGGCGTCCAGACATCAGGAACATGCCGTTGGCATATTGCTCGCGCAGTTACTCGCTGTGTGCGGCGAGGAGCTTGTCGATCTCCTCGGCCGGTTTCAGGTACGTGAGCGTGATGATGAACATGATGCTGGTTTAGAACGGCATCTTGAAGCCAGGCGGCAGCGGCAGGCCGGCGGTCAGGCCGCTCATCTTTTCGGAAGCGGTGGCTTCGGCCTTGCGCACGGCGTCGTTGAAGGCGGCGGCCACCAGGTCTTCCAGCATGTCCTTGTCGTCGCCCAGCAGCGATGGGTCGATCGAGACGCGCTTCACGTCGTTCTTGCAGGTCATGACGACCTTCACCATGCCGGCGCCGGCCTGGCCTTCAACTTCGATCAGGGCCAGCGCTTCCTGCGCCTTCTTCATGTTGTCCTGCATGGCTTGCGCTTGCTTCATCAGGCCGGCCAGTTGGTTCTTCATCATGGTGTGGTTCTCCGTATTTCGGTGTTGAGTATTAGGTTTAGTGCGCTGGCGTCATCGGCGCCACGATCGAGCCGGGCACGACGAAGGCGCCGAAGTCGCGCACCATTGCTTTGATAAATGGGTCGGCGGCCACAGCTTCTTCGGCGGCGCGCTGGCAGTTGTCGCGGTGGACCTGGGCTTCAACACTGGTGGTGTACCAGGCCTTGCCGATTTCGGTCTCGACGCGTGTCGGGCGGCCGAAGCGCTCGGTCAGCGCGGAAGTCAGTTTTTCCACGTTGGCCGGGGTGGCCCAGGTTTCGATCGGGCAGCGAATGCGGAACACCGCCATGTTGCCGTCGAAGGTGCAGCTTACCAGTTCGGCTTGCGTGGCCAGTTGCTGCGCCACACCGCGCAAAGGCAGGTGGGCAGCCAGTGCCGGCCAGTTGCCGTCCCAGCCCAGTTCAGGGACTGGGGTGATGACGTATTCGTATGGCGCCTTGGCTGGCGCGGCGGCGCGTTGCTGTGGCGCCGCCTGCGACATGCCGGCAATGTGGTCGGCGCCGGCCGGTACTGCGGAATCTTCGGAGAAGTCGGTTACCCACGGTGGCAGGTCGTCTTCTTCCGCTTGCTGCTGCACTGGGGCGGCACGGCGCTGCTGCACTTGCGCTGGGGCTTCCATTACGGTGGCGGCGCCGCCCTGGTCGTCCCACGTGGCGCTGGCTTGCGCGGTTGGGGTGCTTGGGGCGGGAGCGTCTTCCCACGGCGCTGGTGCGCGGGCGGCTGGCGCGGCAGGAGCGGTGTATTGGGCGCTTGGTGCCGGTGCCGGCATCGCGGCGCGAGGTGCGGCGGATGGTGGCGCGGCGTGTGCGGATGGTGCTGCATGAGCGCTGGCCGTCGGCGAAGCCGGCGCCGCTGGGACATCGGCTTGCGGTGCTGCAGGACGTGCAGGCGCTGGTGCGCGCTGACCAGTGCGGGCAGCGGCCGCGGCGCGCGCGGCTTCCAATGCCGCGGTGATGGCCATCTTCGCTGGGCTCATCGGGCGGCTGTCGGATGCGGGTGCTGGCTGCGGTGCCGGTGCAGGAGGCTGCGGTGCTGCTGCGGCAGGCGCAGTAGCTTGCGGCGCGGCGGCAGCGGGCGCGTGAGCTTGCGGCGCGGCGGCGGCCAAGCTGGCGGCCGGGGCGTGAGCTTGGGGTGCTGCTGCGGCTGGCGCGTATGCTTGTGGCGCGGATGCCGGAGCGCCGGCGGCAGCAACGGAGGCTTGCGGCGCGGCGGGTGGTGCGCTGGCGGCAGCAACGGAGGCTTGCGGCGCGGCGGGTGGTGCGCTGGCGGCTGGTGCGCCGGACGGGACGCTGGCCAGGTGCGAAGCGCTGGCGGCGTTTGCTGCCGGAGCGGAGGCGGGTGCCACATGCTGGACCGGCGGTGCAGGCTGCGCGGTTGGCGGCACGGCCGGCGCGGCAGCCGTCGAGGCGGCAGGCGCTGGCTGGCCGACTGGAACGCTCATGCGGTCCGCCGTCGCGGCGCTGGCCGCCATGGCGGCGGCAGCAGCCGCACGGGCTGGATTCGCGCCGGCGGGACGAGCCGCTACCGGGGCGCCGGCCGGTTGGCCATCTGCCCCACCGATGCCGGGCCGAAAGGCAAGCATGCGTAACAGGGTCATGGAGAAACCGGCATATTCATCCGGCGCCAGCCCCAGTTCATTGCGGCCATGCACGGCAATCTGGTAATACAACTGCACTTCCTCTGCATCGAACAGGGAAGCCAGTCGCACGATATCGTTATATTCAGGCAGGTCCGCCGGCACCGCGGAAGGCACGGTCTGCGCCAGCGCAATCCGGTGCAGCAAGGTACCCAGGTCCTGCAAGGCGCCGTTATAGGACAGCGAGCGGGTCGCCATTTCATCGGCAACCGCCATCAGGTCCGCGCCATCCTTGTTGGCCAGCGCATCCAGCAGGCGCACCAGGTAGGACTGATCCAATGCCCCCAGCATGCCCTGCACCGCATCCAGCGTCACAGCGCCGGCCGCGTAGGCAATCGCCTGGTCGGTCAGCGACAAGGCATCGCGCATCGAACCATGCGCGCCTTGCGCCAGCAAACGCAAGGCCGGCTGCTCGAACACCACGTTTTCCTGGCCCAGGATATTTTCCAGGTGGCCGACAATATGCCCCGGCGGCATCTGCTTCAGGTTGAACTGCAGGCAGCGCGACAGCACGGTAACGGGAATCTTTTGCGGATCGGTAGTGGCCAGGATGAACTTGATGTGCTCCGGCGGCTCCTCCAGCGTCTTCAGCATCGCGTTGAAGGCGTGGTTGGTCAGCATGTGCACCTCGTCGATCATATAGACCTTGAAGCGCGCATTGGACGGTGCGTACACCGCCTGTTCCAGCAACTGCGCCATTTCATCGACGCCGCGGTTGGACGCCGCGTCCATCTCGACATAGTCGACAAAGCGGCCGCCATCGATCGCAGTACAAGCCTCGCACACGCCGCACGGGGTGGCCGTGATGCCGCCGTTGCCATCCGGACCGACGCAATTGAGCGACTTTGCCAGGATACGGGACAGCGTCGTCTTGCCGACACCGCGCGTCCCGGTAAACAGGTAAGCGTGGTGCAGGCGACCGGTATGCAACGCGTGGGTCAGCGCACGGACAACGTGCTCCTGGCCGACAAGCGTTTCAAAGTTCCGGGGACGGTATTTTCGAGCGAGGACTTGATAGGACATGATCGGGATTTTACCGTAGATAGCAGGCACTGCGGACAACATTAGACGTTTGGCCAGACTTCGTCTAGACTTTGCCTTTTTTGCAACCAAACAACGATGAAAAAGCTGCTCCTGATTGCCCTTCTCGCCAGCGCCGGCGCCGCCCATGCGGAAGAGCGCGAGTGGACTACCTATAAGAAGTTTGTCGAGTCGATCAAGCTGGATCGCTACTATGCCCTGCCCGCTTCCGAGCGTGACAAGCTGGACTTCTACCTGACAGTCGAGCCGTCCAACAAGAAACTCAAGGCCGCAGACATGAATTTGACGGTGGTCCACGGCGGCACGCGCACTGCCCTGCCGCTAGATGAAAAATCCCACCTTCGCATGGCGCCCAACTCGCAGTGGCTGGCCGACGACGCCAAAATCATGACCACCCAGGCCAAGGGCGAAAAGATCAGCGTGATCTATAACCTGGACGCGGTGGTCCCGGAAGGCACGCAATGGCCATATAACAAGCTGATGGGCAGCGTTGCCCAGGGCAATGCCGCGATCAGCAAGGTCGCCGGCGCTTTCAGCTGGTTTGCCCCGACCATGAAATCCGTCCTGCTGACCTTCGACAAGCCATCCCAATTGACGATCCAGTCGCGGAATGGCACCAAGCGCTTCCTCAGCGACGCCCGGAACAAGATCCGCTTGCAGGCTGATCCCGCGCTGCTGAAGGAAAATCCACTGGTGGAGATTTCGGCCCGCCCATTGCAAGCCGAGCTCGATACCGAGTGAGAAACAAAAAAAGCTGCCAATGGCAGCTTTTTTCATGAATTCAAAGAGGCGAGCCTGATCTGCGGCACTTGCGGTGAACAGCTTTGGCTGCTTCGTTCCCGACCTGACCAGGTTAACCGTGCCACAATGCGCAGGGGCCCGCCCGGGCGCAATTATAGGCTATAAACCTAGCTGCTGCCAAATATCATCCACTCGGGCTTTCACCTCGGGCGTCATGGTGATCGTCGTACCCCATTCACGGCTGGTTTCACCCGGCCATTTATTGGTGGCATCGATGCCCATTTTGCTGCCCAGGCCACTGACCGGCGAAGCGAAATCCAGGTAATCGATCGGCGTATTGTCGACCAGCGTAGTGTCGCGGGTCGGGTCGACGCGGGTTGTTATCGCCCAGATCACTTCCTTCCAGTCGCGGATGTTCACGTCCTCGTCCACCACGATAATGAACTTGGTATACATGAACTGGCGCAGGAAGCTCCACACGCCGAACATCACGCGTTTGGCATGGCCCGCGTACTGCTTGCGGATCTGCACCACGGCCATGCGGTAGCTGCAGCCTTCCGGCGGCAGGTAAAAGTCGGTGATCTCGCTGAACTGCTTCTGCAGCAGCGGCACGAAGACCTCGTTCAGCGCCACGCCCAGCACGGCCGGTTCATCCGGCGGTTTGCCTGTATAAGTGGAGTGGTAGACCGGGTCGCGCCGCATGGTGATGCGGTCGATAGTGAAGACCGGGAACCAGTCCTGCTCATTGTAATAACCAGTGTGGTCGCCATAAGGACCTTCCAGGCCATGCTCATAGCCCGACGGATGGTTCTCGTCCGGATAGATATGCCCTTCCAGCACGATCTCCGCCGAGGCCGGCACGCGCAATTCGCTGCCGATGGCTTTCACGAGCTCAGTGCGGCTACCGCGCAGCAGGCCCGCGAATTGATATTCCGACAGGCTGTCCGGCACCGGCGTCACGGCGCCGAGGATGGTTGCCGGGTCGGCGCCCAGCGCCACGCAAACCGGATAAGGCTGGCCGGGATTCCTGATGCAATGCTCGCGGAAGTCCAGCGCGCCGCCGCGATGCGCCAGCCAGCGCATGATGACCTTGTTACGGCCCAGTACCTGCTGGCGATAGATGCCCAGGTTCTGCCGCTTCTTGTTAGGGCCCTTGGTAATGACAAGGCCCCATGTAATAAGGGGCGCCACGTCGCCGGGCCAGCAATGCTGGATCGGCAGGCGGCCCAGGTCCACGTCATTCCCTTCCCACACAATCTCCTGGCATGGCGCGCCGCGCATCTCTTTCGGCGACATATCCCACACTGCTTTTACCAGCGAACCCAGGCCCATCAGGTCCTTGAAGCCCTTGGGCGGCTCAGGTTCTTTCAACTGCGCCAGCACATGGCCAATTTTGCGCAGCTCACCGACGTCGTCAGCCCCCATGCCCAGCGCCACGCGGCGCGGGGTGCCGAACAGGTTGCCCAGCACCGGCATGTCGAAACCAGCCGGCTTTTCGAACAGGATGGCTGGTCCGCCGGCACGCAGGGTGCGGTCGCAGACCTCCGTCATCTCAAGGTGTGGTGAAACAGGCAAGCTTGTGCGCTTAAGTTCGCCCATTGCTTGCAGCTGAGAAATAAAATCTCGGAGATCGCGATATTTCATATTTTTTTACGATTTTTTTGCTCCGGACGAGGCGTCTGAGCACTTTTAGTCAAGCCGTTGATTTTATTGGTTTTTGTCAATGTGTTCACGGGAAAGTCATACTCAAAAGTAATAAAGAACGGAAGTGTTAGTATTGACGTCGTATAATACCCCTCCTACAATTTGACCTAACTGATGAGGACATGGCCTTTATGCCAACTAAGTTGTCACTCATTACATTCACGGAGTATCCGGGCTCCACAGACATTTTAAGGAGTGTTTTTCACGAGGCGTCTGCCTCCCTCCCGGAAAAAGTTGTGTTGCAACTGGCCCATAGACCCGCCAGCTTTAGCAAACAATGATGGCGTCCAGTCCCGTGCGACCTGTGCGGCGGTGGACGAAGATAACACTGATGTAACGACTATGGCACGTCGAATTGACCGCGCTTCAACGCGGCGGGGACGCGTTTTGACTCTTACATTTCAGGGGAGTTCTGATGAACAATCGATTCAATGGGTTGCTTGATAGCGCCCGCCTGTGGGCTCGCCAGCCCGCCGCGTGGATTCCCGCGCAGAGCATTTCGGCACGCGGTCTGCTGACCGCCGCTCAGTCCTTGCTGAGCCTCCTTGGTATCGCAGCACTGGTGATGGCTTGCGCCATGGTTGCCCGTCCCGAACTGGCCGCCGACCTGGCCCACGCCTTGAGCGGCAAACCGCCAGCGCCTCAACAAGTCGTGGTTGCACCGCCGCTGTCCGAGCTGATGGAAGCGCCGGCAGCACGTCCGGCAGGCTTGGTCATCGCGTCCACACAGACCGAGCTTGGCGAAGAGGACAAAGACCTGGTGGGCTCCAAGAAGCAGCAGGATGCCGTCACCAACTGGCTGTCCAAGCGTTACCGCGTGGCGGGCGATGCGACCAATATGCTGGTTTCCACCGCCTACCTGACCGCTCGTGAAATCAAGCTGGATCCACTGCTCATCCTGGCCGTAATGGCAATCGAATCGGGCCTGAACCCGTTTGCAGAAAGCCCGATGGGCGCGCAGGGCCTGATGCAGGTAATGTCCAAGGTCCACACCGACAAATTCCAGGACATGGGTGGCGTGCAGGCTGCATTGAACCCGGTAGCCAACATCCGCGTCGGCGCCATGATCCTGAAGGATTACGTGGCCAAGGGCGGTTCCGTTGAAGCCGGCCTGAAATACTATGTTGGCGCTGCCGCTTTCGAAACCGATGACGGCTATGGCTCGCGCGTGATGGCGGAATACTCCCGCCTGAAACAAGTCTCCGCCGGCAAGAAGGTGCCTTACATCACCCCGCCGCAGCAGGTTGCTGCCGCCCCTGCCCCGGTCAAGGCGAAAGAAGCCCCAACCACCGTGGCCCAGGCCGACAAGCCAATCAGTGCGGAGCAGCTGGCCGGCCTGTGACCGCCGCCCTCCGGCGCACGAAGCCGCCTCCGGGTGGCTTTTTCATTTGCGCGGCGCCAGCGTGACGACCGTGCCTCCTTGCGCGCCTGGCGCCAGCTCCAGCGCCAGGCCGATACGCCCGGCCAGGCGCCGCGCAATCGACAGCCCGAGCCCATGCCCGCTGCTGTTGCCTCCCTTTACGCCCGCCTCGAACAATCGCGTGCGGATGGCCTCTTCCACGCCAGGCCCTTCATCGCTGACCGACAGGCTCTTGCCGTCGAAGCCGATTCGCACGCAGCCTTGGCGCGTATGCTGGAAAGCGTTGCCGACAATATTCGACAGCACGATGGCAAGCGCCGGCTGCGGCACGCAGAAATGCGCCCCCGGCCCGATCTCCACTTCGACACTCACGGCTTTACCGTCCAGCAGGTGCGCCAGCTGCACCACGGTGCTCTCGGCCAGCGGAAGCAGCGGCACTGGCGGTACCGGCGCCGGTGAGCCGGCCCCTGGCGCCAGATCCTCGCGCGCCAGTGCCAGCAGGATATCGACGGTTTGCGCCATATGGGTGGCCGCACTGCGGATACGCTGCAGCTGCTGCGCCGCGCGCGGCGGCATCGGCTGTTCTGCCAGCAGGTAGGCTGCCCCTTCGATGACGGCCAGCGGTGTACGCAATTCGTGGCTGGCGTCGCGCGTGAAATGCTGCTCACGCTCGATGAAGGCGGCCGTACGCGACATGGCCTGGTCAAGCGCGCAGGCCAGCGCGCCGATTTCGTTGTGCGGATAGCTTGCCGAGAAACCCCGGGGCAGTCGTCCAGGAGCAGCGCCATCGGCCAGTTGCGCCAGTTCATGCAGCGGACGCGTGGCGCGCCAGGCCAGCCAATAGCCCAGGCCCAGCGTCAGCACCAGGATCGCCAGCATCGATCCGCCCAGCAAGAGCAGGACCTGCGGCAAGCGCGGGCGGACCAGCAGTTCGCTGCTGACTTCCGCCACCAGCAGCTGCGCCGGCGCGCCGGGCAAGGCGAGCCGGCGCACGTGGTAATGTCGGCCACTGTCGCCGAAAAACTCACCGCCGCGCGCAACGCCGGGCTGGCGCTGCAGGTCCGGCGGCAGGCTTGCCACGCTGCGATGCACACTGACGTACGGACGCAGCGGCGCAGCCAGCGCCGCCGATTCCTGCCAACTAGCCTGCTGGTGTGCAGTTTCCTGCGCCAGCAGGCCGGCAAAGAACTCGTCCTCCAGCGCATACATGAACACCACGGCGAAAGCGGAAAACAACAACGCCGTACACAGGGCAATCAGGGCAAAAGCCGAGGCGAGGCGTCGGCGCAAGCTATGCGGCGCCTTCATGCGCCGGCGTCCAGGCGAAAGCCGACACCATGCACGGTCACCAGCATCGGCCGGGCGAACGGCTTGTCCAGCACCTGCCGCAGCTGGTACAAGTGGCTGCGCAATGCGTCCGAGTCCGGCGGGTCGTCATGCCACAACACTTGCGTCAGTTCACTGCGCGTCAGCACGCGCGGATGTGCTTCGGCCAGCGCCAGCAACAACAGGTAGCCGGCGGGCTGCAGCCGCAGCGGCTGGCCGGCGCGCGTCACCGCCTGCGCCCGCCGGTCTATCCGCAGGCTGCCGACCGCCAGCGCAAAATCCCGGTGCCGCAGGGCCAGCGCCTGGCAGCGCGCCAGCAGCTCCTCCATGGCGAACGGCTTGACGAGGTAATCGTCGGCGCCGGCGCCAAAGCCTTGCAGCTTGTCCTGCAGCGTGTCGCGCGCAGTGAGCATCAGCACCGGCAGGCGGCGCGGCAAGCGGGCGCGCAGCCGGCGGCAGACCTCCAGCCCATCGATGCCCGGCAGGGCCAGGTCCAGCACCAGCACGTCGTATGCGTGCTCCATGGCCAGCGACAAGCCATGTTCGCCATTCGCTGCGAAGTCCGCCGCATGGCCCTGGCCGCCGAAAGCATCGGCCAGGTTGCGGGCCAGCAGTTGATTGTCTTCGACGACCAATATAGTCAGCGGCATCCTTATCCTTTAGCGAGGCGCTGCAGCTGGAAAGCATCGGCCACCCTGCCCTGCATGCCCGCCACCAAGGCGTGCATCAGCACCAGCATCTTATCAAAGCCCGTTCCCTGCCGGAGCTCTGCGCGCGCCGCCTCCAGGCCGCCGTTGTAATACGCCGCCAGCGCCAGCGCACTGCGTTCTTCGGCCGTTTGCGGCCGCGCGGCCGGGGCGACGCCCATGGCGTTCACCATCGCCTCCGCCGTGGCCCAGGTGGACCAGGGATTCTGGCCAGTGACCAGCTTCCCGTCCACCACCACATGGCCGACGTACTTCGGCGCAGCGGCAAAGCGGGCCCCAAGAGCACGGGCGCGATCCTCCAGCATGAAGGGCAGGCGCTGGCGGGCATCCTTCATCAGGAACAATTCCTCATCATTCGAAAAGCCCGTCATGCGGCGACCGGCTACCAGGCTGGCGCCATCCGGGCTGCGTGCGCCGAGCAGTGCGGCAGGGCCGTGGCATACCGCGCCCACCACGCCGCCGCGCGCAGCAATCGCCGATGCGATGCGCGCCACGTCGGCATTGCCCGGGAAATCGAACATGGCGCCCTTGCCGCCGACAAAGAAGACCGCTGCGTAGCGGGCCGGATCGATGCCGGCCAGCGGCAGGGTGGCGCCCAGCTTGCGTTGCGCGGCGGGATCGTTGAGGAAGGCATAGTCGGCATCGCCCATGTCGTCGGCATCGATGCGCTCGGGAGGCCGGCAGCCAGTTGGCGAGGCAATGTCGACCTCATACCCGCTGGCCTGGAACACGTAATAGGCGCGGGCCAGTTCCGTCAGCTCGTAGCCGGCCTTCTTGCGGCCATCCGGGAAGTACGCGGCACTCGACACAACCGCCAATACCCGGCCGCGCGACGCAGCGGGTGCGGCGGCAAGCCAGGCCAGATCGGCCGGCCGCGCCTGCGGATTGGCGCGCGGTTGCCGGTCCAGTTCAAAACTGAGGAAGTATGCGTAGCCGGCGGCGGCCAGCACGGCGATGGTTGCGGCCAGCCAGGCGGCGGCGCGCAGGAATTGCTTGATCATTGATCTCTCCTGGTGAAAACGGAATCGAAAAATGGGGACGTACCCCATTTTTCGCCCCCTGGTCCAGGAGACATGCTGCGCCCGAAGGCGTGAAGCAGATGTGAAGAATCAGCGCTTCTTGTCGGCCGCGACTTCGTCGGCGCGCAGTTGGGCGGCCAGCTTGTCCAGCACGCCGTTCACATATTTGTGGCCATCGATGCCGCCGAAGGACTTGGTCAGTTCCACCGCTTCGTTGATCACGACGCGGTATGGAATCTCGACGTGGTTCTTCAGCTCATACGCGCCGATCAGCAGCACCGCGTGCTCGATCGGGGACAGCTCGCCAATGCCGCGATCGACCAGCGGCGTGAACACTTCGCGCAGCTCGACCGATTGCTTGATGGTGCCGCGCAGCAGGTCGGCAAAGTATTCGCCGTCCGCCTTGTCGAAGCCATGGGCGCCGCGGATATTGTTGACGACCTTGGTCGCTTCTTCATTGTTCAGCAGCCACTGGTACAGGCCCTGCAGCGCGAACTCACGTGCGCGGTGGCGCGGCGTGCGGTTCTTGCTCGGGTTAGCGTGCGTCATATTGTCAGTCATGTTTCTTACCTTCTTGTTGAATTACTCGTCGTCGCCCAGGTCCTGGTGCAGTTCTTCCAGGGCGATCGACAGGTTGGCCATTTCCACGGCGCAGCGGGCAGCTTCGGCGCCCTTGACGGCCATGCGGACTTCCGCCTGCTCGTCGTTTTCGGTGGTCAGAATGGCGTTGGCGATAGGGATGCTGTAGTCCAGGCCCACGCGGGTGATGCCCGCGCCGGATTCATTGGACACCAGCTCGAAGTGGTAGGTTTCGCCGCGGATCACGGCGCCCAGTGCGACCAGTGCGTCGAACTGGTTGGACTCGGCCATCTTTTGCAGCACCAGCGGTACTTCCAGCGCGCCTGGAACGGTCACGTGCAGGATGTCTTCATCTTCCACGCCCAGGTTCTTCAGCTCCTGCAGGCAGGCAGACAGCAGGCCATGGCAAACGTCTTCGTTGAAGCGTGCTTGCACGATGCCGATGCGCAGGTTTTCGCCGGACAGGTTGGTTTCGTAGGTTGCTACGGTCATGGTGTACCTCTTTCTAAGGATATTGGATTATGCCGCGTCTATTCGATCAGGCGGCAGGCTTGGCCATGTAGCCGGTGACTTCAAGGTTAAAGCCGGTCATCGAAGGCATCTTGCGCGGGCTGGCCAGCAACTGCATCTTGTGCACGCCCACATCGCGCAGGATTTGCGCGCCAATGCCGTAGCTGCGCAGGTCCATGCTGGCGGCGCGGCCGGTTGGACGCACGTTCTTGTCCAGCGCTTCCAGTTGGCCGAACAGCTGCTCCGCGGTCTCGCCGCAGTTCAGCAGCACCATCACGCCCTGCTCCGCCGACTTGATCGCCTTCAGCGAGGACGACACGTTCCAGGAGTGGGTGGTGGCTTCGGTTTCCAGCAGGTCCAGTATCGAGACCGGCTGGTGCACGCGCACCAGGGATTCCTTGCCAGGCGCCATGTCGCCATGCACCAGGGCAAGGTGGGCCGAACCACTTGGCTTGTCGCGGAAAGCGATCATGCGGAAGTCGCCGTGCGCGGTGCGCAGCGGACGTTCGGCAATGCGCTCTACCATGCATTCGTTCTGGCTGCGGTAGTGGATCAGGTCGGCGATGGTGCCGATCTTCAGGCCATGTTCCTTGGCAAATTCCAACAGCTCCGGCAGGCGCGCCATGGTGCCGTCATCCTTGATGATCTCGCAGATCACGGAAGCCGGCATCAGGCCAGCCATCGCGGTCAGGTCGCAGCCCGCCTCGGTATGGCCAGCGCGCATCAGCACGCCACCCGGCACCGCACGCAACGGGAAGATGTGGCCCGGCTGCACGATGTCGCTTGGCTTGGCGCCCTTGGCCACGGCCACCTGGATGGTCTTGGCGCGGTCAGCGGCCGAGATGCCGGTAGTGACGCCCTCCGCCGCTTCGATCGACACGGTAAAGTTGGTGCCGAACGAAGTGCCGTTCTTGGCCGTCATCATGGTCAGGTCGAGCTGGTTGCAATGCTCTTCAGTAAGGGTCAGGCATACCAGGCCGCGCGCGTGTTTGATCATGAAATTGATCGCTTCCGGCGTGACGTGTTCGGCGGCCAGCACCAGGTCGCCTTCATTTTCACGGTCTTCTTCATCGACCAGGATCACCATGCGACCGGCGCGCAGTTCGGCGACGATTTCTTCGGTGCTGGAAATGGACATATTTTTTCCTTTGATGTGAGGCACAGAGCGTTTCTTTGTTAACCCGCTATTTTAAAGGATTTGGCGCACTTCCGCCCCCTTGAGCGCCGCCATTAGGGGTTTTGGCCTAGACTGAATTGCTTTTTCAACCCTGAAGGAGGCAACGATGAAGACTAGCGGATCGGCCGTCTGGACTGGCGGCATCAAGGATGGGCGCGGGGCAATCAGTACTGCAAGCGGTGCGCTGAGCGCAGCGCCGTATGGATTTTCCAGCCGTTTCGAAGGCAAGCCGGGTACCAATCCGGAAGAATTGATCGGCGCGGCGCATGCCGGCTGCTTCACCATGGCCTTGTCGCTGATCCTGGGCGAGGCAGGCTTTACTGCCGAAAAGATGGAAACCAGGGCCGAAGTAACGCTCGACAAGGTGGCGGACGGCTTTGCGATCAGCGCTATCCACCTCGACCTGCAAGCCAAAATTCCAGGCGCCGACAAGGCCAAGTTCGAAGAGCTTGCCAATAAAGCAAAAGTTGGCTGCCCGGTCTCCAAAGTCCTGAATACCAACATCACCCTCACCGCAACCCTGCTGTAGTCCCTTTTCGGGGCGCTTCGCGCGCCCCTCAAACTTTTCCTTGAACTTTTTAATTGCGACCACTATTATTAAATCATTCGATGACGACCGTCATCATTAACCCTCAAGGAAACCATCATGAACCTCAAAGATTCCGTCGTATTCATCACTGGCGCTAACCGTGGCCTCGGCCTGCAACTGGCAAAAGCAGCCCTGGCTGCCGGCGCGAAAAAAGTCTATGGCGCCGCCCGCGACCCGAAAACAGTCACCCTGCCTGGCATCATCCCGGTCCAGTTGGACGTGACCAAGCACGACGAAATCGACGCCGTCACCCGCGAATACAAAGACGTGACCGTACTGATCAATAATGCCGGCATCGTTCGCGCCGGTGGCATCCTGGCCGACAATTCGCTGGAGCAGGCCCGCGCAGAACTGGAAACCAATGTGATCGGCCCTATGCTGCTGAGCAAAGGCTTCGCCCCGACGCTGAAAGCCAACGGCGGTGGCGCCATCGTCAACATCCTGTCCGTGCTTGCCTGGTACAGCCAGGGCCCGACCAATACCTACAGCATGTCGAAGTCCGCCGCCTGGGCGCTGACCAATGGCTTGCGCATCGAACTGGCCGCACAAGGCACGAAAGTGGTGGGCGCCCACATGGGCTATATGGATACCGACATGACCGCAGGCTATGAGATCGACAAGATCAAGCCGGAAGAAGTCGCCGCGCAAATCTTCGCAGCGCTGGCCGAAGGGAAAGAAGAAGTGCTGGCGGATGACCTCACCCGCCAGGTAAAACTGGGCATCAACGCGGAACTGCCGGCCTACATCGCAGCTGCTCGCGCTCCAGCCTGATCAGGACTTCAGCGACAACATACGTTCCACATAGCGGGCAATCAGGTCAATCTCCAGGTTGACCTTGGAGCCTGCTTTCAGGTGTTTCAGGGTGGTGACCTGGATGGTGTGCGGGATCAGGTTGATCGAGAAGGAGCAGCCGGTGGCGCTGTCTTCGACGCGGTTGACGGTCAGCGACACGCCGTTCACCACTACCGAACCTTTGTAAGCCAGGTATTTCGCCAGGTCGCGCGGGGCTTCGATAACCAGTTCGTGCGATTCGCCGACCGGCTCGAACTTGCGCACCACGCCCAGGCCATCGACGTGGCCGGAGACCAGATGGCCGCCCAGGCGCTCAGCCAGGGTCAGCGCCTTTTCAAGGTTCACTTCCGTTGTGGTGTCCAGGCCTACGGTCTTGTTCAGGCTTTCGCGCGAAACGTCGACAGTGAAACCGGTGGCGGTCTTCTCCACCACGGTCATGCAGGCGCCGTTCAGGGCGATGGAATCGCCAAGGCCAACGTCGGCCATCGGCAGGCCGCCCGCGTCCACGTCCAGGCGCACGCCTGCGTCAGCGCCGCCTTCAAGCGGGGTTACGGTTTTGATTTTGCCGACTGCGGCTACGATTCCAGTAAACATAGTGATCTTTAATGAGAGTTGAATCGGGCAAGGATACGCAAATCGGCGCCGACTTGCTTAACCTCGTGGAATCTCAGGCTGTGCTTGCCGCTGAGCTCAGTCAGCGCCGGCAGGGCGAACATGCCTTGCGCGTCGCCCAGCAGGGTTGGCGCGAGATAGACCAGCAGCTCGTTGACGCAGCCTTCGCGGATCATGGAGCCATTCAGCTTGCCTCCCGCCTCAACGTGCAGTTCGTTGATCTGGCGGCGGCCCAGCTCGCGCATCAGCTCCGGCAAATCAACTTTGCCATGAGCGTTGGGCAGGACGATGATCTCAGCGCCCTTGTCGCGCAGGATTGCTTCCTTCTCCGGGTGGTGGGCGGCGGCAATGATCCAGGTGCCGCCTCCTTCCAGCACGCGCGCTTGCGGGCTGATTTCCAGCTTGCTGTCGACCACGATGCGGCGCGGCTGGCGCGGCGTTTCGACGGCGCGCACATTCAATTGCGGATCATCGGCTTTGACGGTGCCGATGCCGGTCAGGATGGCGCAGGCGCGGGCACGCCAGGCGTGGCCGTCGGCGCGCGCTTCGGGACCGGTAATCCACTGGCTTTGGCCGTTGTGCAGGGCCGTCATGCCATCCAGGCTGGCGGCAGTCTTCATGCGCACCCACGGCAGTCCGTGTCGCATGCGGTGGAAGAAGCCGATATTCATTTCATGGGCCTGCTCGGCCAGCAGGCCGCTGGCGACTTCGATCCCGGCGGCGGACAAGCGCGCCATGCCATTGCCGGCTACCAGCGGGTTCGGGTCTTCCATCGCCGCGACGACGCGGCCCAGGCCTTCACGCACCAGCGCATCGGCACAGGGCGGCGTGCGGCCGTGGTGGCTGCACGGCTCCAGCGTGACGTAGGCGGTGGCGCCGCGCACGTCGTGGCCACGGCGCTTGGCGTCCTTCAATGCCTGGATTTCGGCGTGGTCCTGGCCGGCGGCTTGCGTCACGCCCTCGCCAATCACTACGCCGTCACGCACGATCACGCAGCCAATCCGTGGATTCGGGGAAGTGGTGAACAGACCTTTTTCAGCCCATTGCAGGGCCAGCTTCATGCCTTCGAGGTCGCTGTTGATATTCATATGCTTGCGCAGCTTGCCGGTTCCAGGGCGGGATCGCATAAACGCGCCCTGCCCTGCATATTGATCTTGATATTGCGCTGCGCGCCGGCCAGTTCAAGGGTAATGGTGCCAAAGT
>DASWTB010000154.1:0-1757 GCA_036402315.1 Pseudoduganella sp. | reverse complement strand
ACCGCGCCGTCGCCTCCGCCGCGCGCGCATAGCCCGCATCGGTCAGGCGGAAGCGCACGTCCAGGTCGCTGGCGCCCCGGTGCGCGACCTCCAGCAAACGCTCGCGTACGGCCACGGCGGCAATCTCGTTGACCACGGTGGCGGGCAGCTTCATCGTTTCAGTCAGCACCGCCAGCGTGACGCTGCGGTGCAGGTAGGCGGCCTTCAGCAGCAGGCTCAGCAGCTGCGCGATCTCGAGCCCGGTATCGGCGATGCTCCGGGGCAGTACATGCCAGGGCGGCAGCGGCAGCGTGCCATGGTCGGCATGGGCATTCCTTGGCCCCGCCACCGGCTCGAGGAGCCGTGGTGCATGGCCTGTGTCGTGGTGCTCGATCATCGCTTTCCCCCGTTCGCTGTTCTGTGCGTTCTCGTTCTTCACGGTGCCTGCCGCTGGCAGGCGCGGTTATGTTCTCTGTGTCATGTGCCGGCAAAGAGCATGGCCAGCGTGCCTGCGGCGATGGCTACGCCGTAGGGTATGGAGCCAGCGGATGCTTCAGCTTCGGGCTGCACCGGTCTCGCGCCGCGTTGAATGGCTACTCTCAGCATGTGGCCGACTCTTGAGAGGGTCGCGAGGGTCTGTCTTGTGACGAGAAGCAACGCCAGGGCCCAGACGCCGCCGATCACGCAGGTCGCAAGCGCGATCTTCAGTACCATGCTGACACCAAGCCAGGCGCCGACGGTGGCCAGCAACTTGACGTCACCGGCAGCCATGCCGCGTAGAAGGTAAAAGGGTAGAAACAGTGCCAGGCCCACCAGCCAGCCATAGAGCCACGCAAGCGAGCCGGTGGCGACGCCGTGAATTGCCATCTGCACGGGCAGCGCGGCGATCCAGGCGCCAAAGGTCAGCCAGTTGGGAATACGGCGCCGGTCCAGATCGATAGCCGCGGCTGTCAGCACGATGCCGATCGTGGCAGGGCCGACGAGGGGAGCGAGGGCAGTTGCGGCTTGCATGGCGTTATCAGTTGGTAGTGGTTGGTGCTCGGGGTAACGTCGTCCGGATGCGTCAGGGCATATTGGAGGCGATCATTTCGTACATCGATTTCACGGCATCACTGACCGCTATGACGGAGCTGAGGATGGCCATTGCGATCATGATCCCGAGAAACGCATATTCGATGGAGGAGACGCCTCTATCGTCTTGTAGGAGGTCCTGCAACTTAGCGAGGAACTTCGACATTGGCGTCTCCGGTGTCACTAGTGATGTGATGGCTTGATGCGCGGGCGCACCGCATTGCCGGTCCCTGGAGAACGGCATTACGTGCGCGCCCTTTGCGTATCAATTATTGACCGCCAGCGCCGCCGGCGGCGTTGGCCGCCGTGAGTTCTTCGGCAATCTTGTCGAACGTAATATCCAGTTGCGTGCCGACGGTCCTGACGGCAATGATGATGACGACTGCAATGAGCGCAGCAATCAGGCCATATTCAATGGCCGTCACGCCCTCTTCGTCGCGGATGAATTGCTTGAGCATGGTGGTCAGGTTTTGCATGACTAACTCCTTTGGTTGGGAACAAATACTGCTGGACTACAGAACTGCGGTAAGACAACACCGGCACGGGATTTCAATGCCGGGCAGTGCGGCAGTGCGGCAGCACGGCGGCGCGCAGATGGCGCATGCGTGGAACGGCCAACGGCCAGGCGCGCCCTGTGGGTCGCGCGCTTGCAGCCGGCGCTCTGCCGAAGCATGGATGCACCGCGCCGCGCGCTGCGCATGGCCTGC
>DASWTB010000153.1:0-6942 GCA_036402315.1 Pseudoduganella sp. | reverse complement strand
GGCGTGCTGCAAGGCCTTGGCGACAGTCACCACCTCCTCCCAGGTATTGCCGCCATCCACCAGATCCAGCAGCGAGTGCCGGTACATGATGATGAAGTCGCGGCCGACTGCATCGCGCATGCGGCGCACGATTTCCACCGGAAGGCGCATGCGGTTCTCGATGCTGCCGCCCCAGCGGTCGGTGCGCAGGTTGGTGCGGGCGCACAGGAACTGGTTCAGCAGGTAGCCTTCGCTGCCCATCACCTCCACGCCGTCGTAGCCGGCCTTCTGCGCCAGCTTGGCGGCGCGCACGTAGGCCTTGATGGTGGATTCGATGCCGCCTTCCGTCAGCGCCTTCGGCTTGAAGGGCGAGATCGGCGATTTCTTGTCCGACGCCGACACGGCAAACGGCTGGTAGCCATAGCGCCCTGCATGCAGGATCTGCATCAGGATCTTGCCGCCCTCCTCGTGCACGGCGCTGGTCAGCTTGCGGTGGTTGAAGACGTCGCCGATGAAGTTCATGGTGCCGCCGAATGGCAGCAGCCAGCCCTGGCGGTTCGGCGAGATCCCGCCGGTAACAATCATGCCCACACCGCCCCTGGCGCGCTCGCGGTAGAAGGCGGCCAGCTTGTCATAATTGAAGAAGCGGTCTTCCAGCCCCGTGTGCATGGAACCCATGATGACGCGGTTGCGCAGGGTGGTAAAACCCAGGTCGAGGGGCGAAAGAAGATGAGGGAAATTCGTGGTCATGGCGGAAAGGCGGGAGTTCAGTGCGCTGTCTAACGATGGAAGCGCGCGGCGCTTGTATTCTGCCACCAGTTACCTTACGCTGGTAGCATGAAGCGACTGTTATTAGTACTGTTCCTCGGTTTTACCGCGCCCGCCTTTGGCGCGGGACAGGCGGCCCGTTTGGAAGTTCCGAAGCTGGAAGTATCCGTGAACCGGGTGAAGACAGACGCGCAGCAACTCTATGAAGTGAGCGCCAGCGGCACTGTTCATGCATCGCTGCCAACTGTCTGGCGCACCCTCACCACCTATGACCGCATGGAAGAATTCGTGCCCGACATGGCGTCGTGCCGGGTGCTTTCCCGCAATGGCAACGAAGTCATCATTGAGCAATTTGGAACGGCCCGCTTCCTGTTCATGTCGCGCTCCATCCATCTTATCGTGCGTGCAACGGAACAGCCGATGTCGTCGATCGACATCGCCCTGGTCTCGGGGGATATGAAACATTACGAGGCGCGCTGGGAATTGATTCCCATTCCGGAGACCGGCGGCACCCGCGTGGTGTACACCGGGCGCCTGATGCCCAACTTCTACGTGCCGGGCCTGCTTGGCACCAACATCATCCGCGGTGATATCGAACGCATGATGAATGCGGTGCTGGCACATCTCGAGCGCCAGCCGGCGCTGCCGAAACAGTCCGAGCTGGCACGCGGCATGGGCGGAGTGCCCAGCGTTCCTTAAGCTATGGCTTAGGCCGTGTAGTGGTCGCGGTCGCGCACTTCCGCAAAATTCTCAAGGCTGCCGATACGGATCACCACCGGGTTCATGGTCGAGGCAGTCTGCATCGAGCGCCAGGCGAACTGCCATTCTTTCTCAACCGCATCTTCACGCGTCTTGGTAAAGGCGGCGCCCAGGGCGGCGCGGCCGCCGTATTCGACGGCGCCATCGATGCCGGCCCAATTTGGCAGCGTTCGCTGGACGGCACGGTGGATGCGCTCACCGAATTCCTCGGTGTTGTGGATCACCAGGCAGCTGTCGGCGCCGAAGTGATCGAACAGGTCGCGGTTCCAGGCTTGCGAGAAGCTCAGGGTCAGGAAGCTGCCCACAGGGCGCAGCACGAACTGGCCGTCCTTCAAGGCTTGTTCGAGTTCGCTGCGCGGGCCGTAGCGGTGCAGCGTAGGTGGGCGTTTGTAATCGTGCATGATGATTCTTAGTTTGGATTTCTTTCGATGTGCCGCACGTGGCGGTGGGCACGCATAAACGTCGAGGCGATGAAGATTTCGCGCAGCAGGTAGCCGAAATTGCCGATCAGGCAGACCATCGCTGCGATGAACAGGCCGGCGATGTATTTGTCCAGCGGGACGTTGGTGGCGTCGCCGACGAACAGCAGGGCCACCACCAGGCAGACGAACAGGCCGCAGGCGGTACACAGCGCAATGGCAACGTTGATCAGGTGCGAGCGGCGATACAGGATGTCCAGCTCGTTGATGTAGGTGTCGTTATAGGCGACATCCAGCCGTTCTTCCAGCACGCGCGAACGGTCGATGATGCGGGCCAGGCGGTTCAGCAGCACCAGCAGGTTGGTGCAGACCGTGGACAGCATGAAAACCGGGGCAATCGCGAGCTGGATGATATGGGCAATATCGCCGAGTTGCAGATTCATTATGCGAAACGTCCTTGCTGACGGAATTGTTCGGTTGCGTTGACGAGGGCGCGGCTGATGCCCTGCTCCATGGCGCCGTGGCCTGCATCAGGAATCATCTTCATCACCGCATTGGCGCCCCAGGCCTGCTGCAGGCGCCAGGCCGATACCGGCGGGCAGATCACGTCATAGCGGCCCTGCACGATCACCGCTGGCAGGTGGGCGATGCGCGAGACGTTGGATAGGAGCTGGCCGTCAGTGAAGAAGCCCAGGTTGGCCATGTAATGCGATTCCATGCGGCCGACGCCCAGGTCGAGGGAATCCGACGGCGGTTCGTCCGGCTGCGGCAGCAGGAAGACGCGGCGGCCTTCGAACTTGCTCCAGGCGCGTACGGCGGGCCAGTGCACGTCCGGGCTCGGGTCCATGATGCGCTTGACGTAGGCTTGCAGCAGGTTGCCGCGTTCTTCGGCCGGGATGGGGGCGACAAATTCGTCGTACACCTCGGGGTGGAACCATTCGGAGCCTTGCAGGAACCAGTCGATTTCCTTCTGCGTGCAGAGGAAAATGCCGCGCAGGACGAAACCCAGGCAGCGCTCCGGGTGGGCCTGACCGTAAGCCAGCGCCAGGGTGGAGCCCCAGGAACCGCCGAAGACCAGCCATTTTTCGATGCCGAACAGGGTACGCAGGCGCTCGATGTCCTCAATCAGGAGCTTGGTGGTGTTGTTGCGCACTTCGCCCAGCGGGGTCGACTTGCCGGCGCCGCGCTGGTCGAACAGGATGACCCGGTAGTGCTCCGGGTTGAAAAAGCGGCGGTGTTGCGGCGACATGCCGGCACCCGGGCCGCCATGGAAGAAGACGACCGGGATGCCGTTCGGGTTGCCCACCTCTTCCCAATAAATTGTATGGATGTCATCGACAGCCAACATGCCGCTATTGCGGGGCTGGATTGGCGGGAACAGGTGTGGCAAGGCGTCGGGCATGGCTATCCTCTATGCGTGAAGCCAAGATTGTAACCGCTCAGAAGAAGGTATTGATGGCCTGGAGGACGTTGTACGTGTCATCCACAACCAGCATCAGGGGCCATTTGTCAAAGGTGGTGCAGGGGTGAGAGATGCCGCAGCCGACCAGGTCGCCCACTTGCAGGTCGGCTTCGACGCCCTCCGGCCAGCGCAGGTAGGCATGCTGGTCGTTCATTTTGTCGATTACCGCACCTTCGGGGAGCGTCAGCGGCTGGCCGCCGGCTTCGGGCCGGTGCGCCGCAATCGCTCGCGGCAGGCCCAGGTCGTGCGAGGCGTCCCGCTTGCCCATGGCAAGGATTGCCAGGTTCGGCTCGGGGCGCGACAGCACGATGGTCCAGACCTCCAGCGCAGGGCGCAAACCCTCCCCCGCAGCCTTTCCCTCGCGGCTTGCCAGCTCGCTGGTCAAACCACCGTAGTAGCCATGATCGTTCGTCAGGTAGCAGCCACTGCGCAGGATCGGCAGCACTTTCTTGCCTTGCACCGCCAGTCCGGAAAACTCGCGCGCCACGCGGTCGAAATAGGCCGAGCCGCCGGCGGAGATGATCACATGTTCGCCACCAAACAAGCCTTCCGCCGCGGCGGCCTTCACCATTTCCGTCATGCGCTGCAAGAATCCGTTGACCACCTCGACATCCGCCGCGCGGTTTTCGGTCACCACCAGTCCCTCATAGCCTTCAACCCCTGCGAGCTGCAGGCCTGGTGCGGCAGCGATGGCGCGTGCCACGGCCATGACCTCCTCCGCCTCGCGGCAACCGGCGCGCTTGCCCTTCATACCCAGCTCAACCAGCAGCGGCAGTGGCCGCGCAAGGCCAAAGTCTTGCACGGCGCGCGACAGCCGTTCGACGCCTTGCAACGAATCGACCAGTGCGAAAAATTCGAAGCTGTGATCCTCCTTCATCAAGTGCAGCACCGCGCGGATGTCCGCAGGCGCCACCAGCTCATTGGCCAGGATCACGCGCCGCACGCCATAGCGCGCCGCAATCTGCACCTGCGGGATGGTGGCCAGCGTGATGCCCCAGGCCCCGTTCTCGATCTGCGCCGCGAACAGCTGCGGGCTCATGGTGGTTTTGCCGTGCGGCGCCAGCAGGACGCCGTGGCGCTCGCAGAAGCCGCGCATCCACGCCAGGTTATGCTGCAGCGCTGAGGCCTTGAGCACCGCCACCGGCAAGCTCGTATCCGCCGCCAGCACGTTCCAGTGCTGGGCGCCGATCATGTGCTGGCGCAGCGGCTCAACGATAGGCAGGCCTTTTACGCCTGGCTGCAGGATTTGTTCATCAAGTTCGGGCAGCGCGTACATATGTGATCCGATCCATGTTCGAAGAATAGCACCGTCAGCCAGGTGCTGGCTCGGCAGTGTTGAACGCCAATTGTGCCGCAAAGGCGCGCTTGTATGCCGGCCGGGCTTCACCACGGGCGACATATGCTGCAAGGCGCGGAAACTCGTTCAGGATACCCGAAGGCCTTGCCCGGAGCAGCACCGAGATCATCACCAGGTCGCCCGCACTGAACTCGTCATCCAGCCATTCCGCCTCACCCAGGCGCGCGGAGAGTTGACCCAGCCGCTGGCGAATGCGATCCGCGATCAGAGGCAAGCGCTCCTTGCTCCAGGGCTTATCCCCTTCCTGGAATTTAGCGATGACGATTTCGAGGATCGGCGGCTCGACCGTGTTCAGTGCCGCAAACATCCAGGTAATCGCCCGGGCTCGCGCGTTGGAGTCTTCCGGCAGCAGGCCAGGATAGCGTGACGCGATATGAAAAATAATCGCACCCGACTCGAACAGCACTAGATCGCCTTCCTCATAAGTTGGAATCTGCCCGAACGGATGCAGCGCCAAGTGCGCCGGCTCCTTCATCGCGGCAAACGAAACTGGTCGCACCTCATACGGCTGCCCCACTTCTTCAAACGCCCAGCGAACGCGCGTATCGCGGGCCAAGCCCATGCCGCCATCGGGCGAGCGTTCGAATGCGGTAATGGTGTGAGTCATCGTAATCTCCTGAAGGTATTGGATTCAATCGGGGCGCTCTTAGTGGCCCAATCATGATTGACGACGAAAGACTGACGACCGAATCGACAAACCTGCCGGCTCTATAGCTGGCTTTGCAGCATCACCGCAAATTGATCGGGACTCCATTTTTTCCTATCAGACACCTGCCCGTCGCCCAGTTCAATCAACCTCATCCGGCCATTAGTATCAATCACGGTATCAACCGAAAAGAAGGGGCTGGAAATTCGCTCCGCGATTTCAGCAACGAGGGATGGTACGTTGCCATCCCTTGAGAACGCTTTCTGGTCTAGCACGAAGTAACGCTCTTCTGTTTCTGGATGAAGTTGCTCAAATTTTCGAATGCAAACACCGCCTTCGACCGAACCACGGTATTGCTCGATCAAGGCGACCAGGTCAGCGATGCCTTCAGGCGATTCCGAGACTGACCCACGTTGGGTAGTGAGCGATTTGACGTAGTCCTTGACGAAATAGGCAGGCCAATTTTTGCCATGCAATAGCTTTACAAAATCTGCGTTCCTTTCGGCCACCACGGTTTCTGGCGTCCAGGCTTCACAAAGCGCATACCACTCTGGGAGGTAGTGACATCGACGGTACTCGATGGCCTTTGTCTTCATGCGCGCGCCACTCGCAGCAACGCCGTCAACCAGTCGCGCATACGCCTCGGGCGTCATCATCCATCCTCTATAAACTACATCCGCCCCAACCGGAAGCGACGGCCTGGCACGCAAAGTACCGCACTCAAAATCTTCAAACGAGAACAGCGAGCAAGAAAGGCCGACCGCAACAACGGCGGCAAACTCCTCAGCGTAGGCTTCGTCAACCGCAGACTTGTTGAATGGATCACACGGGTATAGCAAATGCACCCGATGACAAGACGGGCTGGCACTCATTTCTTGTGCTCAGCCATGAATTTTTCGATGGCGCCGGGAGTGCGTTTTGCGCCGGCCAACCACTGGACCTGCCACTCGGTCAGGCGCTCACCGCTCACGACTTCAAACACGCCTGGACGTGGTTCATTCACGTGCTTCAACTGCCGAATGAGCACAAGTGGCTTTTCGGCCCCCTTCGATCTCCTGGAAAATTCCAATGCATGTTCGTACTGCGCAAAGGCTACGAAGTAATCGCTTCCGCCTTTCTTTTTCTCCGCACCATTCTCGGGATTGAGCCAAACGCGGTACTCAAGAACATCATCATAGAAATACCCGGCCCCAGAGCTGACAAAGCCGGGATAGGTGCCGACCTTCGCAGGGACTGTGGCGACAGGATGCTCACTTTTGCCAGAAATGGACCGGTCCACACTGACCGCGTCGACTCCTGCATGCGCACAAAGACTGAGCAGGAGTACCGGGATGGCGACGAAAAGACGAAGGCGCATAGGCTTTGATGTGCTAAATGCTCAAGATTATCAATCTTGCAGCAGTTTGCCCAGTTGTTTGACGGTGGACTCCCTGGCCTTGCCTACTTTGAATACAGTCGGCACATAACGCAGGAAAAACCCCCACCGATACCTCGACTGGTTTCGCTCCTTGGACTGCAAGTACTGCATCAGGTCGATTGCGTATTCACGATG